>NZ_JBHUMH010000012.1:0-324944 GCF_042684845.1 Paenibacillus yanchengensis | reverse complement strand
CAGAGGAAATACATCGATATGGACCTATATTGGACGTGGAAAAAAGAGAAGAAGAAAGCCGAACCCAAGTCATAAGTCCGGCAGATCATATCTAAAGGGAATTTACACATAAAAAAGGACTTGACCGACCCCAACTATCAATTCCCTGTCGTTTGTACGATATTTCATACAAAGCTTAGCCTCCAACCGTCGATACCCAGCTCGTTTATACGATAATTCAGACAAAGTTTATATTCCAGCCGTTGATCCAAGCCTGTTTATACGATATTTCGTACAAAGCGTTCTTCTGTTGCGTTATGCCGTCTGCATAATTTATGGTATGTTGGTTCAACAAGTATCCCGTCTATGTTACTATTCCCTATCCCAACTTCCATTTTAGATAAATAAGGTGGTTTTTTTGCGTAATACGATCAATTAACCAAAGGGGTGTCCAGTAGTCAGTTTTCACTGATGTTCTGGGCACCCCCTTGTTCCGTTTAAGCCAGGCTTATCATTGAATTACCAAAAAGTTTTAGTAATGATTACTAGTAATATGAACAGTACCAAGACAATGCCTGTCGATAGCTGGTTACATCCTCCGTGAAAAGCTGACATTCAAATTCCCCCCAGGCTATTATTTACGCTTGACCCTTTATTTGAGAAAAAGTGATATCGTCAAACGTCATACAGCATTCTATGCTCTTTGGGGCAAATAGACTGGACGAATGTCTAGACTGTCCAATTTTTGGGCGGAAATCTTTTATTTAAATCTTAAAGCGTTTCGATTGGCGCCACGTCTGCTCGCAACATTTTTTGGTTGCTGTCTAGCATCCCGCTGTTTGCCCGGTTGCTGTTTGGCGTCTCTTTGTTTACCAGCCGTTCTTGATGGCTGACTTGACGTTCTTTTATTAGTTCTTGTTTTGGCAGGTGCTGCTGTCGTCTTTTTCTCTTGCCATGGGTTGGAACTATTAGCTTTATTTGTTCTAGAGTTAGACTTTTTATTACGGTTTGGTTTTATTGATCGTTGTTTTTTGTCAGGCAATTCTTCTTCGTCTGTATGTCTAGCTGCTGGTGCAGGCTGCCTTTTAATTGCTTCGCCGATGCTACGCTCAATAGTAAAAATTGTTTGTTTATCGTATGGTGTAGCTAAAGTGATAGCAATTCCTTCTGAGCCAGCTCTACCTGTTCGACCGATACGGTGAATATAATGCTCACCATCTGGCGGTGTGTCATAATTGAAAACATGTGTAATACCTTCTACATCAATACCGCGAGCAGCTACGTCCGTTGCAACTAACAATTGCAATTTTGCGTCACGGAATTTTTTCATCACTTGTTCACGTTTCGCTTGAGACAAATCACCATGTAGTTCATCAGCTTCAAAGCCATGTTCTTGTAAAGCTTCATTTAATTTTTTTGCACGAACTTTTGTGCGACAAAAGATAACTGCTAAGTAAGGAGTATACATTTCGAGCAGTTGAATTAACGTCCGTTGCTTACTGCGATCGGTTGTTTCAACTATGACTTGTTTAATGTTCTTCAATGTTACTTTTTCAGCTTTAATTCTAATGTCGATAGGTGTTTGCATATATTGTTGAGCAAGTTGCTTTATTTTGTCTGGCATCGTTGCCGAGAATAGCATCGTTTGGCGAGATCGCGGTGTGCGGTGGATAATCGTTTCTACATCTGTCAAAAAGCCCATATGGAGCATTTGATCGGCTTCGTCTAAAACTAAAGTTTCTAGCTTTCCTAGATTTATAGTTTCTCGTTGCATATGATCAAGCAATCTTCCAGGTGTAGCAACGATAATATTAGGGTTATGTTTTAACTTTCGGATTTGCGCATCTACATCTTGACCGCCATAAGCTGACAGAATCGTAATTTGTAACGGGAGTGCGTACTTTTTGATTTCTGTTGTTATTTGAATCGCTAGCTCTCTGGTCGGTGTTAATATAAGCGCTTGAGTTTGTTGTTTGTTAGGATCTATTTTTTGTAAAATTGGGAGTGCGAAAGCTAATGTTTTCCCGGTTCCAGTTTGCGCCATAGCGATAATATCTTTATTGTTCATGGCATGTGGGATAGCTTGTTGCTGGATTGGAGTCGGTCGTACAATACCGTCTTGTTGTAAGCTAGTACATATGGCAGGCGACAATCCCAGTTGGTTAAATTGATTTGTTGACATAGTGAACCTCTTTCCTTCATTCATATGGAGTTTAGTATAGCAGTTGTTTGCTTGTAATGCATCAAACATTTAAGATAAATAGAAGGAGCTGATGCTAAAATGGCTTTTGGAATTGATCGACAAGAATTATATGACTGGAAAAAGAAAGTTACGCAAGGCGAGATTGCCTTTATCACTCATTATTGGCTAGATGATCGATTTCCAACAATGCGGACTGTAACAAAAGTGGGATGTAGTAATTTAGACATATTATTAGCTTGGGGAAAAGAAAATAAACTGGTTAAAGAGCAGCTTCATACGAGGAGTGGTTATCCACATTATGACTTGTTTGGGGAGCAGCAAAAAGAAATATTATTACTTTATGGACAAATAGAGCAGCTACAACGGTTTAAACTGATTCAAAATGAGAACAATGAATGAAGAGAGAAGTAAAATTATAACCAAGTAGCATTGTGATAAGTATGATTGACAGTTAACCGCTTCGTCTCTATAATAATGATAGTTATTGATAAAGAAAAACGTGGAAGAGGAGTAGTACTTTCGTTGTTGCAGGACTAGAGAGTCAGCGGTAGGTGTAAGCTGAACCTGTAAGGAAAGGAACTTACCTTGGAGTTGCTCAAATAGTTACTATATTGTGAAGTATAGTAGTTAATAAGCCGTGTCGTCTGCNGTGTCGTCTGCGTTAAAGACATAGAGTGAGCAAAAACAAAGCATGTGTTTTGCTAACTAGGGTGGTACCGCGGGAGCTAAACCTGAGCCTCTCGTCCCTAGCGAATTACGCTAGGGACGAGAGGCTTTATTTGTGGAAAATAAGCGTGTGAAAAGTTGTTTTTAGTAAAATTGGAGGTATGTATCAATGAATCAAACACAAGTAAACTACGGATATAATCCATTAGAAATTGAGCCGAAATGGCAACAATATTGGGATGAACAAAAAACATTTCAAACGTTAAATGGGGCTGAAGATAAAGATAAACCGAAGTTTTATGCACTAGATATGTTTCCATATCCATCTGCTGCTGGACTTCATGTAGGACATCCAGAAGGTTATACAGCTACCGATATCGTGTCGCGTTTTAAACGGATGCGTGGATATAACGTACTTCATCCGATGGGATGGGATGCATTTGGTCTTCCGGCTGAGCAGCATGCGCTTGATACGGGGCAGCATCCACGTGATATAACATTCCGTAATATTGATAATTTTCGTCGTCAAATTAAATCACTAGGATTTTCTTACGATTGGGATAGAGAATTTAGTACGACTGATCCTGATTATTATAAATGGACACAATGGATTTTTATTCAATTATACAACCGCGGGCTTGCTTATATAGCTGAAGTGCCAGTTAACTGGTGTCCAGCTCTAGGTACTGTACTTGCGAACGAAGAAGTTATTGATGGGCTAAGTGAGCGAGGTAGTCATCCTGTTGTTCGTAAACCTATGCGTCAATGGATGCTCAAAATTACTGCATATGCTGATCGTTTGATTGATGATTTGGAAGAATTAGATTGGCCAGAAAGTATTAAAGATATGCAGCGCAACTGGGTTGGAAAGTCTACAGGAGCGCAGGTGAAATTTGAAGTAGATGGTTTTGAAGAGACGATAGAAGTATTTACGACAAGACCGGATACGTTGTTCGGAGCAACCTATTGTGTACTTGCGCCGGAGCATTCTTTAGTAAATGTTATTGTATCTGAAGGGCAGAAAGAAGCGGTGTTGGCTTATCAAGACGCAGCTGCTCGTAAAAGTGACTTGGAGCGTACTGATTTAGCCAAAGATAAGTCTGGCGTATTTACTGGTGCATATGCAATTAATCCTGTTAACGGTAATAAAACTCCAATTTGGATCGCTGACTATGTACTAGCTGGTTATGGAACAGGGGCAATAATGGCTGTACCTGGTCATGATGCGCGCGATTATGAGTTTGCTACTAAATATCAATTGCCTATAGTCGAAGTAGTATCTGGTGGCGATTTGTCGAAGGAAGCTTATACTGGTGACGGGGCACACGTCCAGTCTGACTTTTTGAACGGCTTGCATAATGAAGAAGCGATTGCTACCATGATCGAGCATTTGGAGAAAATCGGTAAAGGTGAGGCTAAAGTAACCTATCGCTTGCGTGACTGGTTGTTCAGCCGCCAACGTTATTGGGGAGAGCCGATTCCAATACTACACTTGGAAGATGGCACGATGACTACAGTTCCTGAGGATCAGTTGCCGCTTATATTGCCTGATGTTGATGAAATAAAACCTTCAGGAACTGGTGAGTCTCCACTTGCAAACGTAACAGAGTGGGTAAATACAGTAGATCCAGTAACAGGAATGAAAGCTCGTCGAGAAACGAATACGATGCCGCAATGGGCTGGAAGCTGCTGGTACTATTTACGTTTTATCGATCCAAAAAATGACGAACAAATTTGTTCGCCTGAATTAGAAAAAGAATGGCTACCGGTAGATTTATATATAGGTGGGGCAGAGCATGCTGTATTGCATTTGCTATATGCTCGTTTCTGGCACAAAGTGCTTTATGACATGGGAATTGTAAGTACAAAGGAACCATTCCAAAAATTAATAAATCAAGGAATGATACTTGGTACGAATAATGAAAAAATGTCTAAGTCGCGTGGTAATGTTATTAATCCGGACGTTATTGTTAATGAGTTCGGAGCGGATACGTTACGTATGTATGAAATGTTTATGGGTCCATTGGAAGCTACGAAGCCTTGGAGTTCTAACGGTGTGGAAGGATCGCATCGTTTTCTAAGTAGAGTATGGCGTTTGTTTATTTCTGAAAATGGTGAACTTAACAGCAAAATTAAGCAAGCAGATGCTAGTGATGATTTTATGAAAACATGGCATCGCACAATTAAAAAAGTAACGACTGATTATGAACAACTCCACTTTAATACAGCGATTAGTCAAATGATGATTTTTGTAAATGAAGCTAATAAAGCTGACGTACTTCCGTTAGAAGCAATGCATAATTTCTTGCAGTTATTATCGCCAATTGCTCCACATATTACGGAAGAGTTATGGAACAGATTAGGTAATGCTACATCGATTACGTATGAGCCGTGGCCTACTTTTGATGAAAAATGGACAGTGGATACGCAAGTAGAAATTGTTATACAAATTAATGGGAAAATTGTAGATCGGATGGCGGTAACAGTAGAGCAAACGTCTGCTGAACTAGAACAATTAGCGCAACAATTACCGAAAGTATCTGCTGCACTAGCCAATAAAACGATTCGCAAAGTTATAGCTATTCCTGGAAAGTTAGTTAATATTGTTGCAAATTAAATAAGCTGACCTTCCTTGGCAAGCAGTACATGAAGAGGTGAGCGGACTTTAGCTGAAGAACAGCTAAGGACCGTTCACCTCTTTTCCGTAAAATGCTGTGTTTAGTTTGAACAAATCATCATTATATTTCTCATGTGTGCGACGTACGACAGCTTCAAACAAATATTCGGTATTTTCTTCTAGTAAACGTAATGCTTCGGCAGTTATGCCACCTGGAACGGATACTTTTTGTTGTACTTGTTTCGGAGAGAAGCCACCTTTAGTTAAGAGCTGCCCTGTGCCGAGTAACATATGACTGGCAATTCGTTCTGCGTCGGCACGATCTATCCCTGTTTCGGACACTGCAGCATCGATAAAACGCTCAAGTAAAAAAGCGAAGAAAGCGGGACCGCAACTAGATATATCCGATACAATTCTTGTGAAATCTTCTGCAATTTGAACAGGTTCACTAATATAGCTAAATAGGTGTTCAATTACTCTTTTATCTTCTTTATTCATACGTTCACTATACATACAAAGCGATGCCCCGCTAAAGACGGCATTGGTTACACTAGGTATTACTTTTGCTATTTTACAACTTAATTCCTCTTCTAGATGACTAATCTGGACAGGACTAGTAATCGAAACGATTACTTGTTGTGGATGAGCAACAGATTTGATTTCTTTTAGTACATCAACAAATTGTAAGGGACGAATACATAAAAAGATAATATCGCAATGCTTCATAATGTCTACAGTAGATGTAGCTAATGTAATGCTAGGGAATTGTGCTGCTACTTCTTTCGATTTGGCAACGGAACGATTATATAGCATGATGTTATCTGCTTCGAGCGCTCCAGACTTAATAAATGATTCAACTAGTAATGTGCCCATTGTTCCAACTCCAATAAAGCCAACTTTCATGAGTGTAACCTCCAATACTACATGATCGAACTGTGCTCTAATATCTTATTCAGCTCGGCTCGTACAATATGTACATTTGTCGTAAAGTTCTTTTATTTATATTTTGGAAGGGGAAGAAAGATGAGAGAAAGTAGGAAAAAAGAACAAGCTGTATGGCTACAAAAAAGGTTATTTCCCATTATTTTATTGGTCATATCGTTGATAATGTTTGTATTTGCAATATATGTTAACTCATGGAATAATAAACCTACATTTACTGCTTTGAATGAGCTGGTAGAAAAGCAACTATCTACAGCTGCCAATGCTGAAGAAGTGGTACAAACGAATCAACCTACATTACTCAATAGCGAACAAGTGGAAAATAAGCCAACGATTATACCGACATCTCTTCCAAGTGTTGTAGATGTTGTAGATGATGTAGATGATATAGGAAATATCCCAGGTGTAGCTGCTGTTGCTGCTTCGGATCAAGTGGAAGCTGACGATACTCTCGTCTGCAAATCTGCCAATAAAATTGATATTAATCATGCTAGTAATAATGAGCTGCAGCAGTTAACAGGAATAGGTCCTGCCAAAGCAACTGCAATCATAGAATATCGCACCACTATTGGTTTATTTACAACTATAGAGCAATTGATGCAAGTGAAAGGTATCGGTAAAAAAATATATGAACGGATCAAAGAAAGCATTGTAGCTTGTTAACGAATATGAGACAATATGGGGAGAGCAAATCGGAAACCTATGCCAGTGCTGGCATGTAAGTGAAGGTAAGCTCCAGTATAGTAGTTGTTGTTTAATTTAAGGAGGAGTATCAATAATGTCTGAAGAAAAACAAATGTCATTGGAAACTTTAGCTGTACATGCAGGTCAAGAGATTGATCCAGTAACATTGTCGCGTGCGGTACCTATTTATCAAACGACATCGTATGGTTTCAAAGATACAGACCATGCTGCAAATTTATTTTCATTACAAGAGTTTGGAAATATTTACACACGTATTATGAATCCAACGAGTGATGTATTAGAAAAAAGAATTGCAGCGCTTGAAGGCGGTGCTGGAGCACTTTCTGTTGCATCTGGACAAGCTGCGATTACTTATTCTATTTTGAATATTGCTGGCGCTGGGGATGAAATTGTTTCGGCTACTAGTTTGTACGGTGGTACATATAATTTGTTCGCAATTACATTGCCGAAAATTGGTATAGATGTTAAGTTCGTTGATGCTGTAAATCCGGAAAATTTCCGTGCTGCAATTAACGAAAAAACAAAGGCCATTTTTATCGAATCTATCGGTAATCCGAGAGGTGACGTACTTGATATTGCAGCAATTGCAACAATTGCTCATGAGTATGGTTTGCCGTTAATTGTAGATAATACGTTCCCTAGCCCATTTTTATGCCGTCCAATTGAACATGGAGCTGATATTGTAGTTCACTCAGCAACAAAGTTTATCGGTGGTCATGGAACATCCATTGGTGGAATTATCGTCGATGGCGGAAAGTTTGATTGGAAAGCTAGCGGTAGATTTCCAGGATTAACGGAACCAGATCCAAGTTACAACGGAGTAGTATACACGGATGCAGTTGGACCAATCGCTTATATTATTAAAGCTCGCGTTCAGTTGTTGCGTGATATGGGAGCTGCATTGTCTCCATTTAACTCGTTCTTGCTACTACAAGGAGTAGAAACATTGCATTTGCGTATGGAACGCCACAGCCAAAATGCACTAGCAGTAGCAGAATACTTGGAAAAGCATGATGCTGTAGAATGGGTAAGTTATTGTGGACTTAAATCCCACTCTTCCTATGAGCTTGCTCAAAAATACTTGCCGAAAGGTCAAGGTGCTATTTTAACATTTGGCATTAAAGGCGGTATTGAAGCAGGTAAAAAACTGATTAATGCAGTACAACTATTTTCACACTTGGCGAATGTTGGTGACTCGAAGTCTCTTATTATTCACCCAGCAAGTACGACACACCAACAATTGACGGAAGAGCAATTGGTTGCTTCCGGTGCTGATCCAGGATTAATTCGTTTGTCTATTGGAACAGAAGGAATCGAAGATATTATTGCGGATATAGAGCAAGCAATTGCTGCAAGTCAACAATAATGTTTTATTTGTTAGGAGTTAGTTTATGTCAACCCATAATATAGAGCAACAACGTAAAGATTGGGACACCTATTTTATGGATATTGCATATATGGTCGCTACAAGGTCTCGCTGTCCACGTAGACATGTAGGTTCTGTATTAGTGCAAGGGAAGAAGCTACTTGGCACAGCATACAATGGTGCGCCCATGGGAGCAAAGGATTGTTTAGAAGCTGGTTGTATGATTACAGAAGAGTTCGAAATTCAACTTGTTGGCAGTCAAGAAACGGTAGTAAAAAAGCAACGCTGTATTCGTACTATTCATGCTGAACAGAACTTGTTACTATTTACAGATCGAGCTGATCGTGAAGGGGCGACGGTTTATGTGACGGATCAACCTTGTTGGACGTGTGCTAATATGCTCGCCAATAGCGGCATCGTAGAAATCGTTTTTCATCGTAGTTATTCCAAGGATAGCGAAAAGGTTTTTTCGTTAATGGAGCAACAACAGATTACAATTCGTCAGTTAACTAATTATGAACCACCTGAGCAAGCAGTGACCGATGTAAATTCATAACAATATCGTTGAACATTTTATGAAGGAAGCACCTTCTATTCACTACTTAGTGAATAGAAGGTGCTTTTTGTAATGCAAAAGTTTGTTTGAATAAATTGGATGGGGGAGGGAATGATGACTGCTCCAACGAAACGACCGATAGTTTGGATTACTGTAGCTTTTATAGTAGGAAAATTGCTTGTGGATTATAGTAGTAATCGATTAGGTTTGTTGTTGTTGATAGGGGTATGGTGTCTAATGTTAGCGTTGTTGACCTATACCCAAATGTGTACCCGTTTTTTTGCAATTGTAATGGTCGCTGTTTTGGGTATTAGTGTTGGATACAATATGGTGCTCCAAAGTCAACACTATTCCAAAATTTTGCAATCGTTGCAGTGGGATGGGCAACAAGGGCAGCAAATCGAGCATTATGACTCGATTCCTGTTACGATCAAAGGGATTGTTGTGTCTGCTGCAGTAGTAGATGGAGATCGAATTAGTTTACATATGCTTTCCGAAGAGGTGCAATTACATAACGATGAGCAAAGGGAAAAACAATTATTTGTAAAAGAAAAAGTATTGGTACATCTGTCACTTCATGAACAAAAAGAACAGCTTTTACATAGACAGATGCTGCGAGGAACGGCATTGCAATTAACAGGAACACTACATATTCCCAAACGTGCTGACAATAGAGACGGCTTTGATTATCAACAGTTTTTACAAGAAAAGAACATATTTTGGTTGTTTAAAGTGGCGAGCATGACGGACGTTATTTGGTTAAAACAGCAGAAAACAATGGCACAATATATGACGAATGCTATCGATCGATTAAGGCTTTATTTGGCAGATCATCTAGATAAAATATATAGTGGTAGTAACATTGGATTTATGAAAGGATTACTTTTAGGCATTCGGGAAGATTTCGATGAACGTCAATTTCAACAGTTTTCTCAAGTGGGAATTACTCATATATTAGCTATTTCGGGTCTACATGTAGCAGTGTTTATGTATATGGTTACCATTATTTTGAAGTTTTTTCGTTTTACGAGAGAAAGAATAAATGGTACGTTACTTAGTTTAATTCCATTATATGTTGTGCTGTCTGGTGCGTCTCCTTCGGTTATAAGAGCTGGGATGATGGCACTATTGGCGCTGTTTGCCATACAAGCTGGAAAACAAAAAAATACAATACATATTATTGCGGCAACCGCACTGATCATGTTATTATACAAACCTGCTTATTTGTACGATGTTAGTTTTCAGCTATCGTTTATCGTTACGAGTGGATTAATTATCGGAGTTCCAGCATTGCGTAATTACTTTCCTCAGAAAAAAATGCAGCGGTTCATATTTGATATATTTACAGTATCACTAGTTGCGCAGCTTATTTCTTTTCCTTTGACGATTTATTATTTTAACCAATTTCATTTATTATCTTTGCTGGCGAATGTGCTATTCGTACCAATGATTAGTTCTATTATTTTACCATTGGCAATGATCAGTTTAATTGTCTCTCTTTTTTCTATCTCTATCGCTAGTTGGTTGGCTAAAATGATTACAGGATTGAATCAATATGTGCTGAACGGCATCGAATGGTTTGCTAAGCAGACTTCTTTTTTGACGATTTGGGGTACGCCGCCAGTTTGGTGGGTAGGTACGTGGTTAGTAGTTAGTTTTCTATTATTTATTCAGCTACGTACAAAAAATGAAGCTTATTATACGCTCGATGAGCATCATAGGTTTTATATGTTTTCCTTCTATCGTATGTTAAACTATGTAAGAAGACCCTTTATGTTAAGTATGAGCTTGTTAATTTTATTAGTATATAGTTATAATTATCCTTTATTATATGGTGTGACTGAAATTAGTTTTCTCGCTGTCGGTCAAGGTGATGCTACATTAATTAGAAGTTCAAATGGGAAAGTAATACTTATTGATGGAGGAGGAACTTTATCCTTTGGCACTTCGAAAGAGCAGTGGAAAGCGCGAAAACGCCCGTTTGAAGTTGGGAAACAAGTAGTCGTTCCATTATTGAAAAAACGCGGAATTAAACAAATTGATATGCTTATTATATCCCATTTGGATACCGATCATATAGGTGGGTTGCTCGCTGTATTGGAACATATTCCAGTAAAAGAAGTTTGGTGGAATCAAACGTTAAAAAAATCTTCTGACACGATTCAACTAATGGAAATGATAATAGCGAAAAAAATACCGTTATATTCAGCTGTTGCAGGTGAAAACTATCAAGTGGCAAATAATATTCAGATGCAATTTTTATGGCCAGATGAGTCGGCGGTACGGCGAAATACAGTCGAGTATGTGGAAGATCAAAACGAATGGAGTGTCGTTCTATTGCTCGATATTGAAGGGAAACGTATTTTGTTAACTGGAGATATTGGTCAGACGACTGAACAACGAATAATACAACTATTACATAAGCTAATGCTAGATTACAGTGGTCAAATTGATGTGATGAAAGTAGCTCATCATGGCAGTAAGCATTCAATGGGTGATGAATGGTTAGCTTACTGGCAACCACGCGCGGCTGTTATTTCTGTAGGAGAACGAAATAGTTACGGGCATCCCCATTCTGATGTTTTGGATAGATTGGATATTTATGGGGTGGACGTATACCAAACGTCAGTGAACGGTGAAGTTGTTTTTCGAATAAAAAAACAGATGATGTATGTATATACGAAGCGGTCATCTATATACGAAACGAACTAATTTTGCTATTCTTGATTAAACACTTCTTAAATATCTGTCCTAAACGCTCACTTTGGGATAGGTTTTCTGTTTATTTTATATTGTTTTTTAATTTAATTTAGAAAAATTAAGATAATATTAAACTTTCCCCGCTAGAATAGAAATAGAAATTATTATAATATGCTAAAAAAACGGTTCAAAACCAAAATTAGTGCTTGATCTGTGATGATATTGATTGGATAGTGCGGCGTGGAAACCGTTTTGTACGATTTTTCATATAGAGAATGGTCTTTTCCAGGCAGTGATTACTGAGTTTATATGATAAATCGTACAAAATTTCGCTTTTTGGATGCCGCACCTTGCTTTTTGTACGATTTTTCGTACAATAGGCATCGTTTGGAATCAATTTAGAGGCAACTTGTGTGAAATATCGTATAAATCGCTTCTTACTTCATGTACATATTAGATTCGTGAGGGAGGGACTATCTACACCTTTATACGTCAAGTACTGATTTTGAGGTAGAGCTAAAAAAACTATAGTTAATTTTTAAATAGATGCAACCTTTTAGATGAAAGCATCGTCTAAGTAGGTGCAAGAGGGGAGGATCCCAGGTGGTGGAGTTGGATCTTATTAAAGCAGCCCAATCAGGAGATAGAGATGCTTTAATAACTCTGTTGCGCGAGGTCGAAACTCATGTTTATCGGACAGCTTATTATATATTGCATAATGAACAGGATGCACTAGATGCTGCACAAGAAGCGCTTATTCGAATCTACACCAAGATTGACACGTATGAGGAGAAAGCGCAATTTAAAACATGGGTGCAACGAATTGTTACGAATATATGTATAGACAAGTTTCGGAGAAAGAAACCGACGGTATCTATCGATGAGCATGAGCTAGTATTTCATGAAAAGCAAAATGTTGAAGAGGAAGTACTTGCAGCATATACTAATCGTGATATTAAAGCAGCTATTGATCAATTACCAGAACATCATCGTTCGGTTGTAGTGCTTCGTTACTTACAAGACTTTTCGTACAAGGAAATTGCGGACTCGCTTGATTTGCCGCTGAATACGGTAAAATCTTATTTGTTTAGAGCCCGGCAGCAATTGCAAGGCTTACTTCATGAATATGAGAGAGGTGGTGTCCGGGGATGAATTGTAACGAGATTGCCGATTTGCTTCAACGACGAGTAGATAATCAGCTCAGTGAAGCGGAATTGGAAATTTGCGATAACCATTTGCATATATGTCCGGACTGCGTAGACAGGTTAGAAGCATTGAATCGAATTTCTGAACAGTTAAACAATCTACCCAAAGTCACACCGCGATTTAGCCTTGTGGATGCAATTATGCCTGAGCTTGAACGTATTGATATAGAACGGAATTTAGGAAATACTCATACGCAAGCAAACAAAATAGTTGCGATGCAAGATGTAAGTGAATCGGAATCATCATCGGTTGATCAGTCTAGTGGAGAAACTGATGAACAGGTGAATACACTACTAGTACCCAAGCGTAACAATAACTTTTGGCGTCATTGGCGTCCATATAGCGGTGTAGCAGCAGCGGCTGTTGTTTGTATTATTTTTATAGTTGCTTATACTACAGGAAATAATCGTGGTTTACACGAAAATGTAGTGCCGTTAACAGCAGCTAATACACAAATGGAAGCAGGGCAAGGGGAAAGTACTTCTAGTGCAATGGATTCGATTATGTCTGACGAAAATTCGATAACTGATATGCAATCAAGAGTGATGACGCAGTCGTTCGATAGTAATGGTGCGAAAGAAGATGTACAAGGGAAAAAGCAGAATAGTGAAGAACGGTCAAAACCAGAACCAGAACCAGAACCATCTACAGCACCAGCGTCCAGAGCAGAAAGTGGTTTGGATAGTAAACAACCGACTATTCCAAACAGTCTGCCTAAACATCAAGCTGTAGATCAGAATGGTGGTAGTAGTACAAAGATGGATGCTACACCTCCTACAGATGAAGCGATTCCAGAAAAACATACATTTGATAAACCAGTCCAGGATGAACGCGATCCGATTGTCGCTCCTCCTCGAAAAGCAGATGAAGCGGTTGTTTCTAATGGAGTGGAGGAGCAACTTCGGCAATCTACAGAAGCAGAATCGTCTATGAAACATCAAGAGTGGAGGACGATGACGAGTATAGTATCGACTACATCGCCTAACAATCAATTTGTTGCGGTCCTTTTGGATCATACGATTGTAATTGAAGATGCAGACTCACAAGAGGTTATTTTTCAATCGGAACAAAAAAAAGGCTCGATTCAGCAGCTACAATGGGATGATGAGAGCAAATGGCTAACGTATGAAACGAAGCTAGACAATGGTGCTGTTACTAAGTTTCAAGTAGATGTAGCGCAGCGTACTGAAAAAAAATTAGAGAGTAACAAGAAGTAAGCACTATTCCAATATAGTTTGCGTATACTAAGGTAGATCTATTGTCATTGACGTTGTTAGACGTCTATGACCATTCCTGACGGTAGTGCCATGGGCTATTGTTAGGATGTTTATATAGAGACAGAGGGATGAATAGAAACTGTTCATCCTTTTGTCGTTGTGAAGGAGCTTGGAAAATGGATATTAGTCGGGCAATGAAAGATGTAAAAGAAGGAAAAGTGTGGCCGATATATGTACTAGTCGGAGAAGATCGATACCGTGTCCAGCAATTTGTTACCTATTTGTCAGAAACTATTTTTGCAGTGGATGAACGGGAGTTAGGAATTGTTAAGTTTGATACTACCGAAACTGTTATTGATGAAATTATACTTGAAGCAGAAACGGTGCCATTTTTTTTACATAAAAAATTAATTATTGTTCATGATGCTTTGTTATTGACCGCAGGTGGGAAAGATGTTAACAAATTAGATCACAAACCGGATGCTTTGTTGCGCTATCTTGAACATCCTTTAGAGTCTTCAATCGTTGTGTTTATTGCCCAAGCTGAAAAGTTAGATGAGCGACGTAAAGTGGTAAAACAATTAAAGAGTAGACAAGCAGTACTAACCTTTGACGAGCTAGATCAAGCTCAAATGAAACAATGGCTACTTCGAAGAATTCAAAAACAAGGTCGGACGATTACGGAAGCGGCAGCAGCATTGCTACAAGTGAAAACAGGCAATCATATGCAGCAATTAGCACAAGAGAGCGATAAACTTTGTTTGCGCGTTGGGGAAGGGGGGACGATTGAAGAGTCAATCGTTCGTGAACTAATTCCAGATACAGCAGAAGAGCATGTCTTTGCGCTCGTGGATGCGATTGTAGAGTTGCGTACAGAGCAAGCGTTACACCTTTATAAGCAGCTACTATTGCAACGAGAGGAACCGATAAAGATTATTGCATTAATCGTGCGCCAAATACGAATGATGTTGCAAATTAAAGAGTTAGAGCAACAGCACTACTCGCCGAAGCAGATGGCATCGATATTAGGACAGCATCCATATGCTATTAAACTAGCGGCAGAGAAGGGGAAGCGCTTGAAGCAACAGCAGTTAGCGACTATTCTATCGCAGCTTGCAGATCTTGATTATAATATGAAAATAGGAGCGGCTAACAAAACGCTCGCTTTAGAATTGTTTATTTTATCTTTGGCTGCCTAAATAGCTAGCTACAAATTAAAGTTGAAATAGCAAAACGGCTATTCCCTATTGTAGGGAATAGCCGTTTTATGTTATTAAGCTTGTGCCGATAATGCGTTAACCTTTTTAGCAAGACGTGATTTTTTGCGGGCAGCCGCATTTTTATGAATCAAGCCTTTTGTCACTGCTTTATCAAGTTTTTTCGTTGCTAGCACTAGAGCAGCTTTTGCTACTTCTAGATCTGTGCCAACGACTGCTTGATCAGCAGCTTTAACGGCTGTACGAAGTGCAGATTTTTGAGATGCATTCAAAGCACGACGCTTATCGTTAGTTTTAACACGTTTAATTGCAGATTTAATGTTTGGCATGGAATCACCTCCTAAACTATTCAAAGAAGTGCACGTAGACCTACTGAATACTACACAACTTCAAATATACTATCACGTGCAACCATAAATTGCAATAGTTCTGCTAGTTACCTGCATAAGCGTCGACAGCATAAAAATAGTTTTTTACCGTATGAAAAATGTACATCTGCAAACAATAGCTGTGACGGAATTAAAAAAGGAGGATCTATCGAACATGGATCAGTTAGATTTGCAACAATATAACGTACGTACTGACTTAGCGTTAGAAGCTAGAGAAATAGCAAGTGAAACGAACGGTCATAGTAAGTTCGAAGGAATATCGGAAGAGCGGGAAGAATTAGATGGTATTACTGTAACGCATATGCATGTAGAAAATGAACAAGGTGCCAAGTCAATTGGAAAAATGGTAGGGCGTTATGTGACGATTGAAGTGCCAGAGCTAAGAGATCATGATTCGGAACTACAAAACAAAGTAGCTAATTGTTTCGCTCAGCACTTTTCGAGTTTTTTGGAACGTCTATCGATTGATAAAGCTGCCTCCGTTTTAATTGTTGGGTTAGGTAACTGGCATGTAACACCAGATGCTCTCGGTCCATTAGTTGTGGAGAATGTTTTAGTAACAAGACATTTGTTTGAGTTAATGCCAGAAAGTGTAGCGCCTGGCTACCGATCAGTCAGTGCCGTTGCCCCTGGTGTACTTGGTGTGACAGGGATTGAAAGTAGTGAAGTAGTACAAGGTATTGTTGAACGATCGAAGCCCGATCTTATTATTGCGATAGATGCACTTGCTTCTCGAGCGCTTGAACGAGTGAATACGACGATTCAAATTGCAGATATTGGCATCCACCCTGGTTCAGGAATTGGAAATAAGCGACGAGGATTAACGAAAGAAATTTTAGGTGTGCCTGTTATTGCGATAGGAATTCCGACGGTGGTCTATGCTTCCACCATTGTAAGTAATGCTTTTCAGATGATGCGTAATCATATGGAACAGCATAATGGCAATACGGATCAATTATTTGGGGTAATGAATCAAATGCCAGAAGAAGAAACGTTACAGTTAGTTCGTGAAGTGTTACATCCGCTTGGTCACGATTTGTTAGTCACGCCTAAAGAAGTAGATCAGTTTATCGAAGATATTGCCAATGTATTAGCCAACGGGTTGAATGCTGCATTGCATGAAGCGATCGATCAAAATAATGTATCAGCGTACACTCATTAAAAGATGTTAGTTAACATGACGTCATCAATAAATAAATAGATAAGTAAAGCAAGCACAAATCTAGCCGGTATAACGGTAGGTATGTGCTTTTTTTCGTTGCTTCTGTTGATGTGAAATGGATTTGTTTGCTTCGAATCTCTTAATTTAGTTCTATGAAATATTACTAGTACATAAATTAATAGTAAATAGACACTAGCGGAGGGAATCGAAATGCAGAAAACAATCCATCCATATACACGATCTAATCAGAAAATGGACAAAGTAATGATGAGTGCTAGGTTATTTTCTAAATTGTCAATTATTAGTATGTTGTTGTTTATATTTTTTGGAGTGACCAGCATCGTTTACAAACAGTCCAACCAAGGACCTAATGTTAATTTACGTCAATTAGCGGCTACCGTATCAAATGGTTTATTTGGGGATATGCTAGAAATAGAGTTACCTCAATTCCATAGTCAGTTAACAGATGGTTCCATTAACAATTATGAGATTAGTCGCTATTTAATGAAAGCTTTAACGAATATAGATATCGAAGACCCAACAAGTATTATTATTAGTGAACTGCCGGGCATGCAACAAAAAGAAGTGTTTCTGCTGCGCAAAGGAATTGCCACCGATATTACAGTCGGACCGCAAGATTATACACCAGTTGACTATGATCCATCGATTGAATTCGCTCCAGGTGGTGAGGAACCTCCAACAGGGAATGACGTGACACCGATTATCGATGAGCAAGAAAAAACAGATCTGGCGAACAAAAGTGTTTTTATCTATCATACTCACAATCGTGAATCTTGGTATCCGGAAATGGAAGAAAAGAAAAAGTATGCAGATTCTACTACAAAAAATATAACGCTATTAGGGAAAAGGTTGAAGGAGCAACTAGAGAGCAAAGGAATTGGAGCGATTCATTCTAAAGTAGACTATCCTGCCACTGTGCCAGATTTTCGATATAACCTTTCGTACAAATACTCGAAAAAGACTGTGAAAGAAGCAATAGCAAGTAGCAAAGAACTTATTTACTTTTTTGACATCCATCGAGATTCACAAAAAAGAAAATATACAACAGTTAATATCAATGGCGAAGATTATGCACAAATTTATTTTATTATCGGTCACAAAAATCCTAATTGGAAAGAAAATGAAGCATTGGCTAACGAAATACATGATGCATTGGAAAAGAAGTATCCTGGTATATCTCGAGGAGTATGGGGAAAGACAGCCGCAAATGGTAATGCAGAATATAATCAATCGCTTGCTGCGGGTAATTTGTTAATTGAAATAGGTGGAATTGAAAATACGTTAGAGGAATCATATCGAACAGCGGATGCATTAGCAGAAGTTGTATCAAAAATATATTGGGCGGATGAAACTGTTTCGACAAAGGAGTGATCGTAGTATGCGTAATAAAAGCTGGAAGTGGGTATTGCTTGGTGCGGCATTAAGTATTGTTGTATTGTATGGGATTGAAATATCAACAGCAGGGATCGAGCGAATCTATGGCCCGCTGGAACAAGAACAATTGCCTCCCACTTCTGTAGTCCCATCGGAGCAGCAGTTGCCAGCGGATACGATGCCAGAGCTTACTGAAACAGAACGCCGCATTGTGGAGTTAGAGAAGGAAATCGAAAAGTTAAAAATCATGACACAAACAGAGCAGAAAACAGTAATAGAACCGATAGCGGAGGAAAGAGAATATGTGCAGCAGGAAGAACAGCTTATTATGGAGTTGGAGCCTAACGAAGCAACGGTAAATAAGTTGGCGGATTCTGCCTCCGGTATGTTACAATCAGCATCTAACAGTAGTATTAAATTCATCGTATCTATATTTGAAGGTTTCATTAAATGACTATCAATATATTTGGTTTATCGCTATCACATTTCGATTGTCCATTGCTGATCAGCCATCTTATTGGTATACTGTTAGAATGATTAGAACTATTGGGAGTGTGGAGGTTAGGCATGATCGACGTTCGTGACCGACAGAAAAAAATAAGAAATTTTTCCATTATTGCACATATCGACCACGGAAAATCCACGCTTGCGGATCGTATACTGGAATTTACAGGAGCTTTATCTTCACGAGAAATGCAGGCACAAGTGCTAGATCAGATGGATTTGGAACGTGAAAGAGGTATTACAATCAAGCTACATGCTGTTCGGCTTAACTATAAAGCTGATGACGGTGAAGAGTATATTTTGAACTTAATTGATACACCGGGGCACGTAGACTTTACTTACGAAGTATCACGCAGTATGGCAGCTTGTGAAGGTGCGTTACTTGTCGTTGATGCGGCACAAGGAATTGAAGCACAGACGCTAGCAAACGTCTATTTGGCGCTAGATAATAATTTGGAAATATTGCCTGTTATTAATAAAATTGACTTGCCAAATGCTGATCCTGATCGGGTGAAGCAAGAGATTGAAGATGTTATTGGATTAGACACTAGTGAAGCTGTCCATGCATCTGCAAAAGCAGGTATCGGAATAAAAGAAATTATTGAACAGATCGTTTATAGTGTTCCAGCACCTGAAGGTGATCCAGATAAGCCGCTCAAAGCACTTATTTTTGATTCTCACTATGATCCATACAAAGGTGTTATCGTTTATGTGCGAATTGTCGATGGTAGTATTCGTCCAGGCTCAAAAATTCGATTTATGGCAACAGGCGCTGAATTCGAAGTAATTGAAGTTGGTGCGTTTATGCCACGAATGACAATCGTTGATGAGTTAGTTATTGGTGACGTAGGTTTTGTAGTAGCTGGTATCAAAAATGTGAAGGACACTCGCGTTGGAGATACGATTACAGGAGTGAAGAACGCAGCAACGGAGCCACTACCGGGGTATCGCCGTATTAACCCTATGGTGTTTTGTGGATTGTATCCTATCGATACACAAGATTACAACGATCTACGAGAAGCGTTGGAGAAGTTAGAGCTTAATGATGCAGCATTGAGATATGAAGCGGAATCATCTACTGCTTTAGGATTTGGATTCCGTTGTGGATTTTTGGGACTACTGCATATGGAAATTATTCAAGAAAGAATTGAGCGTGAGTTTAATATTCCGCTAATTACGACAGCGCCAAGCGTTGTGTATAAAGTAACGTTAACGAGCGGTGAAGTACTAGACATCGATAATCCAAGTAATTATCCAGAATCGGCTAAAATAGAGTGCGTAGAAGAACCATTTGTAAAAGCCAGCATCATCGTACCGAATGACTATGTTGGCGCTATTATGGAGCTTTGTCAAAATAAACGCGGTGAGTTTGTCAATATGGAGTACTTGGATACGAATCGCGTGACGATCCACTACGAACTGCCTTTATCTGAAATCGTTTATGATTTCTTTGATAAGTTAAAATCGAGTACAAAAGGGTACGCTTCGTTCGACTATGAGCTTTCTGGCTATCGTCAGTCTAAACTGGTCAAAATGGATATTAACTTGAATAATGAGCCAGTCGATGCGCTATCTGTTATTGTGCATAGAGATCGTGCGTATCAGCGTGGAAAAACAATTTGTGAAAAAATGCGACAGCTTATTCCACGTCAAATGTTCGAAGTGCCGATCCAAGCTGTTATTGGACATAAAGTAATTTCTAGAGAAACGGTTAAAGCGATGCGTAAAAACGTGTTGGCAAAATGTTATGGTGGTGACATCAGCCGTAAACGTAAGTTGCTTGAAAAGCAAAAAGAAGGTAAAAAACGGATGAAGCAAGTCGGTAACGTAGAAGTTCCACAAGAAGCTTTTATGGCTGTATTAAAAATCGACGAAGATTAATAAGCGTGAAAGAGGGGAGAGCATCGCTCTTCCTTCTTTGATTGTTTGGTGAGAGAGGTGCTTTCTATGCATAACACGAACAAAGAAACTACGAGTGCGCCTAGAGCGCTGTATATTCATATACCATTTTGTACAAACAAATGTTTTTATTGCGATTTCACATCGTACGTTGTGAAGGGGCAGCCGGTAGATGATTATTTGGATGCGCTGGAACAAGAAATGATCACTACTGTATCGGAGCTGCCACCGCAGCAAATCGATACTATTTTTGTAGGAGGAGGAACGCCTACCGTTTTAACACCAGCTCAGATGGAGCGGTTTTTGACATCTGTACATCGTCATTTTCCACTGGCAGAGCAGGTGGAGTTTACGATGGAAGCTAATCCGGGCACCACAGACTTGGACAAGCTTAAAGTAATGTTTGATGGTGGTGTGAATCGATTAAGCTTTGGTGTGCAAGCATTCGATAACCATTTGTTAGAACGAATTGGACGGATTCATAGTGTGGACGATGTATATGCTAGCATTGCTAATGCGCGTAAAGCTGGTTTTGAAAATATGTCGATTGATTTGATGTTTGGATTACCTGATCAGACATTGACGATGCTTGCGGATAGTGTGCAAAAAGCAGTGCAGCTAGAGTTGCCTCATTATTCTTTATATAGTTTGAAAATCGAAGAGAATACATTATTTCATCATTTGTATCATCGTAATAAATTACCACTTCCATCGGAAGATGATGAATTTAATATGTATATGCTATTAATCGAGCAGTTGACGAAATATGGCTATTCACATTATGAAATAAGTAACTTCTCCAAAGCAGGCTATGAAAGTAAGCATAATTCTGTGTACTGGCGTAATGAGCCTTATTATGGGCTAGGAGCGGGTGCGCATGGTTATGCTTCGCGCGCAAGACATGTCAATATTAAAGGAGTACAGCCTTATATTGATGCTGCTAAAGAGCGACTGCCTCGACTAGAGCAGTATGAAATTAGCGAGCACGAAGCGATGGAAGATTTTATGATGGTAGGACTAAGATTGTTGGCGGGTGTTCGTACATCTTCATTTGCGAAGCAATTTCCTAATCATAATCTAGAACAAAAGTTTGCTCCGCAACTTGGTAAGCTGCTCCAAGCGCAATTGATTGAAAAAGTCGATGTGAGAGATGATACGATTTATCGTTTATCTAAACAAGGGATTATATTCGGTAACGATGTATTTGCCAGTTTTTTAGATTAATGGCTATTGCAAGATAATTCAAGTTGATGTATATTTATTCGTAAATGGTTTTTTGACGACCGAGTGGAGTGAGGATATATGCAAACGACAGCTGTTATATGTAGGCAAGCTGTAGTGGAAGATGTAGAACAATTATATGAGCTCATTCACAGTTATGCTGTGCAGGGGATTATGTTGCCTCGTACTAGAGAAGCGCTAGCTGCTTCCATCGATTCTTTTGTTGTGGCAGAGTTAGAAAATAAGATTGTCGGTTGTGGTTCCTTAACTATACTCGGTGCTGATTTGGTAGAAATTCGCTCGCTCGGTATGAGTGAACAGTATAAAGGTTACGGCATAGGTAGCAAGCTCGTGGAACAATTGATCGAACAAGCGAAAGAACTGAAAATAAGCAAAATAATGGCTTTGACATATGCTGTACCATTTTTTGAACGGAATGGATTTCATATCGTAGAAAAAGAAATTTTTCCAGAGAAAGTTTGGACGGATTGTGCGATCTGTCCGAAGCGATTTGCTTGCGATGAAATCGCAGTAATGAAAAAGTTATTTTAATCGTACAAAAATACGCCTAAAAATGCCGAACTGACTTGACAACAACCAAGGTGGTTTGGTATTTTTGTTATAGTGATTAGCACTCGACTGTAATGAGTGCTAACGACATCGGATCAACATAGCAATATCGATGCTAAGGAGGGGTTGGAATGCTAACAGAACGACAACGATTAATACTACATGCCATTGTAGATGATTATATTCGCTCGGCGGAACCGATAGGATCGAGAAGTATATCGAAACGTGGCGATGTCAAGTTTAGCCCAGCTACTATTCGTAATGAGATGGCTGATCTAGAAGAACTAGGATTTCTAGAGCAACCACATACTTCTGCCGGTCGAATACCTTCTACTAGAGGTTATCGTTATTATGTCGATCATTTAATCAAATTTAATGACGTGCAAGATTTGAATTTGTTAAAGATGTTTGTAACCGATCAAGTAAATCAAATAGAAGAAGTGATTCAACATGCTGCTTCTATTTTATCGAGTTTAACGAATTATACATCGATATTACTCGGACCAGAAATGATGAGTACAACGTTAAAGCATTTCGGTATAGTACCTTTAGATGCGGCATCTGCTGTAGCTATTATTGTTACGAACACAGGTCATGTGGAAAATCGGACCATATCATTACCTCCTAACTTACCAATGGATGAGATGGAGAAAGTAGTAAACATATTAAACGACAAATTGGTTGGCGTGCCGATTTTGATGTTGCAATCAAGATTATATAGTGAAGTGAGAGAGGAATTGAAACGACATATTGATCAATCGGAACAATATGTCGCAATGCTCAATCAAGCTTTAGCCAATCAAGATAGCGAAGGGCGCGTATTTTTAAGTGGGACGACGAACATGTTAACTCAGCCAGAATTTAAAGATGTTGATAAAGTAAAAACAATTTTAGATTTGCTGGACGAGACACCAACCATTTTAAAAATGTTTACTGATTTACCTAGAGGAATACAAGTGCGCATTGGGACAGAAAATAACCATCAAGCAATAAACGATTGTAGTTTGATTACAGCTACCTATTCTATTGACGGTCAATCCTTTGGAACGATTGGAATTCTTGGGCCTACACGGATGGAATATGGCAAAGTTATTCAGTTGTTAGATGTCATTTCAAAAGATATGGCTGTTCGTTTAGGTAGATGGTATAAATAATTTTTTTGCAGAAAATGCAGGGAATTGGTAAAGTAATGAAGGAGGTGACACAAGTGAATAAAAAACATAAAAATAAGATGAATAATGAAGCGGTAGAAGAAGCAGTTATCCACGAGGAAGTTGCTTCAGAAAATGAGCAGACAACAGTGGAAGAAAACGATGAGACTACATCTGCTACATCGCAGCAAAATGATTCTGGCATGGATGAAGTACTTAGTGCGAAGGAAGCAAACTTAGTCAAAGAAATAGAAGCTGAGCAACAGCGTACATTACGTGTACAGGCTGATTATGATAATTTCCGTCGTCGTACGATGAAAGAGAAAGAAGAACTAGGTAAATACGCTTCGATGAAACTAGTCGAACAATTGTTGCCTGTGCTTGATAATTTCGAGCGTGCTATTGCGGCAGCAGCAACTAATAATGACTATGATTCACTTGCCAAAGGGGTAGATATGATTTTCCGTCAATTTGCACAAACGATGGAGCAAGAAGGGCTGAAGCCAATGGAAACAGTTGGTGAGCCATTTAACCCGGAATATCATCAAGCGATTATGCAAGTAGAGAGTGATGAGTACGAAGAAGGAATTGTTGTAGAGGAAGTACAAAAGGGGTATATATTGAAAGACAAAGTACTGCGACCAGCGATGGTGAAAGTTAGTAGTTAATAGATCTGTTATACAAAATAAAAAGTAAACAAGTTATTAGGAGGCATATTCATGAGCAAAGTTATTGGTATTGACCTTGGAACTACAAACTCTTGCGTTTCCGTTATGGAGGGTGGCGAAGCAGTTGTTATTCCTAACCCGGAAGGTAATAGAACGACTCCTTCTGTAGTCGGATTTAAAAAAGATGGTGAGCGTGTTGTAGGGGAAACAGCAAAACGTCAAGCAATTACAAACCCTGATCGTACAATTAGCTCTATTAAACGTCATATTGGTAGCAATCACAAAGAGATGGTGGACGATAAAGAATTTACACCACAAGAAATTTCTGCAATTATTTTGCAAAAACTAAAATCCGATGCTGAAGCTTACTTGGGTCAAACCGTAACGCAAGCAGTTATTACTGTACCGGCATATTTTAACGATAGTCAGCGTCAAGCAACAAAAGATGCTGGTAAAATTGCTGGGCTAGATGTACTTCGTATCGTTAACGAGCCTACAGCAGCTGCACTTGCTTATGGTCTAGAAAAAAGTGAAGATCAAACGATTCTAGTATATGACCTTGGTGGCGGTACGTTTGACGTATCTATACTAGAGCTTGGCGATGGATTTTTTGAAGTAAAATCTACTAGCGGTGACAATAAACTTGGTGGTGACGATTTCGACCAAGTTATCATAGACTATATGGTTACTGAGTTTAAAAAAGAGCAAGGCATTGATCTTTCTAAAGATAAAGCAGCGGTACAACGATTGAAAGATGCGGCTGAAAAAGCGAAAAAGGAATTGTCCGGTGTTTTGACGACATCCATCTCTTTACCGTTTATTACAATGGTAGATGGCGTACCTCAGCATTTGGAGATGAACTTAACACGTGCAAAATTTGAAGAGATATCAGCGCAATTGGTAGAGCGTACACTAGGTCCTGTTCGTCAAGCGATTAAAGATGCTGGCGTTGCAGCGAGCGAGATTGATAAAATCGTGCTAGTTGGTGGTTCTACACGTATTCCAGCAGTACAAGAAGCTGTCAAAAAATTAACAGGTAAAGATCCTCATAAAGGAGTAAATCCGGATGAGGTCGTAGCTCTTGGTGCAGCTGTACAAGCGGGTATTTTAAGTGGTGATGTGAAAGACGTTGTCTTGCTTGACGTTACTCCATTGTCATTAGGAATTGAAACTGCTGGTGGCGTATTTACAAAAATGATTGATCGTAATACAACCATTCCAACAAGCAAATCACAAGTGTATTCCACTTATTCAGATAATCAACCGGCAGTTGAAATTCACGTGTTGCAAGGTGAACGTGAGATGGCAGCTGGTAACAAAACGCTAGGACGCTTTACACTAAGTGACATTCCTCCTGCACCACGTGGTGTGCCACAAATCGAAGTTACATTTGACATTGATGCCAATGGTATCGTAAATGTATCTGCGCTGGACAAAGGAACAGGAAAAAGTCACAAAATCACGATTACTTCTTCTAGCGGTTTGAGTGATGCTGAAATCGAGCAAATGATGAAAGATGCAGAACTTCATGCAGAAGAAGACCGTATTCGTCGTGAATTGGTTGAAGCGAAAAACAACGGAGATCAACTAGTATATCAAGTGGATAAAACGATCAAAGATCTTGGCGATAAAGTAGATGCAGCAGAGATCGAGAAAGCTAATGCAGCGAAAGAAAAGCTTGTTGCAGCACTAGCTACTGATGAACTTGAGCAAATAACCACAGCTACTAACGAGTTGAACGAAATTGTACAACAGCTATCTGTAAAACTTTATGAACAAGCACAGGCACAAGGAGATGCTGCTGGAGCTGATGCTAATGCTGGTGGAGAGTCAAAAGGTAAAGATAATGTTGTAGATGCTGATTATGAAGTTGTTGATGAGGACGACAAGAAGTAATCATTGATGAAGTTGGCAGGCGAGAGGTCAAAGACAGGCGCTTCCTGGATTTGACCTTCTTTGCTGCAAAGGATAGATTATATGGATATTGCGAGGTGAGAGTAGATGGCTAATAAAAGAGATTATTATGAGGTGCTAGGTGTTGGTAAGAGCGCTTCGGATGAAGAATTAAAAAAGGCTTATCGCAAGCTTGCCCGACAATATCATCCCGATGTGAACAAAGAGGCAGACGCGGAAGAAAAGTTTAAAGAAGTAAAAGAAGCTTACGATGTATTGAGCGATGATTCTAAACGATCTACTTACGATCGCTTTGGTCACGTTGACCCGAATCAAGGTATGGGTGGAGCGGGTGGAGCCGACTTTGGTGGAGGCTTTGGCGATATATTTGATATGTTTTTCGGTGGTGGTGGCGGTCGTCGAGACCCTAATGCACCACAACGAGGAAATGACTTACAGTATACGATGACAATTGAGTTTAAGGAAGCTGTATTCGGCAAGGAAACGGAAATAAGTATTCCGCGTACGGAGTCTTGTGATCCTTGTCATGGTTCTGGTGCAAAGCCAGGAACGCAGCCTGAAACTTGTTCTGTTTGTCATGGTAGCGGGCAGCAAGAAGTGGTAGCTAACACTCCATTTGGCAGAATGGTTAATAGACGAGCTTGTTCGAATTGTAGTGGATCAGGTAAAGTGATTCGCGAACGTTGTTCAAGTTGTCATGGTGCCGGTCAAGTGAAAAAACAAAGAAAAATCAAAGTATCCATTCCAGCAGGTGTGGACGAAGGATCGCAAATTCGCATATCTGGTGAAGGAGAAGGCGGATTACGTGGCGGACCAGCGGGCGATTTATATATCGTTTTACGGGTAAAAGAGCATGAATTCTTTGAGCGTGAAGGCGATGACATTTATTGTGAAGTACCACTTACATTTACTCAGGCAGCACTTGGGGATGAGATTGAAATTCCTACGCTAACTGAAAAAGTGAAGTTGAAAATACCAGCAGGTACACAAACAGGCACTTATTTCCGTCTAAAAGGAAAAGGTGTACCGCGGCTTCGCGGATACGGTCAAGGAGATCAGCATGTGAAGGTGACTGTTGTAACTCCTACGAAACTAAGTGAAGAGCAAAAAGCGTTATTGCGCCAATTCTCTGGTGTTAATGGAGTAACACAAGTGGAACAATCTGATCATCATGAATCGATTTTTGATAAAATGAAAAAAGCTTTTCGTGGCGATTAGCTCGAGGTACAGAAAATGATTTAGCCGATTTACTGTGAGGACGCATAAGCAGTGGATCGGCTTTTTTATGTAAAAAACATTTTTTTGTCATAGGCGTCTAACTTGTTGTACAATATAGGATAGGTTTTCTAAGTTATTGGAGGGTTGTCTTCATGAAGTGGCAAGAGCTTACCATTCATACAACAGAAGAAGCTGTTGAAATGATTTCGAATTTTTTACATGAACTTGATGCAGACGGTGTTTCGATTGAAGAGTCAGGGACGCTTAATAAAGAAAGAGATACATCTTTTGGACAATGGTATGAACATGCACTAAATGATATTCCTGAAGGGCAAGCTGTTATTAAAGGATATTTTAACTCTAGTGTAGATATGGAACATATGATAGCAGAACTGCAACCTCGGGTAAATCAATTAACAGAGTTTGATATACATATCGGCGACGTTCAGTATGAAGTGAATGAAGTTGATGATGAAGATTGGGCACATGCTTGGAAACAATATTTTAAACCGGTAGAAGTAACACCGACATTAGTTATTAAACCGAGCTGGGAGCAATATGATGCTAAACCAACCCAAAAAGTGATTGAGATTGATCCAGGGATGGCATTTGGTACGGGTACCCATGCAACAACTACTTTATGTTTAAAAGCATTAGAGCAAGTGATTAAAGGTGGAGAGCACGTTATTGATGTTGGCACAGGTTCCGGTATATTAGCGGTAGGTGCTTGCAAGTTAGGTGCTGATCGTGTCCTCGCTCTTGATCTTGATCCTGTAGCGGTTTCTAGTGCGATGGAAAATGCTAGTTTAAATCAATTATCCGATCAGATTGACGTTCAACTAAGTGATTTATTAGGTGTAATAACACAAGAAAATAATGATACAGCCCAATCGTTAGCGATTTCGCTACCTGTTGATATCGTCGTTGCTAATATTTTGGCAGAAGTTATTTTATTATTCGTAGAAGATGTATTTGCAGCGTTGAAGCCAGGAGGTATATATATCGCATCTGGTATTTATAAAGATAAAGCAGAACTGGTAGAACAAGGGCTAGTGAAGCATGGCTTTGTTATTATGGAGCGGAAAAAAGAAGAAGATTGGACAGCAATTATTGCACAGAAACCACAGGTGAATATATGAGTGGGCTTGAAAATCTACTAGTAGTTTCTTTTCGAGAATTACCATTTTTCGCATTGGCGCTTATTATTTCATTTACGGTGCATGAATTTGCTCATGCCTATGTTGCTTATAAATTTGGAGATGATACGCCGTACAAAGATGGAAGAGTTACACTTAATCCAGCAGTTCATCTTGATTTATTCGGAGCAATTTTAATATTGATTGCAGGATTTGGTTGGGCTAAGCCTGTCATGGTGCGAGCGAGTAATTTTAAAAACCCTCGGATGATGAGCGTTATTGTTTCGGCAGCAGGACCTTTGAGTAATTTACTAATGGGAATCATCAGTGTATTTGCAATAAATATTTTGAATGAGACAGGTTGGCTCTATGCAGTTAGTCCGCAAGTGACAGATGCCATTACGATGTTTTTTCAGTTTTTGGTACAGTATAGTTTTTTATTGTTTGTGTTTAATTTAATTCCATTGCCACCGTTAGACGGTTATCGGATCGTTGTTGAATTTTTACCATTGCGCCAGAGAATACAGATCGAACAGAATGCCCACTGGGGATCGATTATTTTTTTGTTAATGGTATTTATTCCACCGTTAAGAGAAGTAACGTTAGATCCAATATTGGGTCTAGGCAATAAAATTGCAATTGCAGTTATTAACATGGTGCACCTCATTGTGTAAATAGCATTATAGTTTATACCATGTTATTATATATGAATATATAAATTAGTACGAAGTAATAGTAGTATTTGGAATAAGGCAGGTTAAAACAATGCAACGGTATTTTGTAGAAGAGAATGATTGGCAGGAAGAGTTGATAGAGCTTAGTGGTGATGATGCACATCATATCGTCAAAGTGATGCGTATGAAAGTTGGTAGTCAATTCATTGTTGCTAATGGGCAAGGGAAATCAGCGCTAGCTGAATTATATGAAATAAATAGTGGAGCAGTTACTGCTAAAAGAATAGAATGGTTACCAATGGAGCTGCCATTTCCAGTGAAGGTCACGATTGCTCAAGGGCTACCAAAAGGCGATAAAATGGAAATGGTTATTCAAAAAGGGACAGAAATTGGAGCGGCATGCTTTCTACCGTTTGAATCGGAGCGAATGATCGTACAGTACGATGCCAAAAAAGAAGCAAAACGATTAGAGCGTTGGCGCAAAATTGCTAAAGAAGCAGCCGAGCAAGCCCACCGTACATACTTACCGGAAGTAAAATCCGTTCATCGGTTTGCTGCGTTGCTAGAGCAGATGCAACATTATGATGTTGTATTATTATGCTATGAACAACAAGCAAAACAAAGTGAGCAGTATGGGCTTGCAACGGCACTTGCTACTTGGCGAGCAACGAGCAAATATGCGGAGCTAAAAACAGAACAACAACCGAGCAACATACTAGTGATTATTGGTCCAGAAGGTGGTTTCAGCGACCAAGAAGCTGCCGAAGCAATTGCAGCAGGTGCTGTTGCCATCAGTTTGGGCAGTAACATATTACGAACAGAAACAGCAGGCATTGTTGCCTTAAGCTGTATACTATACGATGCAGGAGTTATGGGAGGAGTGTCATAAATATGTCAACAGTTGCATTTTATACATTGGGCTGTAAAGTCAATTTTTACGACACCGAAGCGATCTGGCAATTGTTTAAACAAGAAGGTTATGAACAGGTTGATTTCGAAGAGACAGCTGATGTTTATTTAATTAACACGTGTACAGTAACGAATACAGGCGATAAAAAAAGTAGACAAGTCATTCGTAGAGCAGTACGTAAAAATCCCGAAGCAATCATTGCTGTTACGGGATGCTATGCACAAACGTCACCAGCGGAAATTATGGAAATTGAAGGTGTCGATTTAGTTATTGGAACACAAGATCGAGACAAAATTATGAGCTTTGTTTCGCAAGTGCAGCAGGAACGCCAGCCGGTCAATGCTGTCCGTAATATTATGAAAACTCGCCAGTTTGAAGAATTAGACGTACCTGATTTTTCAGATCGAACGAGAGCTTTTTTGAAAATTCAAGAAGGCTGTAACAATTTTTGTACGTTTTGTATTATCCCTTGGTCGCGAGGATTATCACGTAGTCGTGAATCCGAAAGCGTATTGCAGCAAGCACATCATTTGGTAGAGGCTGGCTACAAAGAGATCGTTTTAACTGGTATTCATACTGGTGGTTATGGTGATGATATGGAAAACTATAACTTAACGAGTTTACTATGGGATTTGGATAAAGTGGAAGGTTTGGAACGGATTCGAATCAGCTCGATTGAAGCAAGTCAAATTGATGATGACATGATCGAAGTACTTAATCGTTCTGCAAAAATGTGCCGTCATCTTCACATTCCGTTGCAAGCAGGAGATAATGCTGTATTAAAGCGCATGCGCCGTAAATATACTGTAGAAGAGTTTGCTTTAAAAGTAAAACGTTTGAAGGAAGCAATGCCTGGTGTTGCTATTACGACGGATGTTATTGTTGGTTTCCCTGGCGAAACAGATGAAATGTTTGAAAATGGCTATAAATTTATGGAGGAAATTGGCTTTTCTGAAATGCACGTCTTTCCCTATTCGAGAAGAACGGGTACACCAGCAGCACGTATGACTGATCAAGTAGATGAAGATGTGAAAAATGAACGTGTAAAAAAACTGATTGCTCTTTCTGAGAAGATGCAGCTTGCTTACGCTCAACAATTTGTTGGTGAAGTGCTAGATGTTATTCCAGAACGTGATTATAAAGGAGCACCTGGTACAGGGCAAGTGATGGGTTACTCCGACAACTATATTCAACTCGTTTTTGAAGGTGATGAGTCATTAATTGGACAGATTTGCCGAGTGAAATTGCTAGAAGCGGGAGCTACCGAAAGTAAAGGGCAACTAGTACGAGTGTTGGAATCACGTAACGATAGTTCGCAAGCAATGTAAAAGGTGAGGATTCCAATTCTTTGTCTATGATGGCGAAGCGATTGGAATCCTTTGTTGTATAGATTACGCTTTGTTAAGTAACAATAATTGGTGTGGACATGAAAGGGGGAAAGAAACTTGAAACAGATTTCAGCCGGTGGAGTAGTGTTTCGTCATACGGACGAAGGAGAATTACAAATTCAGCTTATACAGGACCGTTATGGCAAAGTTTCGCTCCCCAAAGGTAAGATGGAAGCTGGTGAAACAGTGGAACAAACTGCACTACGTGAAATCGCAGAAGAAACCGGCTTAGTTGGTGAAATTATCATGCCGATCGATCAAATTAAATATCAATACGACCATCCTAAATTTGGAAAAGTGAATAAAGAAGTACATTATTATTTAGTGAAAGCTATCGGTGGTCAATTGCAACCACAAATGGAAGAAATTCGAGGAGTCGAATGGTTTGAGCCGCAAGAAGCGTGGCGTATGCAAAAACAACTAGGATATGAAAACAATGATCGAATATTGAGCGGTGCTTTAAAATTGTTACATATTGCTGTGCAATAATGATTGATTGCACAGCAACTTTTCTGTTTATATAGCATTTAGGAATAAGCAGGATCTATTTTTTGCAACCACTTCGTATAGCAAAGTGGCAAAGCGATGAGCGAGCTTAAAATGTTAAATATAGTTTGTGCTCGAGCGATATGTGATGATGGAGTGTGAGATAACCAATCGGACGTTTGAATTAATAGATCAATGAATGGCATAAATAACAATGCGCCCCCGACATTGAGTATGACATGTGATAGCGCGACATAGTATCCAGCTTTTGTACCGCCTATAGATGCGAGCAGTGCTGTAGCACAAGTGCCAATATTTGCTCCTAATACGATAGCAATGCCAAGTTCGACGGGCATCGTTCCCATCATAGTAAATCCCATCACGATACCGATTACTGCTGCACTACTATGGACGAGTGCAGTCATTATTGTCCCCGCTAATAATCCCCACCAAAGACTCGTTTCCGACTGAGCTAGCAACCAATGAAATACACCACTATCAGAGACAGCACCGCCTGTACTCTGCATCATCGTTAAGCCGGCTAATAACAATCCGAATCCACCAATAGCAACCGAGGCAGAGCGTATATGCTGTAGCCAGCTTTTGTTGTTATACGATGGGATTAGTCCCATTTCTCCTAACAAAGCAGTCAATAACCAAGCAGCGAATGCAAAAGCAATGAAAGGTATCGCCAATCGATTGATGTTCAGACCGATAAGCTCTGTTGTGACGACTGAACCGATATTAGTACCCAAAATAATACCAATCGTTCTCGTAAACGTAAGTAAACCGGAATTAACCATACCGATAGAAATAACAGATACAGCTGTACTACTTTGTAATAGCGCTGTAGAAACGGTGCCAACGAATAATCCGTGTAGCGGTGTTCGGGTGAAACGTTGTAAAAAAGTTTCTAAATAAGCGCCAGCCATACGATGCAGTGCTAGTTCCATTAATTTCATACCACTCATAAATACTGCGAAGCCTAGTAACATCGGAATAATGATTGTTTGCCACATTATTTATCTTCTCCCGGATTTGATATTGTTCATAATTTGATATACTACTTATAGAGCAACTAAATTTTTGAATTGTCATTTATATTTATGCTAATAACGAGACAAGCATGACAAGCTTCAAAAAAATATAAACAAACCAACCAGCATGTGGAATGGAGAAGGGAGAAGTATAAGATGGCCATTCAATTTGTTATCGGTCGCTCCGGTTCGGGGAAAACGACATACTGTTTGGATCAAATGAGCAAAAAATTGCAATTATCACCGCTTGGTGCACCGTTAATTGCACTGGTTCCTGAACAAGCCACATTTCAAACGGAACAACGATTGTTAAACTATAGTAACTTACCTGGTATGATTCGTGCGCAAGCACTTAGTTTTCGGCGATTAGCTTTTCGAATTATGCAAGAGGTTGGCGATATTGCTTTAACGCCGATTAACGATACGGGGAAATCAATGTTACTGTTCAAAATTATGCAGCAGCAGATGGATGAGCTACGCTTATTTAGCCATGCACGCCAGCAGCCTGGGTTCATGGAACGTGTAGTTGAATTGTTAACAGAATGGAAAAGATACGGTATCGATGAAACGGTAGTCCGGAATTTTATTCCATCGTCAACAGAGGGTCAGCACGAAGAAGAGTCGACGTGGTTATTGCAGCATAAGCTACATGATCTAGCATTGATTTATGAACAAATGGAATTACTGTTAGCGGAGCAATTTTTGGATGCTGAAGACTATTTGATGAAATTAACTACGCAATTGGAGCAAACGACTTTTTTGAACGATGCTGAAGTTTGGGTCGATGGTTTTCATGGTTTTACTCCTGCTGAGTACGATGCATTAGGAGCTATTATGGGGACGGCTTCTACGGTGACGATTGCTTTGACATTGGATCAAGTGTATGACGAGGATGAGCAAGTACACGAACTAAATTTGTTCTATCCGACAGCACAAACTTATTTGCAAATTATGAAGTTAGCAAGACAATTAAATATTGAAATATTGCCAACGGTCTACCTGCATGACGTAGAGAAAACATCTATTCGGATGCAGTATAGTCCAGCGCTTACTCATTTGGAGCAGTATTTTGGACGTATTAGTCCGCCAGTAGTTTATGATGGGAAAAATGACCAAACGGCGATATCACTGTCAGTAGCTGTTAATCGGCGAGCGGAAGTAGAAGCGGTAGCACGACATATGACGCAATATGTGCAACAAAATAACGTGGCTTGGAACAATTGTGCGGTTATGCTACGCAATAGTGCTGTTTATTTGGATCATATAGAACAAATATTTACACAACATAATATTCCTTATTTTGTCGACCAAAAAGAAAAAGCGATTTTTCACCCTGTTATTACATTTATAAAATCTGCCCTTGAAGTGGTAGTATACGGCTGGCAGCATGAGGCTTTATTTCGCTGTATTAAGACAGATTTATTATTTAGAACAGAAGAAAGATTACCACGTATTTGGTATGATTTGTTGGAAAATTATGTTTTGGCTACTGGAATTAATGGTTGGAAATGGAACAGTGATGCGATGTGGCGACGAGCAGCAGCTACTCAAATAACGGAGATAGAGCATCCGATCTATCGGGAACAAAGCGAACAGTTGGATCGATTCCAAATGATTATGGCTGCTAGACAATCCGTACTGGATCGTTTGGTACCTTTCGGAGAGCGATTGGAACGAGCGAAAACAATAAAGGAAATGTGTGTCGCCATTTATCAACTATTAGATGATTGCGGTATTGCCGATCAATTGCAACAAATGGAAGATGAAGAAATGTTACGTGGTAATGTAAGAACTGCACGCAGTCATGGACAACTATGGAATAATATTATCGATTTATTAGATCAACTGGTAGTATTGTCAGGTGACGAGCAAGTAGATGCGGAACTGTTACTTGGGATGATCGAAGTCGGGCTTGATAGTTTGCAGTTAGCTTCTGTACCGCCGCAATTGGATCAAGTGCTAATAGGAAGTATGGAGCGGACAAGGTCATCAGAACTTCACGCTATTTATATACTTGGGGCAAATGATGGTGTCATGCCGATGCGGCAAACGGAAGATGGCGTGTTGTCTGAAGTAGAACGTGAGCAGCTTGCTGCTGGTGGTATCGTACTAGCCCCTGGGGCACTTAGACGGATGCTGGATGAGCGATTTGTCATCTATACGGCACTTACTTCCGCAAGTAGTTTCGTTTATTTAAGTTGGACAATGGCAGATGATGATGGAAAAGGATTATTACCTTCGGAAATTATTAGACAAATTCGCAAATTGTTTCCACAATTGCCGACGAATTATATTGCTGCTGATCCTGGTGCTGCACCATCTCTAGCAGAACAAAAAAACTATATTGCACATCCACAAGCTGCGATGACTTATTTAATCTCGATGCTACAACAGTGGTTACAAGGAAATGACATCGATGATATTTGGTGGCATTTATACAATTGGTATGTTGTAAGGCCCGAATGGAATGACCGGTTATCATTGCTGCTTCGTTCACTAACTTATCGAAATGAGGAGCAAGCGATAGCTATTTCTACGGCTGAGAAGCTATACGGAGAGCATTTGCGGACTAGTGTATCGAGAATGGAGCGATTCGTTACCTGTCCGTTCCAACATTTTGCTATTCACGGATTAAAATTAAAAGAACGCGAACAGTTTAAATTAGCTGCGCCGGATATTGGTCAATTGTTTCATGATTCGTTAAGTAAACTAGTTGATGCGTTTGGGGATGAATTAGGAAATGCTAGCAAGCAACAATTGGAACAAGCGGTGGAGGAAATTGTAGATCAAGCGGCTGGTTTTATGCAGTCCCAAATTTTACAGAGTAGTAGTCGGTATCGTTATATAACAAAAAAACTAAAAAAAATAATTGTAGAAACGGCGACAATATTAGGAGAACATTCTCGGCGTTCTATATTCAAACCGATTGCTACGGAATTAGATTTCGGATCGGATGGACAATTGCCTGCACTAGAGCTTACATTATCAACAGGTAAAAAAATTAGTATCGTTGGACGGATCGATCGGGTCGATGGAGCAGAAACAGAGGATGGCATCGTGCTACGAATTATTGACTACAAATCCAGTGCGACCGAATTACAGCTGAATGATGTAGCTTTCGGCTTATCACTGCAATTGCTGACTTATTTGGACGTTTTAATTGAGCATGGGCAACAGTGGCTTGGCAAACAGGTACATCCTGCTGGTGTTTTGTACTTTCATGTACATCATCCAGTCTTATCTCTATCTGGCAAACCAACTCCTAATGTGGTGCAAAATCAACGATTGAAACGATACAAAACCCGCGGTCTAGTCAGCGCTGATGTAGATATTGTGAAGATGATGGATAATGAATTGGAGTCGGGATATTCTGATTTACTTCCAGTTGCGATAAAGAAAGATGAAACATTTTATAGCAATTCGTCGGTGGCATCGAAAGAACAATGGCAGCTACTATCGAAAAAAGTGCGACAGCATATTATTCAAATTGGTGATGCCATTCAACAGGGAGAAATAGATATACAGCCTTATCGTAGTGGCTTGAAAACGGCCTGTGAATATTGTAGTTATCGTCCAGTTTGCCAATTCGATCCACTTATTGCTGGCAATTCATATAGACGTTTGGAAAAGCAGGCAGATCAGCTATTGTGGGAAGTATGGAAGGAGGAGCTATAGCATGAACGTACGACAAATCGGTGCTCCACCAGAACATTCAAAATGGACGCAAGATCAATGGACGGCAATTGAAGCGAGCGGAACGAATATATTGGTGGCAGCAGCGGCAGGATCGGGTAAAACAGCTGTATTGGTCGAACGTATTATTCGTAAAATTACATCCGATATAGATGTAGATCGGCTATTAGTGGCGACGTTTACGAAAGCAGCTGCTGCCGAGATGAAGGAAAGAATTACTATTGCGCTTGAAGATCAACTGGCAGCTCATCCGAGCTCACAACATTTGCAAAAACAACTAGTCCTTATTAATCGGGCATCGATCACAACATTGCATTCCTTTTGTTTGGATGTTATTCGTCGTTATTACCCGCTGATAGATCTAGACCCCGGGTTTAGAATTGCTAACGAAGCGGAGAGTGAGCTGCTTCGCTTAGAAGTGTTAGAGTTGTTGTTAGAATATTATTATGACAATGATGAATCGGCTCCTTTGTTTCTCCAGTTGGTTGATTATTTTGGCGGGGAGAAAAGCGACGATTTATTATCGCAGTTAATTTTGCGACTATATAACTTTGCACATAGTCATCCTTGGCCAGTAGAGTGGTTGCGAGAAGCGGCGGCAGCATATCAGCTTCACGATGAGCAACAGCTAGAACAATCGATGTGGGCAATTGAGCTACAAGCGGCTATTCAACTGCAACTAGAAGGTGCGATAGGACTATTGCAGCAAGCGATTAGTTTAACTAACGATACGGTAGGAGCTGAAGTTTACTTAGAAACGTTAACGGCTGAATGGGCGCAGATTAATCATATACATCAGTTACTACAAGAGCAAAGTTGGCTAAAAATGTCGTCACACTTTGATCAGCTTGTGTTTGATCGTTTAAAACCAGTCCGGGATAAAAATATAGATAAGCAGCAACAGGAGCGAATTAAAGAATTACGGGAAAGTGCCAAAAAGCAAGTACTTGCTATAAAAGATGAGTGGTTTAATCGCCCGTTGGAGCAGATGTATGCGGAAATTCAAAGTTTAGCTCCATTAATGGAGCAACTATCGGCTGTAGTTATTGCTTTTACTGAAAACTATGAATTAGCGAAACGCCAACGAGGGTTAGTTGACTTTGTAGATTTGGAACATTATTGTTTGCGAATACTACGTGATCCGGCATCGACTGCATCTAAGTCGCTACCTTCGACAGCAGCACTTGAATATCAAGCCCAGTTCGTAGAAATATTATTGGATGAATACCAAGATATTAATCTCGTGCAAGAATCGATCATTGATTTGATTGCTACTGTAGCACCTGGTAATCGGTTTATGGTTGGCGATGTCAAACAAAGCATTTATCGTTTTCGATTAGCGGAGCCCAATTTATTTTTACATAAATACAAAACATATGAGCCCGTAAATGAAGTGAGTGATGGTTTGCCTGGCATAAGAATTGATTTAGCACGTAATTTTCGAAGTAGAAAGCAAGTAGTCAATGGTGTTAATCAAGTGTTTCGGGCATTAATGAAAGAGCGAGTAGCTGAAATGGATTATTCACAGGAAGCGGAACTTATTTATGGTGCTAGTTATCCAGAAATGCAAAATAATTATGGAATTGAACTTGTTATACTCCAAAAGGAAAATAATCAGCCGTCAGCGCAAGCTGGGGAAAGCGAGCAAAATGATGGTGAGCATGGAGAGACTAGTAGTGCTGCACAAGCTGAAATGCAAACCGCGCAAATAGAAGCCTGTTATATTGCCAAACAAATGAAAGAACTGATGGAGAATCGGTTTCTAGTCTACGATGCCAGAAGGCAGGAACATCGTCCTTTGGAATGGCGAGATTGTGTTATTTTGCTACGTGCCACAGCGAATTGGGCGCCGCTTATGATGGAAGAATTACAAAATGCAGGTATTCCAGCTTATGCAGAACTTAATAGCGGTTATTTTTCAGCAGTAGAAGTAGAGACGATAATGTCGCTGTTGCGAATTATCGATAACCCGTATCAAGATATTCCGCTCGCTGCTGTATTAAGATCACCAATCTTTTCATTTCATGCCGAACAATTAGCGCAAATTCGTATATCGGTTAAGCAAGTACCTTACTATGATGCCTTGTTACATGCGGCAGGAGATATGCTAGTAGAAGAATCGCTGCGACTTAAAATCACTCGTTTTTTAGATCAATTAGATCAATGGCGAATAGCTGCACGTGATGGATCGCTATCCAAATTGCTATGGTCGATCTTTGAGCAGACTGGTTATTATGATTTTGTTGGTGGACTAATAGGAGGAGTGCAGCGGCAAGCTAACTTAAAATTGTTATATGATCGTGCGAGGCAATATGAAGCGACAGCAGTTCAAGGATTATATTCGTTTTTACGGTTTATTGATAAGATGCAAGCAACGGGTTCTGATTTAGGAGTAGCCAGTGCGCAAGGAGAAAGTGAAAATGTTGTAAAAATAATGTCGATTCATAAAAGTAAAGGGTTGGAATTTCCAGTTGTTTTTGTAGCGGGTCTAAATAAAATGTTTAACCAACAAGATATTCGCAGCCCATTTTTATTGCATAAACGACAAGGTCTCGGCCCTAAAGTAGTTGATATGGAACTCGCTGTCAGTTATCCATCTTTACCGTATATGTCGATTAAAGCGATCCAACAAAAAGAAGCATTGGCAGAAGAATTGAGAATTTTGTACGTTGCACTAACTAGACCAAAAGAAAAGTTGTTTTTAGTTGCTACTGTGTCGGGTGTAGAGAAGAAATTACAACAGTGGCAGGAGAAAATAACGACCAAAAAAGAGTTGTCTAATTTTTCAATCGCTGCTGCGCAACATTATATGGATTGGCTTGGTCCGCTTACTGCTGCTTTGTTTCCGCTAGAAGATGAACGAACGGAGGCACCCGAACAAGCGGAGTGGTCAGTAGAGGGAACGGCCGGGAAAGCACTCGTCTATGGCTGGCGTTGTCAGGTCATATCAGCACTCCAATTTACCGGAGAACATGATGAAAATAGCAAAACAGGAGTCGAAACAACAGAAAAGCAAGATAGGTTATTTATGTTAACGGAGCAAATACCTATTAATATGGCGGATCATGGAGAAGGACAGTTGCTAGCTCAGCGATTGGAATGGCAGTATCCTCATGTGGAGAGGACGAAAATTGCGGCTAAAGCTTCCGTGACAGAGTTGAAACGTGCAGGTGAACCGGAACTAACCGATACATTAAGTTACGAGCAATGGATGGGGAATGGAGAACGGACAAAAGCTGCGCTGGAAAATACGCTTGTTTTGCGCCGACCAGCGTTTATGGCTGAACAGAAGCTGTCACCAGCAGAAATTGGAACTGCCTATCATACCTTTATGCAGCACGTTGATTTTACACAAGGGGATGACCCAACACGATTAGAGCAGCAGTTACAATATATGATAACGAATAGATTATTAACGGCAAAACATGCCAGTCATATCGCACTAGCGACGATTGCTCAATTTATTAATAGCGACTTGGGGCAACGATTAAAAAGAGCGAACTGGTTACAGAGAGAAGTACCTTTTAGCTATATGCTACCAGCGAACCGAGCTTATCCCAAAGTTCCTTATGCAGATGATCGCGAAGAGCGGGTATTAGTTCAAGGTATTATTGACTGTCTCTTTGAAGATGATGGTCGCATTGTACTCATAGATTTCAAGACGGATCGGATCGCAAATAATCAATTGGAAGATGTGGTAGAACGCCATCGCTTTCAGATGGAGTTGTATGCCGAAGCTATTGCAGCGATTATGGGACAACCACTTGCAGAAATGCATCTTTTCTTTTTTGACGGAGCGCATAGTATAAGGTTAAAATAAGACGAGTTGTTGTAATGCTACGCAATATTTAAAGTGAATGGGGGGATGGAAATGGAGACAAATAAACGGAAACCGATTGCTATTCCCGTCTTGATTGTATTATTAGCAGTTAGTTTTACGATGAATGTGTTATTGTATACGAAAAACATTCAACACGGACGGGATCAGTTAGAGCAGACAGGTGGAGAGATTATCCAAACTGCTGAAATGAGCAAAAATCTTGTTGAACAGTTACTACAATTTATCGATGTGATACAGGATGAATCTACGAGTGAGACAGCTGGTAAACGAGCGACAGCCCATGCGGCGGCTGTTTATATGGCATCTCATGATGCACTGCTACGTCTACAGCAATTTGCTGAAGAAACACCACTGGAAGAGATGCGGGTCACCAATGCTACTAATAATATGGCAGAGTTTCAGAAAAATAGTATGGAACTACTCACAACTATTGGTGAAGGAAAAGGGAGCCTGGCAGATGAGGAGCAAGCGAAGCTAGCACAGCTAAAGCAGACATTACAACAAATTAATGAGCAGTGGACGGATTTCCCGTTTCAATATGCTGGTTACTATACATCATTGATTCGACTAGCTAATGGACAAGAGTGGCTGCCGATAGCAGCGAATATTGATGCTGCTGTTGCGGGAGATAAATAAAAATAAAGATTAGAAAATGTAGATGAAGGGTGAGTGAAAATAGAATGGATTGTCTTTTTTGTAAAATAATTAATGGTAGTATTCCATCCGATAAAGTATATGAAACAGATACTGTACTAGCATTTCGTGATATTCAACCTGCTGCGCCAGTACATATTCTTATTATTCCTAAAAAACATATTGCAACGATGAACGATGTGACGGAGCAGGATGGAGCAATTGTTGCTGATCTATTTACTGCAGCTAGACATATTGCCGCTGAACTGGGTATTGCAGATGCAGGATATCGACTCATTAATAACGTAAATAATGATGGTGGACAAGTCGTTTACCACTTGCATGTACACCTTTTGGCAGGAAAAAAACTCGGAGGACTACTTTCGGGCTAACATTAGTTGACACTGGGAATTAATTTATCATATAATAAGGGTTGATATACCGTGTTTATAGCTCTGGACGGTCTGTTTCGGAGGGAGGGAAAACTGGTGTCTGAAACTAAAGTTCGCAAAAACGAAACCATTGATGCTGCGCTCCGCCGCTTTAAACGTACCATCGCTAAAGACGGTGTCCTCGCGGAGGTTAAGAAGCGCAAGCATTATGAAAAACCAAGTGTAAAGCGCAAGAAAAAGTCCGAGGCTGCGCGTAAGAGAAAGTTTTAGGAGGATCCTTCCATATGAGCCTGAGCGAACGATTAAACGACGATATGAAACAAGCGATGAGAGATAAGGATAAGTTGAAGTTAGCAACTATTCGCATGATTCGCTCTTCTGTTAAATACCTAGAAATTGATTTCAAACGTCCATTGGAAGAATCAGAAGTATTGGATGTAATTAGTCGTGAGATCAAACAACGTAAAGATTCCCTCCAAGAATTTGAAAAAGCCGGCCGAGACGATCTAGTTACGGATCTTGCCACAGAAATTGAAATTATTAGTGCATATCTACCCGAGCAGCTTACTGAAGAAGAGATTCAAGAGATAGTAAGGCAGACCATCCACGAACTCGGTGCTTCTTCCAAAGCCGATATGGGTAAGGTGATGGGTGCTCTTTTGCCAAAAACAAAAGGTCGCGCCGAGAGCAAACTAGTAAATCAGTTCGTACAGCAATATCTGCAATAATGATACAACGGACTTGCAGAACACCCCTTAGGGGGTGTTTTTTTGCGTATAGAAATGAAAAAATCTGCTATAATGAAAATAAGCTGTTTATTTTCACAATACCGAAACGAATAAAGGTCATTCCTCGTATTATAACTAGCAAGTTGTAGATACTATGAATGGAAGGAGGGGGATAGATGAGGAATTTATTTATGCTACATGGTAAGAAAGCTTCGAACAACATCATAATCATATTAACAGCGATATTATCTTTCATGCTCATCGTTTCGTTATTTTCTAGTGAAACGGTTCGTGCTACGGAACAGTCTACTACAGACAAAGTGAATTCAGAACAAGTGGTGGACGACTATGGAGCAGCAGTATACGTCATTCCTGTCGAGCATACGATCGAGTCAGGGCTTACCGCTTTTTTGAAACGAGCCTTTAAGGAAGCGGAAGAAGCAAGTGCAGCGCATATTATATTGAAAATAAATACTTATGGTGGAGAAGTGACTAGTGCGGAAGCAATAGGGAAGTTACTTCGAGAAAGTTCGATTCCGATCACTGCCTTTGTAGAAGAAAGAGCGGTATCTGCCGGTACATATATTGCACTGAATGCAGATAAGATCGTTATGCAGAGCAGTAGTACGATTGGTGCAGCTGCTGTAGTCAATGGAAGCGGAGAGATGATTGAATCATCTAAAGTAATATCCTATTGGGTAGAGAGGATGATAGAAGCTGCCAAACATAGTGGGCGTGATCCTGCTATAGCTGTAGGGATGGTTGATCCTGGTTTCGAGCTGGAGTTGAGTGAAATTGGAAAACAAAAGCGAGCAGGGGAAATATTATCATTATCTCATGAAGAAGCGCTGACAGTAGGTTACTCCGATCAAACGTTAGAAAGTGTCGAAGCAGTTATTCAGTGGCTACAGCTTGATAAGCGAGCCGTAGTAGAAGTGAAGCTGAGCCCGGCAGAGAAAGTAGCGCGCTGGGTTGTTGATCCATATGTAAAAACGGTATTATTAATTCTTGGTATTGCCGGCATATTAATTGAACTGTTTGTTCCAGGGTTTGGCGTGCCAGGCATTATAGGTTTATTATCGTTTATTCTATATTTCTTTGGTCATTATGTAGCAGGCTTTGCTGGTATGGAAGCGATCGTGATGTTTGTTCTTGGGCTGGTCCTCATTGTCGCCGAATTATTTATTCCAAGTTTTGGTATACTCGGTATAACAGGAGGTGTGTCTGTGATCGCGGGAGTAGTGTTTGCCGCTGGAAATCCAATGTCAGCATTTATTTCGTTGTTAATTGCCTTTGTAGTTGCCATTATTATTGTAATAATTGTTGCTCGCACGAATAAAGGAAAACTAGTATGGAATAAATTTATACTACGTGAAAAATTGACAACAGAAGAAGGTTTTTTATCAGCAGAAGTGAAAACTTCATTGATAGGCAAAGAAGGTATTACGATAACAAAACTACGACCGGCTGGTACGATAGAGATTGATGGTGAACGATTTGACGTTGTTACAGCGGGCGAATTTGTCGATCATCACAAAACAGTCATTGTTACTAAAGCAGAAGGTACGTGGATCGTTGTACGAGAATTAGTGAAATAAAAATAGAAGTAGCGGAGGTTGTATTATGCCAGGTTTAGATCCGACATTAATGGTAGTAATTGTTGCCATATTAGTGTTTATAGTTTTAGCGGTGTTTTTAAGCTTTTTCCCAATTATGTTGTGGATATCAGCAATAGCATCAGGAGTTAGAGTAGGTATAATTACGCTAGTTGCTATGCGTTTAAGACGAGTAGTTCCTAGTCGAATAGTTAATCCGTTAATTAAAGCTACAAAAGCAGGACTCGGTTTAAATATAAATCAGTTAGAAAGTCACTTTTTAGCTGGTGGTAACGTCGATCGAGTTGTTAATGCGCTAATTGCTGCACAACGTGCTAACATTCCGTTGATCTTTGAACGGGCTGCTGCTATTGACCTTGCTGGTCGTGATGTATTACAAGCAGTACAGATGAGTGTTAACCCTCGTGTAATCGAGACGCCAACAGTAGCTGCAGTTGCAAAAGACGGTATCGAAGTAAAAGTTAAAGCACGTGTAACCGTTCGTGCGAATATCGATCGTTTGGTCGGTGGTGCTGGAGAAGAAACGATTATTGCTCGTGTTGGGGAAGGGATCGTTACTACAGTTGGTTCATCGTCTTCTCATAAAGATGTATTAGAAAATCCAGATATGATTTCTAGAACAGTACTTGGCAAAGGTTTGGATGCTGGTACAGCGTTCGAAATACTATCGATTGACGTTGCTGACGTAGATGTAGGTAAAAATATTGGAGCGCACTTACAAACGGAACAAGCGGAAGCAGATAAGAAAATTGCTCAAGCCAAAGCGGAAGAGCGTCGTGCAATGGCTGTTGCTCAAGAACAAGAAAACAAAGCTAAAGTTGTTGAGATGGAAGCGCGCGTTGTAGAGTCAGAATCACAAGTTCCGTTAGCGATGGCAGAAGCACTTCGGACAGGAAAATTAGGTGTTATGGATTATATGAACTTGAAAAATATTGAAGCAGATACGAAAATGCGAACTTCCATAAGTGATACTGATCTGCTTGATGATCCGAATAATGATCGAAAATAACTTGTGCAGATAATTTCTGGAGGTGAGATCGATTGGAAGAAATTATCTCGTTTATTATGGGTAATATTCATTTTGTAGTCATTGCTGGTTTCTTCTTATTTTCTTTACTTGGGAAGTCCAATAAAGATAATTCGAAACGACGGCCTAGCATGCCTGAATTTGGCGGTGGAGCCGATCCGGTGCATAGTTATCCGCCTGTTGCTTCGGAAGCTCCTAGAGAGCAAAGAGCGATGGTTGAATCGGATGAACGTTCTGTATCATCGGAACGATCGGGATCTACTTCGTGGTTCGGGGAAGAACAAGCACCAATGATATATTCTCATCCAACCGTTGCTCCAGTTGCTGTTCCAAAACAGAATAAGCAACGTCGAACAACTAACCAAGTACAACAGAGACATGTATCTGTTCAACCGTATGCTAGGCAGCACGCTTTAAATAAGCAACAGTTACGGAAAGCAGTTATTTGGTCGGAAGTATTGGCTCGTCCACGATCATTGCAAAACCGTCGTAAATAGTGAACCGCGATCTTCCATGGAATAGATTGTAAATAGGTTATTTGTATAAAAGTAGGCTACTCAGTATATAAACTGAGTGGTCTTTTTTTGCGTTGTTTTTCATATTAGCGAGATCTGGTGCATACGCTGGTATATATAATCGGTATTGGTTTACGTGAATTACGTCTACTTACCTTAACGCAATAGAGGAGGAACACCTATTGGCAACTCAACGCTGGAGAAAAAAATTAAGTAAAGCGACTGCTGAACTACTCGATATGCCGCAGGATGTTGTGTACGATTTACCGCGTGTAACGGTTATAGGTGATCGACAATTATATATTGAAAATCATCGAGGAGTTATTCATTTCTCTGATGAAGTATTACAAATAGCATTAAATAGCGGACAGTTAGAAATTAGTGGAGAAGCTCTTGTTATTCGAACCATTTGGACAGATGAAGTATTCGTTGAAGGCGTTATTCATAATATTCGCTTTATACCACCCGCATAACAGTAATAGTTTTGAAAGAATAATGGTAGAAGGATGGAGGAAAAAATGATGAAATGGATGAATCCAAGCTGGTTCCGCGGAAAAGTAACGATTAAAGTAACCGGACAAGCACCGGAATTATTTATTAACGAAGCATTAAAAGAAGCCATTCATTTGGAGGAAATACGCTGGTCAACGGATGGCCAGCTCGTATGTGAATTGTCGATTGCTGAATTTTTTCGGATTAAACCGATATTACGACGGACAGGCTGTAGAATGACGATTCATAAAAAGGAAGGTTTTCCGTTTTTTATGGTTAGGGCTAGAAGAAGAATCGGTTTTGCGATTGGGTTAGCGCTGTTTTTTATTATTTTATTTGTACTATCTTCGTTAATATGGAGTATTGAAATTGTCGGTAATGAACGTTTAACTGAATCTGAAATTGCTGAAGCAGCAAAAGCCGAAGGAATTAAATTATTTCAATGGTCGTACAAGCTGGACGATATGAAGAATATTTCTGGGCGAATGACGAGTCGGCTTGCTGGTACTAATTTTGTTGGGGTAGAAAAAAAAGGTACAAAAATTACGATCCAAGTGGTGGAACAAACGATACCGAAAGATCGGACATTACAGTCACCGCGTCATCTTGTTGCGAAGGCTGATGCTGTCGTTACACAAATTGTAGCAGAAACGGGAAAAGCTACTGTATCGAAGCATAGTCGTGTGAAAAAAGGACAAATGTTAATTTCAGGTTTAATTGGTGCGGAAGATAATAAAAAAGCAGTTGTAGCTAGTGGTGTGGTACGTGGTAAAGTGTGGTATGAATACAATTTAACTGTTCCGCTAATACATAAAATGAAAGTCTATACAGGGGAGCAACAAACAAGTTGGTTTCTAACATTTGGTTCGAGATTGTTAAAAGTATCGGGCTTCGGGCAAACACCATATGATACTCATGAAATTATCAATGACGAAGAACGTATAGCATGGCGTAATTGGACAGTGCCAATTGGTCGAATGAAGCAAACGATGTTGAAAACAGCTACTTTGGAACGAAAACTGTCGTTAGATGAAGCGAAAAGTGTCGCTATATTGCAAGCGAAAGCAAATATTTTGGAAAAGGCAGGAATAGATGCTATTATAGAAGATGAAATTGTTTTGCATGAAAAGACAGACAATGGTAAAGTTTATATGAAAGTTCTTTTTGATGTTGATCAATCTATTGTAGACGAATTACCACTAGTTTATATGCAGGGAGATTGAGAATTGTTGCTAATAGAATCCAAGACAGTAAAGATTGCACTAGAGAGTGCTGCAGAAGGGCTAGCGGTGTTTGGTCCTCAAGATAAGTATTTGCGAATGATTCAAGAGAAGACACCAGCATCTATTTCATCAAGAGATGCAGAAATTGTTATCGTTGGTGAACAGGCAGAAGTGGATACAATCGAACAATTGTATACCGTCTTATTGCAATTAGTGCGAGGTGGATATAGTCCTTCGGAGCGGGATATACAGTATGCTTTTGATCTTGCTCGCACAATGCAAGCGGACGAGCTACTGGATTTATTCAGTCAAACGATTACAACAACGTATAGAGGGAAACCAATACGGGTACGGACGATTGGGCAGCGCCACTATATTAAGATGATTCGCAAGCATGATATCGTGTTCGGTATCGGTCCGGCTGGTACAGGAAAAACTTACTTAGCTGTCGTTTATGCTGTATCGGCACTGAAGCAAGGGCTTATTAAAAAAATCGTATTAACACGACCTGCTGTGGAGGCTGGCGAAAACCTTGGTTTTTTACCAGGAGATTTGCAAGAAAAAGTAGATCCTTACTTACGTCCGCTATATGATGCATTACATGATGTGTTAGGTGCTGAGCAAACGGCAAAGGCGATGGAACGAGGGCTAATTGAAATTGCGCCTCTTGCATACATGCGGGGACGGACGCTTGACGATTCATTTATTATATTGGACGAAGCGCAAAACACAACGCCTGAACAAATGAAAATGTTTTTGACTCGTTTAGGTTTTGGATCGAAAATGGTAATTACCGGTGATGTTACGCAAATTGATTTGCCTCGTGGCAAAAATTCTGGTTTGATTGAAGTCAGACGCATTCTCCGTAATATTGAAGAAATAGGTATGGTTATTTTTACAGAGCAAGATGTTGTCAGACATACACTCGTCCAAAAAATAATATTAGCTTATAATGAAGATGCAGAAGAAAAAGAGTAGAAAGGGATTGTTGCTACATGAACGAAGAAACCAACAACTCGTCGGTTGAAAAGCGCTTCCGTTCAATAGGATGGCGGCAGAGTCCGGCTATCCGTTGGCTACTTATGGCACTGTTCGTGGCACTATTTTATTTTGCCCTTGCTCCACACATACTTCCAGAAACGTTTGATATTACAGAAAATACAAAAAGTGAAAAAGATATTCGAGCACCTTTTCAAATTAAAGATGAACGTGCAACTAGACTAGCGGAAGAAGAAGCTGCTAATCGAATCGAGATGCAGTATTCTATCGTTGCGTTACGCAATGAGTCGTTAGTTGAACAGATTTTGTATCGGATAGAACAGCTTAATCAAGATGATCAAGTAACGGTACAAAATAAAATTGATATTTTTCGCAGTGAAATACCCGGCAAATATGCAAAGCATATTGATGGCTTTGTAAATAACAACAAAGGAAAAGGAACATACAACGATACATTGTTGGAAGAGATGTCCTTTGTTGCTAAAGAGCAGGAATATACCATTCCAGAAGAAACATTTTACAAAATGCCCAAGCTATCGAGTGAACAACTATCTGAAATGCGAGTGGTTGCTCGTGATATTGTACGAAAACTAACGATTGAACCGCTCAGAGATGCTGAAATTGCTAGAACGCAAGTGGCAGAGCTTGTAAATGGAAGCTCCATTTCTGATAGAACGGCACGTGAAATAGTGCAAGAGCTGGCACGTTTTTCGATTATGCCTAACAAGTTTCTTGATCGAGAAGCGACAGAATTAGCGAAGGAAGCTGCTAAGCAAAGTACGTCGCCTGTTATATATAAAGATGGTGATATTATCGTGAAACGTGGCGATATGATTACACCAGAATTATATCAACTATTGCAAGAATCGAATTTGTTACAAGACACGAAGCATTATTGGCCACAGATTGGTCTGTTCTTATTGTCTCTGATGATGCTGTTATCACTGTATGTTTATTTGCATACGACAGGTAGTATTGGTGGGTTAAAGCCTAAATATAATAATGCACAGCTGTTAATGCTATGGTTAATCTTTTTGATTAATATTCTATTAATGCAGGTTGTGTCTTTCATTCAATCGGAAACAGTGCCGTACGTTGGATATTTGGCACCTGTTGCACTCGGAGTCATGTTAATTACACTATTACTAGATATGGGGCTTGCGATCATTAGCACCTTGTTATTCACGTTAGTAGGTAGTGTCATGTTAAATGTTATACCGAATCAGATGTTTGATTTCCGACTAGGATTTTTCGTTATGGTCATCTCGCTTGCAGCAATCTTCTCTATCCATAAGGCGGCTCAGCGATCAGCCATTTTGAAAGCAGGTATTATGGTTAGCTTGTTTGGAGCGCTAGCGGTGTTGTCGATGATGATGATGTCGGAACAAATGAATCAAATGCCGTTTATGTATTCTATCTCTTTCGCATTTGCTGGTGGCTTAATTACTTCGATTTTGGTTATCGGATTAATGCCGTTTTTCGAAATAACTTTCGGCATTTTATCTACGCTAAAATTGGTGGAATTATCAAGCCCTAACCATCCGTTACTTCGTAAGTTGCTGACGGAAACTCCGGGTACGTACCATCACAGTGTCATGGTTGGTAATCTATCGGAAGCGGCTGCTGAAGCTATTGGAGCAGATGGTTTATTATGTCGAGTAGGTTCTTTCTATCATGATATAGGCAAGACGAAACGACCCGATTATTTTATTGAAAATCAAACGAATATTGAAAATCCACACGATTCTATAGATCCAAAACTTAGCAAGTCTATCATTGTTGCTCACGCTAGAGATGGGGTAGAGATGTTAAAGGAATATAACATTCCGAAACCAATTCGTGATATTGCAGAGCAGCATCATGGGACAACTTCACTTAAGTTTTTTTACTTTAAAGCAAAAAAACAAGCAGAAGAGCAAGGATTGGCAGTCGATTTTACAGAGGACGATTATCGTTATCCAGGACCGAAGGCACAATCGAAAGAATCAGCGGTTGTCGGTTTGGCTGACTGCGTGGAGGCGGCAGTTCGCAGTTTGCGTAATCCAACGATGGAACAAATCGAAGCGATGATTAACAAAATAATAAAAAGTCGTTTGGACGATAATCAATATAATGAGTGCGACTTAACGTTGAAAGAGCTGGATATTATTGCACATTCACTGAAAGAAAGTGTCGTTGGAATTTTCCATTCCAGAATTGAATATCCTGATGATTCGAAACAAGAGCAGACAAAGGAGTCAGAGCAAGCATGACATTAACACTCGATTGGAATAATGAACAAGACAAAATGGTTATTACAGACGAGCATATTGCTCTTCTGGAGCAATTATTGCAATGTGCTGCTCAGATGGAAGCAATTGAGAGTGGAGAAGTGACATTGACTTTCGTGGATGATGAACAAATAAAGCAGTTGAATAACGAATATCGTGGAATCGATGCTGCTACTGATGTATTATCATTTGCAATGCAAGAAAGTAGTGAGGAAGAGTTAGCAATGTTAGCTGATCTTGAAGGTGAAAGTGCAGAGTGGCTAGGTAATATGCTTGGGGATATTATTATTTCGACTGAGCATGTTATCGAGCAAAGTCAGCAGTATGGTCACTCACTAGAGCGAGAATTAGGTTTCTTGTTTGTACATGGTTTTCTGCACTTGTTAGGCTACGACCATCAAGATGAACAGCAAGAAGCGGAGATGTTCGGTAAACAAGAACAAGTTTTACAACAAGTAGAGCTTGTGCGCTAATGAAGAAATTTTTGAAAAGTGTGCAATGGGCATTTTCTGGATTATGCTGGGCGATTCGTAAGGAGCGCCACTTGCGCATTCATTTGATAATGGCTGTAGCTGTTATGGCAGCAGCAGCTTGGTTCAATTTTAGCCGGATAGAGTGGCTTATATTACTTTTAATGATTGCTCTGGTCATAGGTGCCGAATTAATAAATACAGCAATAGAGAGAGTCGTTGATTTAATCGTTTTAAGTCAGCACCCTGTTGCCAAAGTTGCGAAGGATGTTGCTGCCGGTGCAGTACTATTCTTCGCCTTTGTGTCTATTGTTATAGGTATAATATTATTTTTACCATACTTGATAAGATGATAGCAAAGCGGTGTATGGAGGGTGTATGATGGAGATTAGTTCAAGTAACAAAGATGCAGAGCAACGTACATTTTCAAATGAACAGTTATTAGAAGCTGCTAAACAAGCAATGGAGCATGCGTATGTTCCCTATTCCAACTTTCGAGTGGGAGCAGCATTGCTCGCTGATGACGGAACACTTCATTTGGGATGTAATGTGGAAAATGCAGCCTATGGTCCAACAAATTGTGCGGAAAGAACCGCTTTATTTCGTGCTATAGCAGATGGGAAACGTCCGAAAACATTTCAAGCGATTGCTGTCATAGGGGCGACGGATCATCCGATTACACCGTGTGGCGTATGTAGACAAGTATTAATCGAATTATGTGCTGCAAATATGCCTGTTATTATGGGAAATGTAGCTGGTCAAATGAAAATAATGACAGTAGAACAATTGCTGCCTGGAGCATTTTCTAGTGCAGATTTACAAAAAGAAGGGTTTGTATAACGAATGAAGGAAGAAAATATGCAAAATACAACAGAAAAACAAGCGTTCCGTTCTGGCTTTGTAGCCATTATTGGTCGACCAAATGTTGGGAAATCAACATTGATGAACCATTTGATAGGGCAAAAAATTGCCATTATGTCGGACAAGCCACAGACGACTAGAAACAAAATACATGGTGTGTATACGACAAATGAGATGCAAATTGTATTTTTGGATACACCTGGTATTCATAAACCACAGTCTAGGCTTGGAAATTATATGAATAAAGCAGCGGAAAATGCACTACGTGAAGTAGAAGCCGCTTTATTTTTAGTCGATGTTGCCGAAGGATTAGGTGGCGGAGATCGCTATATTATCGAACAATTACAAAAAACAAATACACCAGTATTCCTTGTCATGAATAAGATTGATAAGGTGGAGCCAGAAGCATTGCTGCCCATAATTGTCCAATATAAAGATTTGTATCCTTTTGCAGAAATTATACCGGTTTCTGCACTTTATGGTAACAACGTTAATACATTAATGGAGCAGCTAGGCAAATATATACCAGCGGGACCTCAATACTATCCAGCAGATCAAATTACCGATCATCCAGAGCAGTTCGTATGTGCTGAATTAATTCGGGAAAAAATATTGCACTTAACGAGAGAAGAAATTCCTCATTCTGTAGCTGTAACTATAGAACAGATGTATAAGCAGGATAATGATGTAGTGTACATTGGCGCTGTCGTATTCGTCGAACGTGATTCGCAAAAGGGAATTGTTATCGGGAAAAAAGGACAGTTGTTGAAGCAAGTGGGGCAAGAAGCTAGACGAGATATTGAAGCGCTTCTTGGTTCAAAAGTATTTTTAGAAGTTTGGGTAAAAGTGAAAAAAGATTGGCGTAATCAAGAAAGAGTATTAAAGGACTTAGGTTTACGGCAAGATTAGCTTCATAAAACATATAAAACTGGAAACTAAATACAACAACTGTTTGTTTTTACTATGGATATAGAACTGCATTCTATCGCAAACTACAATTGTCACCAATCTAATAAATCAGCTCCAGTAAGAAAGGATGAATACGAATGCGAAATTTTTCGTGGATGTATTTTACGATGACAGGAGATGTAGAATCTTTTTTGCTGTATAAAGAGATCGATCATAATGAAACACCGGTACAGTTGCAGTCTGGAACGCAGTTAGAGCAAGAAATGGAATTTTTCACCGCTCATCCCTTAATGTAAAAAAAACGTGCTGGCACAATATTTATTCCAGTAAAATTATAGTTGGTGAATGTGACGAAGGGGAAACAGTAATGCTATATCGGGTTGAAGGAATTGTTATCCGAAGTATGGATTATGGCGAGAGTCACAAAATTGTTACCGTGTTAACAAAGACACATGGAAAAGTTGGCGTTTTAATACGTGGAGCAAAAAAAATACGCAGTAAATATGGCGCTTTGGCTCAACCATTTACATGCGGAGAGTTTCATTTTTTTCGTACCACTGGATTAGGTACTTTAAATCATGGTGAGATATTGATGTCTCACCATCGTTTGCGTGAAGAATTAGATTTATCAGCAAATGCCGCTTACATAGCTGAACTGACGGATCGAATATTGCAAGACCAAGAAGAAGGTAGCGGCTATGTCTTTGAGCAATTGAAAGCTTGCTTTGCTGCGCTGCAAGAAGATAAAGATATTGATATTGTTGTGCAATTATACGAAATGTCCATGTTGCGTTTTGCTGGCTATGAGCCGCAATTAACAAAGTGTATTCATTGCAGTGCGGAATTATTAGTTGACGACGTGCCTAAAAGTTTTAAACTGTCAGCCACTTACGGCGGGATACTTTGTCAACGGTGTGTTCATATTGATCGGTACGCTATTATAATATCAGAAACGGCATTTAAATTATTACGTTTATATACTAGAATGGATTTGCGACGGTTAGGCAACATTCAAGTGAGTGACAGTATGAAACAAGAGATGAAAACATGTATGCGCAAGTTAATTGATACCCACTTGTCTGTATCTTTGAAATCGCGTTTATTTTTGGATCAATTGGATAAATTGAAATAGAAGTCACTTTGAAAGAAGTTTGACAACATTTTCATTATTAGATAGAATAATTGAATAGTATATGAACGATGATGGAGAAAGTAATCGATTTTAGGTCATAGCAAGCGAGTCAGGAAGAGTGAGAGCCTGATTATGATCGGTTGATGAAGAGGCGCTCCTGAGTTCTGGGACATAAAAGTGGGTATTACGATAGCTAAATTAGTAATAGTAAGTATGAAGATAGTACTATTACTTAGCAATATGTAGTGCCAAGTAGGGTGGAACCGCGGGAGTTAGCTCTCGTCCCTACGCCTGCAATTGGCGTAGAGGCGAGAGTTTTTTGTGCGTTATATTAAGCAGGCGAAGCAATCGCATTTCATATAAAAAAGAGGAGTTGGCGAAATGAATTTTCAAGCAATGACTTTGGCACTGCAACAATTTTGGGCAGAGCAGAACTGTATTTTGGTCCAGCCGTATGACGTGGAGAAGGGGGCGGGTACGATGAATCCGATGACATTTCTCCGATCTATCGGCCCTGAGCCATGGAATGTTGCTTACGTAGAACCTTCACGTAGACCGGCTGATGGTAGATACGGAGAAAATCCGAATCGTTTATATCAACATCACCAATTTCAAGTCATCATGAAACCTTCTCCTGATAATATTCAAGAGCTATATTTAGATAGTTTGAAGAGACTAGGTATTAATCCATTAGAGCATGATATTCGTTTTGTGGAAGATAATTGGGAAGCTCCGACACTTGGTGCATGGGGGCTAGGTTGGGAAGTATGGCTGGATGGTATGGAAGTTACACAATTTACTTATTTTCAACAAGTAGGTGGGTTAGACGCTAATCCGGTTGCTGTTGAAATTACGTATGGAATGGAACGACTTGCTTCTTATATTCAACAAAAAGAAAATGTATACGATTTGGAATGGGTGGATGGCGTTACGTACGGCGATGTGTTTTTGCAGCCAGAGTACGAACATTCGAAATATACATTCGAACTATCGGACACAACGATGTTGTTTTCTCTATTTACGATGTACGAACAAGAGGCTAATAAAGCGATAGAAAATCATCTTGTATTTCCAGCATATGATTATGTACTAAAGTGCTCACATACGTTTAATTTGTTAGATGCGCGTGGTGCAATTAGTGTAACCGAACGTACTGGGTATATTATGCGAGTAAGGAACTTGGCGCGTGCTTGTGCCGCTGCTTATTTGGCAGAACGTGAAAAACTAGGCTTCCCGTTAATTAAGAAAGGGGCTGAGCAACTTGACTAAAGATCTACTATTGGAAATTGGGCTAGAAGAAGTACCTGCTCGATTTGTACGAGGAGCTATTGAGCAATTACAAGATAAAGTGGAAAAGTGGTTGCAAGATAATCGAATTGGTTATAGTAAAGCAAAAGCATATGCTACACCACGTCGATTAGCCGTTGTTATTGAGCAGGTGGCACAGAAGCAAACAGATGTTAATGAAGAGGTAAAAGGACCTTCCAAAAAAATAGCGTTAGATGAAGCAGGGGCGTGGAGTAAAGCAGCGCTTGGTTTTGCGCGGAGTCAACAAGTAGAGCCGTCCGATCTTTATTTTAAAGAAGTTGGTGGTGTGGAGTATATCTATGCCAATAAAACAAGCATTGGTGTGGAGACAGCACAACTATTGCCGACAGGTTTACCTCAGTTAATTACATCGATGAGCTTTCCTAAAAATATGCGTTGGGGAAGTTACGACTTGAAGTTTGTTCGACCAATACGTTGGTTAGTGGCGCTATTTGGGTCAGAAGTGATTCCGTTTACTATAACCGATGTTCCAACGGGAAAGCAAAGCTTTGGTCATCGTTTTTTGGGAGAAAAGGCAGTTGTAGAACAACCTTCACAATATGTGGAAACACTTCGGCAGCAAAGTGTTATTGTCGATATGGATGAACGAAAACAAATGATTATAGATCAATTAGAATTGTTAATGAAACAAAACAATTGGTCGATAACTATAGTAGATGATTTGTTAGAAGAAGTTCTGTTTTTGGTGGAGATGCCGAGCGCATTGCACGGCAGTTTTGATCCATCATTTTTATCCATTCCACAGGATGTACTAATTACATCCATGCGTGAACATCAACGTTATTTCCCTGTGTTTGATTTGCAAGGGGCTTTATTACCAAATTTTGTTACGGTTCGTAACGGTGATCAACGATCGATTGATGTTGTAGCACGTGGTAATGAAAAAGTGTTACGAGCGCGTTTGTCAGATGCTAAATTCTTTTATGAAGAAGACCACAAGTTAACGATCGATGCAGCACTGGCTAAGCTACAGACGATAGTATATCACGAGGAATTAGGAACTATAGCAGACAAAGTAGAGCGAGTGGCGAAAATTGCCGTGGCATTGGCTGATCGTTTAGCGCTGGATTCGTCAATGAAGCTGTTAGTAAATCGTGCTGCTCATATTTGTAAGTTTGATCTCGTAACACAGATGGTTAATGAGTTTCCAGAATTACAAGGGATTATGGGGGAAGATTACGCTAATAAGCTTGGGGAGCATTCTGACGTTGCCAAAGCTGTAAATGAGCATTATATGCCACGATTTGCTGGTGACACGTTACCATCGCAATTAGTTGGGGCAATCGTTAGTATTGCTGATAAGCTAGATACAGTAGTAGGATGTTTTTCCATTGGAATTATTCCTACCGGTTCACAAGATCCGTATGCATTACGAAGACAAACAGCTGGTATAGTCCAAGTGCTAATTGGATTTGCTATGCCAATCGAATTACATCAGTTGTTTCAGATTGCGCTCGATGTGCATGAAGCGCGTGGGATGAAACTAACGCGGAAGGAAGTAACGGATCAGTTATACTCTTTCTTTGCATTAAGAATTAAAAATTGGTTGTTAGAGCATCAGATGAGATACGATGTTATCGACGCAGTATTAGAAACAGGTGTCGAAAATTTACAACAAATTTCTAACCGAGCAGCAGCGATTCAAAGCAAGTTGGTTGCAGTAGAAAAGTTACATTTTAAACTTGTAGTAGAAGCATTTAATCGTGTAAATAATCTAGCTGCCAAAGCAACAGATGGTCAAGTAGATGTACAACTATTTGCAGAAGAAGCTGAACGTACGTTGTATGCGAAGTGGGAACAGATTCATTCCGTTTTCGTTACGTTATATGAGCAAGGGAAAATGTCAGAAGCGATAGAACAACTTGCCTCGTTGCAACCAGAAATAGCTAATTATTTTGATCATGTTATGGTTATGGCTGATGAAGAACAAGTGAGACATAATAGACTCGCTACATTACGTTTGATCAGCAACGATATTAGATCAATGGCAGATTTCTCAAAACTAGTGTGGTAAATATAATTATTTCACCAAAGGGGGAAAATCGTTGAGTAATGCTCAAGCAGAAGTAATCGTATATGTGGTGTCTGATGCTGCTGGTGATACGGGAGAACTTGTCGTAAGAGCAGCTATTGCCCAGTTTCATCCGATCCAAGCTGAGATTAGACGCTCCCCTTTTATTACAAGTGAAGATGATTTGAACCGAATTGTCACAGCAGCTAGCAGTTTGGGAGCAATTATTCTCTATACACTTGTCCGCCCTACGTTGCGGAATAGATTACGAGAGCTTGCCAAGCAAGCGGCTGTGGAAGCCATTGATTTGTTAGGTTCATTCATTGAAACATTGGAACAAAAAACAGGTCGTAAATCAAGGCAAGAGCCGGGACTAAACCATGTGCTGGATGAAGATTATTTTCGCAAAGTAGAAGCGGTGGAGTTTGCTGTAAAGTATGATGATGCACGTGATACGTCAGGGGTGTTGAAAGCAGATATTGTTCTAGTGGGAGTATCTCGTACTTCCAAAACGCCTCTATCGATGTATTTGGCACATCAAAAGTACAAAGTAGCTAATGTACCGCTCGTGCCAGAAATTAAGCTGCCGCAAGAACTGTTTGACATACCGCCAAAAAACATTATTGGATTAACAATTAATCTATCTTACTTGAATGAAATTCGTAAAGAACGATTAAAAGCGCTAGGACTTCCTAATACAGCTGCTTATGCACAAGCAGATCGTATTGCACTAGAACTTAATTATGCCAAACAAGTAATGGATAAATTAAATTGTATCGTAATAGATGTATCCCATCGTGCAGTGGAAGAAACAGCTAGCTTAGTGATGGAACATGTGCGAAAAATGTCGGTTTAAAACATGAATGGTAGAAGGGATGTTTGTTTGATGCAACAAAGCCCAGAAATTGTAGTCGATGCTGATGCTTGTCCCGTAAAACAAGAAATTGTTGAAGTGGCTGCCCTATATCGAGTAAATGTCTGTTTGGTCGCTTCTATCAATCATCAATTGTTTCAATATACACAGTATGACCATGTGACATTTATTCAAGTAGATGCCGCTAACCAGTCCGCAGACCTCTATATTGTGAACAGAGTACGGGCTCGTGATATTGTTGTTACAGCAGATTTGGGATTAGCGGCAATGGTATTAGGGAAAGGCGCTGTCGTTCTATCACCGCGTGGTGAACAGTATACGGAAAATAATATTGACTATTTACTGGAACGCAGGCATGAATTGGCAAAGATGAGGCAAAGTGGGCAAAAAACAAGCGGGCCAAAACGGTTAATGTTACAAGATCGGCAAAACTTTCAACAAAAGATGACAAATATTTTGCAGAACATGCAGGAGAACGAGTAGTTTTAGCGAATTATATCTACGTGTTAATTAAAGCAGAATGTGTTTATAGATGAAGGTGATAGACGATGTCGTTCGGGAGAATTCCAGAAGAAGTCATTGCTGCTGTTAGAGCGCATTATGACATAGTTGAAACGGTCGGGAAGTACGTTCATCTTACTAAGCATGGCAAATATTTAAAAGGATTGTGCCCATTTCATTCAGAAAACACTCCCTCGTTTACCGTAACGCCGGAGTTGCAAATATTTCATTGCTATGGGTGTGGTAAAACCGGAAATGTGATCCGTTTCATGGAAGAAATAGAAGGTTACTCTTTTCCTGAAGCAGTTCAAGTGATGGCGGAACAAGCTGATTTGCCCGTAGAGTGGAACTGGCGAGCAAAACAAGCAGTGGCTCAAGTTAATCCGATGCAAGTACAAGCTGTTGAAGCTTATGAGTTGTCGGCAAAATTTTATCATTATGTGCTTAATCATACGAAGCAAGGCAACGAAGCGAAGCAGTACTTAAAAGACAGAGGGATGAACGATCATTTGATCAATCAGTTTCAAATTGGTTTTGCTCCAGATGATTGGGATATATTGGCTCGTTTTTTGGACAAGCGTGGCTACGCAGCTAACTTTTTAGAGGAGTTTGGGCTGTTGATAGCGAAACAAGATGGTACTGGTTATATTGATCGTTTTCGAAATCGAGTCATATTCCCTATTCAAAACTTTGAAGGACAAACGATAGCTTTTGCAGGGAGAATCCTTGGAGCAGGGCAACCAAAATATTTGAACTCACCGGAATCTGATTTATTTACAAAAAGTCGTACACTTTATAATTGGAATCAAGCAAAAGGTAACATTCGTAAAACGAAGCAAGTTGTATTATTCGAAGGATACATGGATGTTATTAAAGCAACGCAAGCTGGACTTGAAAATGGTGTTGCTACAATGGGAACGGCATTAACCGAAGAACATTGTGCATTACTTAAACGTCAAACAAGCGAAGTCATCATTTGTTACGATGGTGATGAAGCGGGTCAAGCGGCAACTGCCAAAGCGATTGCTCTTATAGAAGCAACCTCTATGAAAGTATTGGTTGCAATGCTTCCAAAAGGTTTGGATCCGGATGATTATATTAGCCAATATGGTGCATCTTCGTTTTTACGGTTAGTTTTGGATGAAAGTGTTTCTGCAACAAAATTCAAACTTATATATTTGCGAAGAAACCATATACTGTTAAATGAAGAAGGAAGAAAAAACTATTTGATCGAAGCGATTAATCTCATTTCTGAAGTAGATACTTCCGTCGAACGAGAATTTTATTTGAAAGAACTTTCCCATGAATTTGATATATCACTGGCGGCTTTGAAGCAAGATTGTAATGAAATTCGACAATCGAAACAAAAAAACGTAACACAAAGGGATAATAACGATAAATCGTGGAATAATGGTAGAAATGAAAACAGGAAGCGATATCCGTCTGTTCCTACGTTATTGCCCGCATATGCATATGCGGAACGCCGATTATTGCATGTGATGATTCAAGATCGTGATATTGCAGAAACGGTTCATGCGCGGGTGGGAGAAGCTTTTAATATTGAGGATCACGCAGCGATTGCTGCTTACTTATATGCACACTATGCCCAAGGTTATTCGGCAAATGCCGCGCACTTTATGGAAACTTTGCAAGATGATCGTCTAGAAAGCATAGTAGCATCAATATTGATGATGAATGAAGACATACCTGTTACAGATGAAATATTAGAAGCTTTCGTTCAGCAAATATTAAAGGTTCCGGAACAAAAGTCGATTGACGAGAAGAAGGAAGCCATGAAATCTGCGGAACGAGCTGGAGATGCACTATTAGCTGCACAAATTGCAAGTGAGATTATAACCCTGGAACAACAGCTGAAACGTTCATAATAGCTGGAGTCTCAGGGAGGAGGGAGTCGGAATGATGGCTAACGATCAACATACTGAATTAGATGTAGTACAAAGATTAGATCGTGTCAAAGATCAGCTTATTGAGCAAGGAAAAAAGCGTTCTTTATTGACTTACAAAGAGATTATGGAGAAGTTGTCTCCTTTCGATCAAGATCCAGAGCAGATTGATGAGTTTTTTGAGCAATTAGATGATTTAGGTATTGAAGTGCAAAATGAAAATGAAGAAGAAGTACACCCACTTGGTGAGCGTCCTGAAGAACCAGATCGAGATCGAGAACGTGACGAATTCAACATTGAAGACGACTTATCATTACCGCCAGGTATTAAAATTAATGATCCGGTACGTATGTATTTGAAAGAAATCGGTCGTGTGCCACTATTAGCGGCGGATGATGAAGTTCAACTGGCAATCCGAATTGAACAAGGGGATGAAGAGGCAAAACGCAGATTGGCAGAAGCTAATCTACGGTTAGTTGTCAGCATTGCCAAACGTTATGTTGGTCGTGGGATGCTGTTCCTCGATTTGATTCAAGAAGGAAACATGGGTTTACTGAAAGCAGTAGAAAAGTTTGACCACCAAAAAGGATTTAAATTTAGTACGTATGCGACATGGTGGATTAGACAGGCGATTACAAGAGCAATTGCTGACCAAGCTCGTACTATTCGAATTCCTGTGCATATGGTCGAAACGATTAATAAACTGATCCGAGTTTCACGACAATTGTTACAAGAATTAGGTCGCGAACCAACACCAGAAGAAATTGCGGAAGAAATGGAACTGAGTACAGAAAAAGTGCGTGAGATCATGAAAATTGCGCAAGAACCTGTTTCATTAGAAACACCAATTGGTGAAGAAGATGATTCACATCTTGGTGATTTTATCGAAGATCAAGAAGCGCTAGCACCAGCTGATGCTGCTGCCTATGAGCTGTTAAAAGAACAATTGGAAGATGTGCTTGATACGTTAACAGAACGAGAAGAGAATGTATTGCGCCTTCGCTTTGGACTGGACGATGGAAGAACTCGTACACTAGAAGAAGTCGGCAAAGTTTTCGGCGTTACTCGTGAACGTATTAGACAGATTGAAGCAAAAGCATTGCGCAAATTGCGTCATCCAAGCCGTAGCAAGCGCCTCAAAGATTTTTTGGAATAAAAAATGGCTAATGTATTACAACCTTGCTGCATACATATGATGCAGTGAGGTTTTTTTGTAAAGTAATTGTTTATTTGGTAAATATGTTCGTATTTTATGAAAGGAACCGATGCTTATGAATCCAGAACGGCGACAGATTATTGTCAGTGAGATTATGCATTGGCGACGTAGTAAGCTATTACCTGATCAATATTGCGACTTTTTGTTAAATTTATATGCTACAGATCAAGAACGTGAACAGCTGTCCGATCCACCGCCGAATGGTGCGATTAGTAGAGCGGTGCATACACTGCAAAAAGCTACCGGCAAACAATGGTTTTTAACATTAGGGATTTTCACACTTATTGCTGTCGTTGTGTTTTATTTTAACCATTTTCCACTCGCATTGCAAATTTCTACCGTAACTTTTGGAACATTGTTGTTATTATTGTTTGGACATCGTATACGAAAGCGGAGCGAAAGTACGGGGCTTTCTTCGATTGCACTAGGTATGCTATTATTGTTGGGCGGAGGATTATATATCCTTAATTTTCAGCAATATGACGATATGTATTGGAAAGTTAGTTTACTCGCCTTATGTGCGGTAGTATGGATATGGTGCGGCATTAAGATGAAAATTGCTTTGCTTCATTTGTGTGGTTGGTTATCGTTGTTACTCGTTTATGGTTGGCTATTATTTACTTATACGGATACACCGAAATGGTTTGAAGTGCAATTGTATTGGTTGCCTGTGGCTGGATTATTTGGCTGGTTTAGTTGGTTCATGCATCGCTGGTCAAAATTAATTGCAGCTGTTTTATTTGTTATTAGTATACTAAGTTTTTACTTGCCAGAGGTGTATACACTGTTCACGGTAGGTAGCTCGCTCTTATTGCAATTACAATTAATTATAAAAGTTGCGTTAGGTGGTTTACTATTATTCGCTTTTCGCAAATATTGGATGGTGTGGATTGTTTAATGATCAAATTGTCAAAAAGATTGCAAAAAATTGCTAATATAATACATCCGAACGTCGTAGTAGCTGATATAGGATCGGATCATGCGATGCTGCCGACTTATTTGTTACAAAGTGGAAAAAGCCAACAGGTGATTGCAGGAGAATTAAATCAGGGCCCTTACTATGCCGCAAAAAAACAAGCTGCTTCTGCAGGATTAACAGATAAACTGTTAGTACGTCATGGTGATGGCTTGAATGTCATTGAAAGTGGAGAAGTTCATACAGTTGCTATATCCGGTATGGGCGGAAATTTGATAACAGAAATTTTACAAGAAGGTTTTGACAAAGGAAAGTTAAACGGTGTTAAGCAACTTGTATTGCAGCCGAATGTGACGGAATATGCGATACGCGATTGGTTGGATCGGCATAAGTGGTTTTTGGTAGAAGAATATATACTTGAAGAAGATGGAAAAGTATATGAAATTCTTCATGCTACTGTGGAGCATCCAGAGCAGCTCACTTATGAAGAGTACCGTTTGCAACTGTATAATAGCTCCTTTTTGAATAGTTCTTTGTCGGCGACGGAACTAGAGCCTATTTTATTTAAAATGGGACCGTATTTGATACGAGAAGCAGCACCGTTACTTTTGGAGAAGTGGCAACAAGAAATCGAAAAGCTTAATTGGATCTGCTCACAAATGACTACTTCGGAACAATTGGAAGCACAGCACAAACGAAAAGTATTTGTACAAGAAAAAGAAAGATTGGAGGAAGTTTTGCGATGCTTATCAATGGACAAACGTTAATACAGCATTTGGATAGATTAGCGCCCAAAAAAATGGCAGTGGAGCATGACCGTATCGGTTTACAGGTTGGGACGTTGAATAAATCGATAACGACTGCTCTCGTTACCCTCGATGTGACGGACGCCGTTGTCGAGGAAGCTATCGCTAAAGGTGCCGAGTTGATTATTGCGCATCATGCAATTATATTTCGACCACTACCGAAAATAGATACTGCAACGGCAAGTGGGAAATTAATTGAAAAATTGATCAAACACGATATAGCTGTATACATAGCCCATACTAATCTCGATGTCGCTACAGGGGGTGTTAATGATTGGTTGGCAGATCGTCTGGGCATACAAGAAGCTAATCGTAGCTTCTTAGAAGAGGTGTATACGGATCGCTGGCTGAAGCTAGTCGTTTATGTTCCCAAACCTCATTTAGAAGCAGTACAACAGGCGATTTGGCAAGCAGGTGGTGGACAATTAGGCAATTATAGTGAATGTAGTTTTACGGTAGATGGCACGGGTACTTTTAAGGCAGGGGAAGGTGCTACTCCATTCAGTGGTAGTATAGATCAGCTACATCATGCAGAAGAAGTAAAGTTAGAAACAGTCATTGCTGCAAGTTTGCAATCCAAAATTGTACAAGCTATGATCAAAGCACATCCCTATGAAGAAGTAGCTTATGATTTATTTCCCAATGAAATTAAGGGTACTAGTTATGGGCTTGGGCGGATGGGGAGGCTAGCCGAATCGACAACACTTGGGGAGTACGCGGAAGAAGTAAAAAAGGCACTCCAATTATCAGCTGTACGTATCGTAGGTAATGTGCAAACCAAAGTTGCGAAAGTGGCTGTATTAGGTGGATCTGGCGCCAAATATGTAAATAAAGCGAAATTCGCAGGTGCAGACACTATTGTAACAGGAGATATTGATTTTCATACAGCGCAAGATGCTCTTGCAGATGGCATGACGATTATTGATGCTGGACACCATATCGAGCAAATTATGATTACTGAGCTGGCGAACTGGTTATCTCATCAGATTACTACGTATAATAATAAAGTAACAACAACAATTGTAGCGTCAACGATAAATACAGATCCATTTCAATTTATTTAACTTATATTTACAAGTACGCTAGCATTGAGATTTGTGTCTAGTGCTGGTATACTTATAACTTGAAGGAAAGTTTGACAGACAATCGCTGGCAGTGTGAGCTGCGAGAGGAAAGTCCGGGCTCCGTAGGGCAAGGATGCTGGATAACGTCCAGTCAGCGCGAGTTGAAGGATAGTGCCACAGAAATGGACCGCCGATGGGTAATGTAACAATTACCACAGGTAAGGGTGGAACCGTGGTGTAAGAGACCACGAGGGGTATTGGTGACTCTATCCCTGGTAAACCCCATCCGGAGCAAGACCGAGAGGACATATGCAGCCTTAGAGCTGCAGCCCCTGCCCGGGGCACGTCCGGGTTGGTTGCTGGAGCTGAATAGTAATATTCCGCCTAGATAGATGATTGTCGCTTTTTGTGGGAGGGTCGTTCCCGTTCGTACCACTGTAAGCACAGAACCCGGCTTATGACAAACTTTCCGAACGTTAAATATTTAATGACAGAAACCCATTTCCATGCTACGCATGAACAATATGGGTTTTTTTGCCGTTGTACTAACAATCGAATAGTAAATTCTTTAGATTGGATATTGTAAAGATTGTCCTAATTAGCTCGAGTGTTGGGGATTGGTGTCAAAAAGAGAACTAAATAAACAAAAAAAAGAACATGCAAACGGCTTCAATTTTACGGATAATTAACGAAGATAAGAATAAACTGTCCGTTAACTCTGTTCTGATAATGACATGGAAATGGGGATGAACTTACACAAGCTACAGTCAACGTCGTTAACGTTCTGGTTTATACATTGCAGACAACATCTGTAGAAAAATTGGAGGAGGCTTTTCATTGAAGATTAAAAAATTTCTAAAAAAAGCAATGGCATCTACAGTTGCTTTATCATTAGTAACTTCTATGTATGCTGGAATACCAGCACCGGTTGCTTTTGCGGCAGAAAATGTGGAAAAAATAACATTACATCCATCAACTATGAAGAAAGAGTGGGATGGTTGGGGAACAGCACTAGTTTGGTTTGGTAATGCAACAGGTGGCTGGAAAGATAAAGATAAGAAAAATGAATTGGTTGAACATTTATATGGACAAACTGGCTTAGAGTATAATATTGCGCGCTATAATATTGGTGGTGGCGATGATCCAGATCGGAACGGTATGCGCCCTGGTGCGGATATGCCTGGTTTTTCAACTGGATTTGATGACAAGGGAAATATTATTTATAATTGGGCGGAAAATCCAGAAGATGATCCTGACGTAAATCAACGTTGGTGGTTACTAGAAGCAAAGAAAAAGTTGGAAGAACGTGGAGAGAAGTTTGTTACAGAAGCATTTTCCAATTCCCCACCATATTATATGACGAAAAGCGGGACATCTGCTGGTAATTCGAACGGGTGGGATGACAACTTAGATTATAAATATTTTGATATCTTCTCTGATTATTTGGCAGAAGTAGTCAAGCGTTATAAAGAAGAGCATAAGATAACCTTTGATACATTATCTCCTATCAACGAACCGCATACAGGCTACTGGCATGCTGACAATGTTCAAGAAGGATCACAGTGGACAAAAGGTGAGACACAGTCGCGGATATTCAAAGCAGTCGACAAAGCTCTGAGAAAAGTTGAACTACGCGACAAAGTAAAGATTTCTGGAATGGAAGAGTCACAACTTAATCAGTTTGTCGATAGTTGGTATAATTTGGATGATGAAGCTAAGGGTGTAATTGATCAGTTGAACGCTCACACATATGGTGGTAGTCAGCGTACAGAAGTCAGAAAAATTGCTAAAGATTATAATAAAGATCTGTGGATGTCAGAAGTTGATCTTGGTCCACAAAAAATTGGAGAAGACCGTATTGAGCATGATCATAATGATATTAGACCAGCACTAGCATTAGCTGAGCGAATTATGGATGATATTATCGGACTTGAACCACAAGCATGGGTATTGTGGCAAGCCATTGAACATGAAGCGAATATGCGTGATGTAGAAAACCAGAACTGGGGTCTTATTCATTCAGGTCTTGAAGAAAATGAAGTGGAAGACTACTGGCTTACTAAAAAGTATTATGGTATGGGGCAGTTCAGTAAATTTATTCCGCAAGGATCTCAATTTCTAGATAACAATGATTGGAGAAAACAAACTTTAACTGCTTTTAATGAATCGTTAGGTGAAACTGTAATTGTATATCGAAATCCTGATAATGGAAGCAAGTCGTTGCAATTTGATCTATCTGAGTTCACTAGTCCAGGCCAATCTGTAGAAGTATATACAACTTCTCCGGCAAAAGAATGGGCAAAAAGTGAAGGTAGAGTAATTGGAAATCAATTGTTTACTGAAGTAGATGGACGTTCGATAACTACATTTGTTATTAAAGGTAGTGCATACGACAATGAGCAAAAACTTGATTTAAACCTATTGTTAGAAGGTTTTAAAGGTCAAATTGATGGAGAACTTGCAAGTGAGTTAGAGGCTGCTTTAGTCTCTGAAGAAGTAGCATTAAAACAAGCTACATTAGAAAAAATAGGTAAATCTATTTATTCCTTAGAAGTAGGTAAAATAGTTAAAAGTAATATCAAGGTACACAATGTATCTAGTGAAGAAAAAGGGGAAGAGAATGCTGAAAACGCAATTGACGATAATTTGAACACTATCTGGCATACAGAGTGGAATGAGCAAAAATCACGTGAAGGTTTTCCTCATTCAATTACTCTAGACTTAGGTAAAGAGATTAGTGGAATTAGTCAATTTGAATATTTACCAAGACAAGACAATGATTGGAATGGTATTATTACCAAATATTCTTTACAATCTAGTTTAGATGGTGTGGATTTCAGCGATATTGTAACAGAAGAAACGTGGTTAAACAATAAAGAAGGAAAAACAGCTACGTTTGAACCTGTTACTGCACAGTACATTAAATTTATAGCGCATGAGTCGCAAGATAGAAATTTTGTCTCGGCAGCAGAATTAAATTTGTTTAGAACTGGAACTGATTTGAAAGCAGAAAAAGAAAAACTACTAGCTAAAATTTCGGAAGCAGAAAATTTTATTGCAGAAGTAGAGGGTAAGGGAATAAACGTTTCCAAACTAAAAGAACTTGTAGAGATTGCTAACAGTAAAACTCCAACTACGCTAGAAGGGTTAACTGTCTTATTCAATCAATTAATAGAGGAAGCAGACAAAGTAGGTGTTATTACAGGCATTAAGGTAAAATACGCACCTACAGCGCACCAATCCACACCTATTTCAAATATGACTGATGGCGATAGTCAGACGATGTATGAGAGTAATTGGGATGCTAAAGATACATCGAAATACACGTTTAGACGTGGAGAATATATCGTATTAGATTTGGGTGAAGAGAGAGAAAATATAGGGCAGATTATGTATACTCCTAGACAAACTGGAAAAAATGTAGAAAAAACATTTGGCCGAATTGAAAGGTATAAAATTTATACGAGTGATAAAGAGATCACTGATAAAGAGATCTCTGATTCTGGAGGTTCACAACAGTTACTTGATGACAAGTTTAAGTATGTTGGTTATGGTCGCATAGATTCGAATAAAAACACAACACAAACGATGACATTTGAACCACAAACAGCACGTTTTATCGCACTACAAGTATTAGATGCAGGTGGTGGTGGCAGCACTTTATCTATTGCTGAAATCGGAGTACGTCAAAGTGAACGTATTGCAGGAGATTTTGGTACAGACGTTCTAAAACCATTAGTTACAAAGTTAGAAGATCTTAGAGGACGTCATGGTGTTTTCATAAATCATTTAATTGGTGAATTGGTTGACGAAATTAATGGTGATCACCATAAAGAACATGAAGCTACTTTAGCAGCTGAAGCAGTTGGTTATTATGAGAAGAAATTAAATCAAAAAATAAAAAATTATACTGCACCTAATTATAGCGTGTCTGAATTTAGAAACGGTAAGACATGGAATGATATTAACGGTGAACCTATTCAGGCTCACGGTGGGGGCATTATCTATGTTGAAGGAGAAGGAGATAAAAAAGGAAAATACTACTGGTATGGTGAAGATAAAACAGAATCTAATCTAGGTCCTGGATTCGTACCCGTGACTGGTGTTCATGCCTATTCGTCAGAAGATTTGTATAATTGGAAAGATGAAGGAATTGTTTTACCTGTTTTCAATAATCCTAACTTGGGTGATGATTATTACAAAGATTCGACAAATGTTGCAGAGATCCCTATGTACATTCATGAAGATGATGATGAGTATAAGGAAGCAGGCAAACCCTTTACCTTTGAACAACAAAATAAAAATCGTTGGGAATTAAATAACGGTACTAATCCAAGTACACCAGACAAAAAAAGATTTCACAATTATGCTGGTAATATGAAATCTCCAATTGATACATTGAAAAAGCATAATTCTAAAGAGCGTATTGCACAATTAAATAAACTATATGAAAAACATTCATTAGAAGAAAAGCAAAAACTTTATGGTTTGTTCAATTGGGATAAGGTTGTTGAACGTCCTAAAGTAGTTTATAACGAACATACTAAGAAGTATGTAATGTGGTGGCATCATGATGGTCCAATAGCAGGTGAATATTGGACTGCGTCTGGCGGAGTGGCTGTAAGTAACTCTCCAACAGGCCCATTCGAAGTGGTGAGAATTGATCGTTTGGCGAATGACGGATGGAATGCTGGCAAGAAATCTGAAGATAGTGGACAAGGTATGCTTCGAGATATGACACTTTATGTAGATGATGATAAAGATAAAACTGCATACTTGATTTATTCGTCAGAAGAAAATAATGCTACTATTTCACTAAAGCTAGATAAGACGTACACAAAAGCATATACTGACGAAAAAAACCCTAAAGGTATGTGGGGTGTAGCACATAAAAACAATCGTGAAGCCCCTACAATGTTTAAGTATAATAAAAGATTCTACTCCATTACATCTGGTTTAAGTGGTTGGGATCCAAATCAAGCGGAATATCATAGCACGGATAATTTGTTGAACTGGAATTGGAAATTTGAAGGCAATCCATTCTGGGATGATTCTGAAGGAACAACGCATCGTAGTCAAAGTACACATGTGTTACCAGTTCGAGATAACAATGGGGAAATTGTAGAGGGTAAATTTATATTTATGGCAGATCGCTGGGTACCATACGATCTGAAAACATCGAAATATATATGGTTTCCATTAGAAATGTTCCCACCAGGTGCCGGTGGGTGGCCAATAGCAATGGGATGGAAAGAAAAGTGGAATTTAAAAGATGAGTTTAAATTAACAGACGTTGAAAAAGAAGAATTTACCGTTACTTTTGAAAGTAATGGTGGTAGCAAGATAGCAGAACAGAGAGTGAAGGATGGTCAGCTTGTAACGGAGCCAGATGATAAACCTAGTAGAGAAGGTTTTGACTTTAAAGGCTGGTTTACTAAAGCTGAAGGTGGAGAACAATGGAATTTCAATGTAAATACAGTTGAAAATAATCTCACGCTGTATGCACGTTGGGAAGTAATTGATGAAAATGAGATGTACACCGTAACCTTTGAGAATGATGGAAAAGTTGTTCATACCGAAACAAAAGTTAAAGGTGGGTCTACGATTACTGCTCCAGAAGAACCAAGTAAAGAAGGGTATACATTCTTAGGTTGGGGTGAAGTACCAGGTATATTATGGAACTTTGCGATAGGAAAAGTAACGAGTCATATGACGTTGGTTGCACAATGGAAAAAGAATGATGAAGAACAAACATTTACAATTACATTCAACAGTAATGGAGGAAGTGCTGTAACTGCGATAGAAAACATTAAACCAAATACAGTAGTTTCTAAACCAGCTGATCCGACACGTGCAAATTATACGTTTAAAGGTTGGTATGAAGACGAAGTATTCAAGACAGAATGGAATTTCACAAAAGCAGTAACTTCCGACATGACGCTTTACGCGCAGTGGGAGCAAAAACCATCAACAGGTGGTGGTGGAGTTTATCCACAGTATCCTGGTAATGGAAATGGTGGTACAGGAGAGCCTAACGTAGAGGATCCAGCAACGTATAAGCCGCAATCATCAGAATTGACGACGGATGCTAATAATTATGCAACTGTTGTACTAGATTCTAAAAAGTTTGCGGAAACGGCAGCAGCATTCGCTAAATCTGGAGAAGCAGGTAACGTGCTTCAGGTTGTTTTACCAGATAAGCATACAGGCTATGATGTTCAATTACCGCTTGATGCGTTGAGCAAAGTTGCAGAAGAAAAACCTAACGCAGTACTTGCAATTACTAGTGCTAACGGACAGTACAACATACCAGTTTCCTTATTAAAAGGTGATGGAACGTTGCACGTAACAATTGCGGCAACAGCAAGTGCGACTGTAACGGAACTAGATAAAAAGTTACAAGCAAAAACGAAGCAACGAGTAAGTGATGTTGTTACATTCGCAGCTACAATCGAGACAGATGGTTCTGCTAAAGCTGTAACAGCATTTGATGTAACACGTACATTAGAGTTGAATAAAGCAGTTGAAAATTTCAATTCCTTAACTGTTATTGCTTTTGATCCAGTTACTGGTAATATTCAATTCGTGCCAGCTACATTTAAAGTAGAGAATGGTAAAACAATTGCAACATTTAAACAACAGGCAAATGGTATCTATACTGTCGTTGAAGGTAAGCAGACGTTTACTGATATGACTAATCATTGGGCACAACAAGCTGTAGAAACGTTGGCTTCGAAACTGATTGTTAATGGGAAGTCAGCTACGAAATTTTATCCAAATGGTAATGTAACTCGTGCTGAATTTGCTAGTATGCTTGTAAGAGGGCTTGGTCTAGTACCGGCTGCTAACAGCACAGCAGCATTTACAGATGTTGCAGCAGATAAGTGGTATGCACAAGAAGTGAACACAGCAGTACAGTATGGGTTGGTTAATGGCGTAGGTAATAATAAATTTGCTCCTACTGACTCCATTACTAGAGAGCAAATGGCGGTAATGATCATGAACGCTGTTGCTACAGTAGAAGAAACTTCACTTAACGAGGCTTCAAATGGTGTTCTTGCAAGTTACAAAGATGGTGAAAAAGTATCGAAATTTGCAAAAGCAGCTGTTCAAGCAGCAATTGAAGCTAAGTTAATGACAGGAAAAAGCGGTGCATTACTTGCACCACAAGAAACTGCTAATAGAGCAGAAGCAGCAACAATGTTACAACGCTTGTTAATTAAATTACAGTTTATGAACTAAGGACTAATTTAATAAAAAATTACGTATAGTCAGCTCTATAATGGGCTGGCTATACGTTTGTATTAGGACCTTTTGGTGTAAAAGTTGCGTTATACCTAGTATCTACAATGTTTAGAGTGTGACAAAAGACGTGTTTACAGCAATAAATAGAAAACAAAATAGTGCTATTGGCAGTGGTTATCTAGTAATAAGTAATGCTATCATTAGAATAGAAGTAGGAAAAAAGTTGATTAGTCAAATAATTTGATTGTAAATGTAACCCATTTCATTTCGAACGTATATGGAAATAGAAATAGCAACTTCGTTGAAAATAATTAGTGGCTTTCCTAATTTATAGAATGCGACAATTGTCAATAGCACCTGCAGGATACACAAAGGAAGTTTTGCTATGGCAAAGCTTCCTTTGTTCATACGAAGGAGAGTCAAACATTGAAGAAGTTATTAGAAATATGGATATCAAAACAAAAGATAGCTCCTTTATTATATATTTCTATCTCTTTTACGATTATTATTCCAGTTATTTTAACATCATATTTTTCGGTGAGATCGTATCATGATGAATTAATTAGTAATGTAATGGAACGTTCCTTTCAAACATTAGAACAAGTTTCACACACAATTGATAACGTTGCCAAACAATTTATTTATACAGTTGCAGCGATTGCGAATGATGAAACTATTTTAAAAAATGCAACATTGTTACATGAAACAAAAGATTCAACTTTACAACGCGAATATAGTGAAATATTACAAGAGAAAATTTCCAGCTTTTTTCATTATACTTCAGATGTAGTGTCAGCAAAGTTACTTTATCACAATGGGGATTCGTTTACTTATAAGCAACAAATGAGTATTCCAGTTAATATAAGGAATCAAGAGTGGTATCAACGATCCGTGTCAAATCCCAAAAAAGTAATGTTTTATGGGCAACAAAAAAGTAGTGAGTTTTTCGGTGGAAATCATCACTATTTATCTACTGTAGTAGCGCCTACAGAGCTCTATTCCACTTATCAAGTGGCAGCTATGGTTTTTCTGTTTCAGGATAATAAGATTCAGTCCGTTCTACAATCTAGAGTACAATCTGCTGAACAGATTATTATTTTGGATGAACACAATTCTATTGTAGCAACGAATAATACGCAGTACTATACGGTAGAGCTTATGAAATTACCACATATGCAACAAGTACAAGAGGCTAACGAAGGATATTTTAAAACAATTATTAATAATGAGGAAGTATTTCTCATATATTTAACGTCTAATTTAGGTTGGAAGTATGTGAAGTTAGTTTCTTATAAAGATGTCACCGGACAAAGTAATCAAATATTTTATCAGACGATGTTAATAATTATTGTAAGCGTATTGATTTTTATTGTTTTGTCATTAATTTGGGTTCGCAGTATTGCCCATCCGATTGAAAGTTTAGTAAAAGAGATGAGGGCAATGAAAAAAGGAAATCTACATAGTAACATAGTTGCATCCGGTCCACTCGAAGTTCATGTTTTGGGTGAAAGTTTTAATAGTATGATTGCACGAATGAAACAGTTAATTAAAGAAAAGGAGGAAAAGGAAACGCAAAAGACACAAGCAGAATTAGCTGCACTACAATCACAGATTAATCCTCATTTTTTAGTGAACACTTTAAATGCTATTAAAATCATGGCAGTTATGTCGAAAGCTGATCATATTAAAGAAATGACAGAAGCTTTAACAAAACTGTTATCCTCAACGTTTAACAGAGGTGGTTTGTATACGAGAGTAGACGAAGAAATTGAGTTGTTACATCATTACATGCATATTATGAAAGTTCGTTATGGCGACACATTTAATTTTACTGTCCACGTACATCCAGAAGCATCCGAATTATTTATTATAAAATTACTAATACAACCACTTTTAGAAAATGCAATTATTCATGGCGTTGCTGGTTATCCAGGTAGAGGAGAAGTATCGTTAACCTTTCATATAGTGAATAAAGAGCTTCATGTCGGAGTGAAAGATAATGGTACAGGTATGGATGGGTTTACTCAGGAAGCTCGTTTAAGAGAACAGCAACTGACCTTTAGCGGTTTAGGATTAACTAATATAGAGAAACGAATTCAGTTACATTATGGAGAACAGTATGGACTAGTTATTCATAGTAGAATCGGGGAAGGTACTAGAATAGTGCTGAGATTGCCTATCCTTAGCGAAAATTTAGATTGACAATATAACGTTCGAGGAGTGCTGAACATTATGCATCGAGTAATGCTTGTAGATGATGAAATTATCGTTCGAGTAGGCATGCGCCAACTCATTCCATGGAGTTCTTATAATGCGGAAATAGTAGCTGAGTCATCTAATGGTCAACAAGCGTTAAAGTTATTGGAACAAGACACTATAGATTTGATATTAGTAGATATTAAAATGCCTACCATGAATGGATTAGAGTTTATGGAAGCGATCCAACATGTAGACCTAGTGAAGCGACCGATTATTATTGTATTAAGCGCATATGCTGAATATGAGTACGTTCGTAAAGCATTTGTATTGGGAGCTGCTGATTATATAGTGAAGGAAGACATTGGAAAACCAGCATCAACTCAAATCATTGCTAATTCACTTGCAAAGCTGGAACAGCGTGACTTATCAAAAGATCAGAATGAAGCCCCTCCTCTTTATTCATTTGAAAGAGAGAAGATACAGTGGTTACGTTCCTATCTAATTGAAAATGAATCGATTGTGAAGATGGAGCATAGTAAATTGGTGAAAGATGCATGGTTTGCTCATTCTTACACTACTCAGCAAGTGGTTATGCTCTTTCATGTGGAACAACTACAGGGTAGTGATGAAGGGGAAGTAGATCAGCACATCAGTAGCTATATTCAGGCTACATTAAAAGAAATAGTACGGCGGTTTGATACAAAGAACTTAGTTATTGATTTGAATTATTCAGACTATGTCATTATTAGTCATATCGGATTTCAATATTCTGCGATGGAAACAAGACAACTTGTAGTGGAGATGGTTAACCAGATAAAAGGACAATTGAAAAATTATATGAATTTAACAGTGAGTGGAGCTGTTTCTGATGTAAGTTCAGGTCACAAAAATTGGAAACGTTTACTTTTAGAGGTGGGAAATCTCATAAAACTTCGCTTTTATGATGGTACTGGTCGGGTGTATTTTTATGAAGATTTACAACGTTTTACTTCAACTGATCCATCTATTAAGTTTAATTGGGAAATAAGAGGATTATTATATAAATTAGAGATGGGCCAATCGTGGGTTGAGGAATGGCGATTGAGTATAAAATCGTTACAGCAATATGGTCAAATAAACCCGGATATTGTGATTAGTAAGTATCGAACGTTATTGTGGGAACTGGAATCACTTTTATATTTGAGAGGATTAAACTGGAGTGACGTATTGGGTGATAGGGAGTCTCCACATGAAGTGCTAGATCAATTATATGATAATACTGCTATATTGTTATGGCTGGAGCAACTGATTAGTACAGTTGAAAAATGTATTGATGCCAAACATCTCATGCCCTCTACTCATCCGGGATTAGTAGAAATGGCATGTAAAATTATGGATAGAGATTACGCTCAACCAATATCATTAGCTCAGATTAGTGAGCAAATCGGGGTAAATGCTAGTTATTTAAGTAAAATATTTTCTAAAGAAACAGGGGAAAATCTAATTGATTATTTAACAAAGAAACGAATTGAAAAAGCAAAGGAATTACTCCAGAGTAAGCTCAAAATCTATGAAGTAGGGGAAAGAGCTGGTTATCATAATCAAACTCATTTTAGTCGTGTATTTAAAAAAAATACTGGATTAACTCCCATTCAATATCGAGATCAGATATATCGAGACCAGCCTTATGAGAAGGATAAGGGAGAATATTTTTATGAAGAAACAGCTAGTGTTATTAATTAATATGCTTGTTTTTTTAGCAATTATATTACAAGGCTGTAGTAACAATGGTGAGATGAAGTTGGTGGAAAATCAACAAGTAACGCTACATATGGCAATGTGGGATGCAAACCAAGATTTCATTGCCTTTATGCATGATAAAGTAGAGGAGTATACTGTAGTTCATCCACGTGTGAAAATTCAATTGGAAACATTTCATAATGATGGTGAATATTTAAAAGCGATGCAAGTGAAATTATCAGCGAATGAATTACCTGATATTTTAGAGTTAAAACCAAATTGGATAGCTTATTTTCAAAAAGAATTACTAGCACTTGATACTTTAGAAGCAACGACTAGAAATCGTTATGCCAAACAATTTGCATTAGATGATAAAGTACTTGCAATACCAGCGGTGTCGTATCCTGAGCTGATGTATTATCATCCGTCTATCTTTGAAGAACTACAATTAAGTGTACCAAATACATGGTCAGAATTTATCCAATTACTACAAACGCTTAAAAGAGAGAGCGGCATTATACCTTATACAATGAGTGGAAAAGATTATTGGGCAACGTACCCATTTAACGAGTTTATGGCTCACTTGTCTTCGAATGAAGAACAATATTTGAATGGAATGGCGATGCAAGATGAACCGTTTGCTCAAGGAACACCATTTTACAATAGTTATAAAAAGATCGAACAATTGTATCAAGCTCAAGTAATGGGAGCTGATCCGTTATCTACAGATTGGGAACAAGCAACAGAACAGTTTTATTCGAAGGAAGCAGCGATTATAGGAGGGGGCTTGTGGTTTTTATCTAATTATGAAAGTAATGTAGGACATACAGATGATTTGGAAGCATTTCCATTACCTTATAGGGAAAGTGAAGCAGAACCGTTACGTATTATGACTTTTGTTGATCACTTTTATGGTATTAATAAACTTACTAAATATGAAGAAGAAGCGAAGCTGTTTTTAGAGTGGTTTTATAGTCCAGAAGTATATCAAACATATTTAACGCAAGCTCAATTAGATTCCACCTTTTATGATGTACAAGCAGAAATACCTTTTTTGCAAAAATTTCATGAAAAATTTTCTGAAGTTTCTCCTTTCTATTATGTTCCGGGTGGAACAGAGTATGCAGCGCTTGTCGATGCTATTCAGTTAGATTATAAAAAAATTGGCCAAGAGATGTTGGCCAATCGTGATTTGGATGAAATTGTTAATGGATTGAATATGAAGTGGGCGAAAGCACGTAAGCAACTACAAATATCCAAAGAACGCGGACGATATATTATATCCCCATGAACAGAGTTTAAAATAGTTTTTCTGCTTTAATTTATTGCGTTGCTAGTCGTTTTAATTTTCGCTTCACTTGTGAGGGATACATTTGCAATGTGCCTTTGAATTCCATCGCATTTGTTAATGCTTCGCTCACGTTTATTTCACCATATCCAAAGTAGTCGTCTTTGCCTGGGTTGCCCAAGTCAATGGAGGTATTCCGAATAATGTTCATTACTTCTTCATTACTTAGGTCAGGATTTACAGAGCGGATAAGTCCTGCTAATGCGGAGACATGCGGTGTAGCCATAGATGTCCCCGAGAGCGCTGCATATTGATGTCCTGGATAAGTACTGGCAATACTTTCTCCCGGCGCTGCAACGTCGATATAGTCTCCGTAATTGGAAAATGGAGCGCGCTCTTTTTGACTGTTGGTAGCAGCGACGGCAAACACTTCAGGATAAGCTGCAGGATACCCGGGACGAACGGTATTGTCATTGCCACTAGCGGCAATTAAAACGACATCCTGCGCATAAGCGTACTTAATGGCATCGTGTAAAAATTGTGAGTTAGCGTAATTACCTAAACTCATATTGATTACTTTTGCACCTTGATCTACAGCCCAGATGACTCCTTGTGCTACAGAATAGGAGGAGCCTGCTCCACTATCATCTAACACTTTGATTGGCATAATTTTGTTATACCACGAAACACCAGCCACTCCTTCCTTGTTATTGACGGTAGCGCCAATGATGCCAGCGACATGTGTGCCATGCCCAACATTGTCTGTTGGATTTTTACTGTTATCGATCATATTCGCTCCACTTACCAGTCTTCCGATTAAATCAGGGTGAGTTGCTTCAACTCCTGTGTCTAGTACAGCAACAATGACCCCTTCATTACCTTTCGTAATGTTCCAGCCTTTTTCTGTGGCAATAGATGGCAGATTCCATTGATAGGTGGAGTAAAGCACATCATTTGGGATGATTGTTTCTGTATTTACTTCGTCTTGTTGTTGATTCGTCATATAGAGAAAGTTTGGTTCAGTGTAAATGGGTTGCCATTTCGATTGAAAGTATTCCATTAACTGTTTTGCTTCTAAATGATTGGAGCGAAATATATATGTTTGGTCTAATTGTTGAAGGATAGTACCGTCAATTTCATCTTGAATGAGTTGTAACTGTTCACTCGATAACTTTTGTTCGAAACGGACGACTACATCGCGAATATGATAGTGACTAGCGGCTCCGTTATCTTCTCCATCTGATACTGTAATATCAACGGTGGAATTAGGAGCAACAGATTTAATTCGATAATTGCCTTCCGCAGGATAGGGGATTAATCGTAAATTTTTCTGCTGTTGTAATTCTACCGTCTTCATAACATCTTGTTTCACTACAGCAATAGCTCCGCCATCTTTACCGGAATGATCGGGTGTAGCAACTACACTGAAAATACTTCCTTTGTCACAAGTGAATTTTGGGGAGCGATAGGACTCGGAAAGTTGTAACTTTTCTTTTGCTAAAGTGATATAATGTTGCACACTTCCATCATTTGTCGGAGGGAAGTGGCCTTGAACGATATTTTTTGATGCAGATGTAAGGGAAATATAGACAAGATAGGGATGTTGTTTCATCAGTTTGTTTATGGCTGTTAACGTATTTTTTTCGGAGTGATCTGTAACGTTTTGAAGTAAAATACCTAAATCTTTGTCTGTTTCTGCCTGCATAAATTGCATCGTTGCCGTTACATCTTGTTCGATTAACGATTGTTTGATATGTTTTTCTTTTTCTGCGTCAACGGATAACCGTGCTTGTTCTAAGTTGTTTTGTAGCTGTTTGTTTTCTTGTTCCGCAACATTATATCTTCCAAGTCCGGGAATAATAAGCGCGATAAGGATTAATACGGTTATACTTGCAATCCAACTTTTGTGCAAACTAATCCACCTCCAATGAATAGACTGATTTGATGTCTTCGTTATGATTTGCTTCATGATATTCATTTTATACCTGCCATACTATTGAAGAAATGATCGAAAAAAGATTGGATTTTTGTTATTCTATAAATAAGGTGGTTTATTGAAACGTTGTTAACGTGATGTGATGCCAAGGAAGAGCTATCAGCTGGAGGGAATTATAATGTTATCGGCAAATATTAGAGCGATTACAGAATTGACACAAAAACATTTGCAATCGGTAGTTACCATAGTAGAACCATTTTTAAATGAAACTAATTTATCCATGTTAACTGCACACGATTCATCGGAACAAGCAGTTGTTTATTATAAAGGTATTTTATCGGATTTGCGTCATTTACTCGTATTTACGGAAGTTAATTTGGAAAAAATATGGCTTATTCTACATCGCCAACAAGTAAAAGATGAACAAGCGAATAAAGTGCTTTATGAAGTGTATCATCAAGTCGTTAATTTGTTCTTTTATCCTACTCACGAGAGTTATACGGAAGATGGACGTTATGCATACTCTGGTCAAGATGCGATTAGATTTCGTTATAAACCGGATAAGCAAGTCCGTCAACGTATACTGCATTTAGCAAAGCTTTTTGAAGAATTACGAGACGAGTTAGCTTATTATGAAAGCGATTATTTATCTGAACGACGAATGCAGCTACAAAAATAGGAAGCATGAATTACCTCCAATCGGGAAAACATGATACTGGAGGTGAGCGATATGCCACACGGCGTTACTTGTAGAGTATCTAATTGTAATTTTTGGGAAAACGGGAATAAGTGTAATGCGAAAGAAATTATGATTGAATTAGACAATAATGTGTCTCATAACGTCCATGAAGAGTTTGCTGAAGATGAGTTTGGAAAACTAAATTCGATGGACGATCACGCTTCACAATCTTCGGCTACATGCTGTTTAACATTCCAACCAAAGGAGTAGTTGCACATGGAGCAAGGAAATGAAGATAGGAAAAAAGATATACAGTTAGAAGATGTAAAGGAAGAATTTGCTGCCGACTTTGCCTATAGCGATCCTAACGTATATGCTCGAAGCGAAGCAGGGCGTCATATAAGTGAAGTGGATATGCTCACTTCAACTCATGATGATGTAGAGTTAGAAGCGAGATCAAGCAGTAATTTAATATCTTTTACAGGAATCGTATTTGCAGTAGCTTCATGGTTTATATGGCCTATATTAATGGCAATAGCTGCAATCGTACTTGGATTTTTAGCTTATTCTAATGAAAATAAAAAGTGGAGTAGTACGGCTATAGGGTTGGGTACAGTAACTATTATTTATCAGTTTATTATCGTACCTATTTACTACTCCATACTTTAAAACAAATGTGATGCGAAAAGAGGTTGCCATTGGATGATGGCAGCCTCTTTTTGCTGCTCCTGCGAATAATATATATGGTATACTAAACAAGTAATATTTGTATAATGAATGATGGTTGAATTAACGGGGTGGAGAAATGAATATAGTTGAGATGAAAGATATTATTTGGGATAGAGAAGAAAAAACAGTGTTAAAAAATGTGAATTGGACGATTAAAAAAGGAGAACATTGGTGTTTACTTGGTCTTAATGGTTCAGGAAAAACAACGATGTTGAATATGATTAATGGCTATATATGGCCAACCAGTGGCAGTGTCTCCGTACTTGGTCATCGCTTTGGAGAGTATGATCTGCGCGAGCTACGCAAACGAATAGGCTGGGTTAGTACTTCTTTACACGAACGTTTATACTATAACGACAATGCACTTAGTATCGTATTAAGTGGGAAATTCGCTTCAATTGGAGTGTATGATGAAATCCAGGAAGCAGATGAAAATAAAGCAATTACTATTTTAAAACAATTAGGGTGCGAGCAATTGATTGCTAGAAAGTACGGGACATTTTCTCAGGGTGAAAAACAAAGAGTGCTTATCGCGAGAGCGTTGATGAATGATCCGGAGCTGCTTATTTTGGATGAGCCTTGTACGGGACTTGATTTGTTTGCAAGAGAACAGGTGTTGGCAATGATTGAACAATTAGCAACAATTGAAGAAGCTCCTACGTTAATATATGTAACACATCATGTGGAAGAAATATTACCTTGCTTTAATAAAACATTACTAGTAAAAGATGGTATGGTTTTCGCTGAAGGGAATACGAGCCAAATTTTAAATAGTCACACATTAAGCCAGTTTTTTGAAGTACCTGTTCATATTGAGCAGCGTAGCCGTAGAAATTGGTTGGAGGTTGTAAATTAACAATGTCTTTCGAATTACATTCATCGTTAAAATCTCGGCGAACTTGGAAAGAATACGTTCGCGATGCTTATCGTATGAAGTATGATCGAGATAGGTCTACTAGTCGTTTCTTATTAGGAAGTTTATTTATTTTTAATTTTATAGCTTGGATAGTAGCCAGTAGAGGTGTGCCTACGGGTTTAGGAATCTGGTTGGATTCCATTATCGCTGCTACATTAAATGTCATCTTACTAGTTATTGCAATACCTATCCTTAGCTTTTTTATGTCACTTATACAATTACCAGTAGCACGAAAATTATTTTCTTTAGTTATTATTACGTTTATTCAAATGATCTTTATACTACAGTTTGCTGAATTAGATCGCAGGGTTTCTTATCTGGTTGCTGGAGCTTATATCGCTATAGCATTGTTGTTAGGTAGTTGGCTACTACATGTATGGCGTAAGTGGCGAATATCTAACGTGGTAAAACTGCTGGCAACGTTAATCCCGGCTGTGATCATTGGCGTTGTAATAATGATAAGTACATCTTGGCCGGTGTCTAATAACAACTATTGGCTGAAACAAAAAGAGTTGTTTTCTACGGTGAGTGATGCGGATGTAGCAGATATTGCGGTTAAAGATGGATCACTATTGGAGCAAGGTTGGCATGAGCTGATTAATCCTAGCTTAATACAACAATATAATGTTACCACTTTTAGTTATGGAAATGGTACAGACAAACATCGTTCCTCGTTTGGAAAACAAGTGGACTATCTTTCTCCATCGGTAAACGCCGAACAGTATATTTCCAAGTGGCCAAAGCTTAAACAACTATTTTGGGGTTTTTCCCCACAAGAGCTTCCGTTAAATGGTACAGTATGGATGCCAGAAGGTGCTGACGATGCATCTTTTCCAATAGCGCTCATCGTACATGGTAACCATTTGATGGAGGATTTTTCAGATGGTGGTTATCACTATTTAGGTGAAATGTTGGCGAAGCAAGGAATAATCGCTATTTCAGTGGATCAAAATTTTCTAAACTATTCTTCTTGGTCAGGTATCGTTGACAATGATATGTTAATGCGTGCGTGGCTCTTATTACAGCATATTCAGCAATTGGGGATTTGGAATAGCGATGATAGCCATCCTTTATATGACAAGTTTGATTTGTCATCTATCGCATTAATCGGTCATTCTCGTGGCGGTCAAGCAGCTGCGATGGCAGCTGATCCAGAGCGGTTTTTTGACGATGATGCGATGTTGCCTGACAAAGAAGATTATCAAATTAAAGCAGTTGTAGCTATGGCACCTACCGATAAAAAGGTGGAGGATCAATTTGCTGACTTGGATAATGTTTTTTATTTGACATTGCAAGGAGCGAGAGATGCTGACGTTAATAATTTCTATGGGGAACGGCAATACGCTCGAACGATGTTGGAGACGAGTGAGCGGTTTAAAGCTGCGTTATATATTGCTGATGCTAACCATAGTCAATTCAATACTGATTGGGGAAAATTTGACGAACGATTACCGGGCGGATTGTTTTTGAATCGGTCCAATATGTTGACTGCAGAGGAGCAACAGCAAATTGCAAAAGTTTATATTGCTGCTTTTTTACAGGCAGCTTTATTTGAAAACTTTACATACACTCCTTTATTTCAAAATTATGAAAATGGGTTACAGTGGTTACCGGACACCGGTTATATTAGTCGATATGAAAATGGCAGTACGATACCGATTGCAAGAGAAAATGGATTGATTGAAAAAAGTTATGCTATCGGAATGTCTGAATGGGATGAAAGTACGTATGCTATTAATCGGGATGGGAACAGTAAACAGCAAGAAGCGATTGAATTAAGTTGGGAAAAAGCTGGTGCGGAATATAATATGATATTAACGGATCAAGCGGCGGAACAGTTGGAAGATAGCGCAGCAGACAGTATTATATTTTCTTTGGCGGTAGATCCGCTCATTATGGATGAACAAACGACAGATGAAGTGAATATGGACCGTAGTAAAACCCAAGTAAATGTTACTGACGAGCATCTTGATAAAGAAAGTATAGATGGGCTTCAAGATGATGTGCAACAGGGAGAACTGGAAGTGCCTCAATTAGAAATAGAAGTGGAGACAGACGAAGGTGAAATTTTGCAATTACTAGTTAATGATGTTACTTCTATAGAAGCACCCGTTCATACCCAGTTCACTAAATTTACATGGTTAGAAAATCGTATTAAAAAAAATAAATATAAACAATCGGCAGAGGCTATCTTTCAAACGGTGATTGTGCCGTTAAATTATTTTTCTTCGTTAAATAAACAACACGATAGTAAGTGGGAGAAACAACTCAATCCAGCACAAATTAGTAAAATTTCATTCCGCTTTGCAAGTGAAGCTGGAAAAGTGTTTTTAGCAGACATTGGATATACGAACAGGGAGGAAGCCAATGAAAAGCAATTCTGATGAAATAATATTGGATGAACAACAAAATGCGTCCAATACAGATTGGATAAAAGAGCAAGACAGAGTCGAAATGGTAACGAAATTACTGCAAAGATTGATTGCTGAACGTGTGGATGAAGCTGGTTTTATTAAAGAAGATATTGTAGCTATCCGTCGTCATTTTTGGGACGATGTAACGGTTAATTTTGAAGATGCAGCGGAAACAGCAGAAACATTAGCCAGCATGAAACAACAAGCGGAAGTACTATCGGAACGGGAACGTAGCCACCGGCATATGGAGAAACAACTTAAAACGTATCAAAGACTTGTTGACTCGCCTTACTTCGGTAGAGTGGATTTTGTAGAAGATGGCGATCCTGCTGGTGCAGAAGCGATTTATTTAGGTGTTGGATCTCTGTACGATGAACAATCAGGGGAATATCTCGTTTATGACTGGCGCGCACCCATTTCCAGTTTATATTATGATTATGGCCCAGGGGCAGTTCTATACAAAACACCTGAAACTACTATTCAAGGAGAAATGACTTTAAAGCGGCAATATATCATCCAACAATCGCAAATTAAAAGTATGTTTGACGCTGGTGTAACGATCGGTGATGAGATGCTACAGCAAGTGTTGGGTAAAAATGCTAGTGCAAAGATGAAATCCATCGTCGCTACCATTCAACAAGAGCAAAACAAAATAATTCGTAATGAACAAGCACGGTTGCTCGTAGTGGAAGGTGCTGCTGGCAGCGGAAAAACTTCAGCGGCACTACAGCGTGCAGCATATTTGTTATATAGACATCGGGGTCATTTGGCAGCTGATCAAATTGTGTTTTTCTCACCGAATCCGATATTTAATAGCTATATTGCAACGGTGTTGCCGGAGCTTGGTGAAGAAAATGTGGAGCAAACGACGTATCAGCAATATTTGGAGCATCGTTTTGCAAGACAATATACGGTTATTGATTTGTTTAGCCAAATGGAGTATGCCTTAACAGCGCATCAAGAAGTGGGCTATGATGACATTATGGAAATGGTAGCGTACAAATCAAGTTATGCGTTTATGCAACGAATTAACGACTATGTAGACGACCGTAGTAAGCAAGGAATGCTATTTCGAGCAATTAAATTTCGGGGTGAAGTAATTATTTCGAAAGAGTATATTGCGGAGCAGTTTTATGCTTTAGATCCCACGATATCGATTGCTAATCGTTTGAAGCTTCTCGTTACACAGTTATTGAAACAAATAACACAAATAGCGAAAGAAGAAAGAAAAAAGAGTTGGGTAGATGAAGAGCTGGAGCTGCTAGATCCCGATGAATATTCCGAAGCTTATGAAAAATTGCAAAACAAAGGAAGTTATCAAAGTCAGTCCTTTGACGACTTTAATAGCGAACGTGATTATTTGGCGACGCGTATCGTTTCACGTTATTTCAAAAAAACACGACGTTTAATAAAAATGTTGCGATTTGTTCATATTGATGCGATGTATCGACAGTTATTACAACAGTGTAATTTCTCAGATTATGCTTTACAACATACGTTAACTAATATGAACCAGCGAATGATACCGTATGAAGATGCGACCGCATATTTGTATTTTAAAGAAAAATTGACAGGTTTTCATACAAATACGTTAATTAAACATGTTTTTATAGATGAAGCGCAAGATTATTCTGTTTTTCAGTTTCATTATTTAAAACGAATATTTCCTAACAGTAAATGGACGGTACTCGGCGATCCGAATCAAACAATTTATATGCACAGTCACCACCATAGTGAGTTAGACGCACTAGCATCTTTGTTTGATGAGCAACATTCAGAGAGGATACGTTTATCGAAAAGTTACCGTTCAACGCATGAAATTGTGACGTTTACTAGCAAAATTATTGGCGCAGAGCAGCTCGTAGAACCGTTTGATCGACATGGTCCTGAGCCACAAATAATGCAAGTAGAGCAAGGGCAATTGCTAGATGATATCGTGCGAACTGTCCAGCAGATGCAACAAGCAGCTCATACTTCTATTGCGATAATCGGTAAAACAGCTGAAGAATCGAAGCAACTATACGAACAGTTATTACCGCAGTTGCCTTCGTTAACATTAATAGATAAAGAAACAGCATCATTCGATAAAGGAATAGCTGTCATTCCTGTATATTTGGCAAAAGGTGTAGAGTTTGATACAGTTATCGTTCATAATGCATCGGCTGAATATTACTCAAAGGAAGCAGATAAGTGGCTGTTCTATACAGCTTGTACGAGAGCTATGCATGAATTGAGTATTTTTTATACTGGTACAAAAACACCATTTATGCCAATGTAAATCAAATTGGTATGCAAAATATTTATTATAAAAAATTATGACAATACCCGAAAATGTTTTACTCTAGCATCGGCATGATAGCGGCTACTGTTTCCGGCAAGTACAGTAGCCGCTGTGCTTGCAGCCAAAATGCGAACAAATCCAACCTGTATTTTATCCTGTTGTAAAGTACGATGAAATTGGTTGTTTTCCGGTGGTACGTAAGTGTCAATAGATGGCATCGTTGATTGGAAGAAGGGGAATTGAGAAAAATCTACCTCCATCTGAGCTGCGCTATCTAATTTTTGTTGAACAGCAAGTGCGCGAGTCGTTGCATTACTCGTATGACGATCACCTACTTGGAAAGTAGCAGCTGAAGCAATGCTAGTAATATCGATTCCACCGATGAGAGCAGAACGTGTAGTTAACGGGTCATGTCTACTATTCAACGTGAAACTCCTCACTTTCTGTTGTGAAATGACTATCTCTAATGGGTGGAAGGGGAGCAAGCGGTTTTACGATGACTGATTCGGGTGGTGTGTCAAACATAGCATACAAATTGATTTGTTCCGTATCACCTATTTGAAACAATGACGAACTAGAAATACCAAATAAATCAACGCGACCTACGGATAGTTGGTCGTTTGTTACATAGAAATGTTGCATAGCAATCACCTTCGGTTCTCTATATTTAATTGTTACCAGCTATTTGTTCAAAATAACGCATTAAAGCTTGCTTACTATCATCAATCGTTTTTTGTAATACTTGCTCATGGAGATGTTGCTCGGAACTATCGTTAGGTTGTTTTGCACTAATCGTTTCCATGTAATAGCGTGTTCGACCTTCAAGTTGCTGCGCTATATCTTTGGTAAGTAGTTGGCGATGATGCGGATCAAGTGCTATTTTATAATGTTGTTCAAGCCCCTGAATAATTCGGGGGCTTTCTTGTTGCCAATAATGTTGGACTCGTTCATCGATTGCTCCAATCGTTCTACTCTCTTGTTTTTTACTGTTAGCATGCGGTGGAGCTGTGTTCAGTTTTTTCGGTAGTACGATTTGATCAATCATTGGTGCTTGTTCTGTCGGAGTGAAAGGAGAAGTCATCCCAATATTTAATGTACCATCTAGTTGCTCTACTTTCAGTTGGTCAAAGCGGTATTCGATATTCTCGATTGTATATTGTGGTTTGTTTTCTGCTTGATTTAATCGTTCTTCCATCGTTATTAATTGCTGCTGTAGTGTATTGATCGTTTGTTCCATTTCTCCTATTTTTAGTTGTACTTGATTAGCCCACGACTGCCAAGGTGACGGTTGTTCTCCTTTATACATAGAAAAAAATCTCCTTTCACAGCATGTCTATTGGGGATTAGGTAAAGGGACGAAGGAAAATGGGCTGCTATCACCAACTTCAGGTGCAGGGCCAGTAAATCCGCCAGTATTGTATAACTGTGATACGCCGCGGATCGAACCGGCACTGCCTATTTGTACGACGGAACTATTAGAGACATTATTAATTTTAAACGTATGAATACTTATTTGTTGATAGACGGTTAGACTCATGCGACGTTTACTCCTTCAGCGCTAGTATTATCTTGCACATCGGGATCTATAGAATTCGTAGCATTCACACCAGTATTGGAATTGGCTAAAGTACCTGTCAAAAATGATCCGGAACCAGCGTAACTTTTTGAGTTACTTTGTGGGGATACTTCCAGCGCATCTCCAAATTGGACGATAGAACTAGATCCAACACTTATTATTTTAACAAAGCCGACAATTGCAGGCATTGTCTTTCACCACCTTTTTTAATTGAAAAATGATGCAGTGTTCTGTTTTATTGTATGCGCAAAAAGCCTATACGTTACAGGTTGAAGCTACGATTACTAGACGAATTATATACGTTGTAGCGAGTCGAATCTGTTGCGCATAAACTAGGCAGTAGTAGGTAAGTAGCGATAAAATGAAGGAAGTGAATGGTATGAGTTTCAAATGGACAGATTTGGAAAAATGGTTAGAACTCCAAAAGTTACCGGATGATTTTGCCAAATTACGTGAGCCTGGCTGGATTGAACAATTTGTACGAAATATAATGGAACAAACGATGCCTGAAACGACTAGAGCGTTTATGAATGAAGTGGATGTAGCTATTTTGAACGAAGATAACTATATATATTTATCCTTTAAACTACCAGACGAAACGGATGTGCGAAAATTAAAGTTTTATGTGCGAGAAGATCGAGTGAAAATTAGTGGATTTCCCAATGGAAAGTCAAAAGAAGTGAAATTACCGGAGCTTGTACGTACAAAGAACGTATTGTCTTCTCGAAAAGATGATATTATTAAATTAAGATTACAAAAACGTACACCAGCGAAAGCGTGGACGGAGCATAATTTTCGTTCTTAGTGTGCGAAATACAAAATACTGTGCGATATTTGTCACTTAGTATATATTGACTAGCTGGATTAACCCTGATTTTTGTCTTATAATGGCTAGTAAAGCGTTTAATTTGCTGTAGAGGAGTGTCTGGGTTGTCCCTAGTTAATATTAGCGATGTGTCGCTGCCATTCTTTGTTACCGCTGCGATATTTATTTTACTTACATTCGGTTCGTTCAGCTTGGGTGTATTGCGTATGTTTCAGCAACGATTCAAAACGGGCTGGATTTTTATTGCGGTTGGAATTATTAGTTTGATTGCTTTTGCTATTGTCATTAATGTCTTTTTTACGAAGTGAAGCTGATACTTAGAGTAGACGGTACGAGTGAAATACAACAAAAATATTTGTTGGGGGACTTACATTGTTTTGGACAGCGGTATGGTTTATTGTCAATATTATATTCGTAATTTCGTTTATATTATTTTTGTTTCGTCAGCGTGCCTTCAGTTTAGCTAAAATGGAAGGCGCTGAAGAAGAGAAGCTGCGGAAGCTACATCGTTGGAGTAAATTATCCGGTGCAGCTAGCATTTTATTGTTTTTGGCGACAACTGTTATTTTTTTAGTGAATATGAAAGTGAATGGATAAGGCTCTCATTGACGAGAGTCTTTTTTTTAGGCATGATGGTAGTAGAAACTGAATGTTGGAGGAATAAATATGCATACCGTAGACGAAATTGTAGAAATAATGGCTAGTCAAGGTTTAAGAATTACGGATCAACGTAAAACTTTGGCTCGTCTGTTTGCAGATACTGCTGGTTATTTGACTCCAAAAGCCATTTATGAATATATGGGAAAAAGTTATTCTGGACTAAGTTTTGATACGGTATATCGAAATTTACGTGTAATGGAAGAACTAGGTGTACTAGAGCAAGTGATGTTTGAAGATGGCGTGAAATTTAAATTGCATTGCAAAGGTCATGATCATCATCACCATATGATTTGTTTGCAGTGCGGTCATACACTTCCCGTTACATTTTGTCCAATGAATGAATTGGATGTACCAGAGAAGTTTCAAGTTGTGAAACATAAATTCGAGGTTTTTGGATATTGTGAACAATGTGGTGCGCAAACTGGGGATGAAGCTTCTAAAGGTAAACTGTAATGATGAAGCGAATCGTATTAGCCCCGATCCATTTTTATCGTAAATTCATTTCACCATTGAAACCTCCCACTTGCCGGTTTTATCCGACTTGTTCGACGTATGCGCTGGAAGCGATTGAAAAACATGGGGCAGCGAAAGGGAGTTATATGGCAGCGGCACGTATTGCGAAATGCCATCCCTTTCATCCCGGTGGTTATGATCCTGTGCCTGATCCGGTGAAAAAACACGATAAGATGGAGAGGACTTGACAAAGGTAAACAATATTCGTTATAGTATAGCCATTCATATCATTATGCCGATGAACGGAAGAGTACGATTGTAGCGCCGTTATAGAGAGCCGGGAAAGGTGAAAGCCGGTACGGGAATACAAACGGAAGATGGCCCGGGAGGTACTTTTATCGAGTTGCTTGTCAGACAAGTTATAAGATTAAAGCGTGAAGCTAGCGATAATAGCTTATTCATCTAACACAGAGATGAAACACGAAGCGACTGCTTGTACAGTAATTGTAGACGAGCAATCGGAATTTGGGTGGTACCACGTAAGCGACAAGCTTTCGTCCCATACAGGACGGAGGCTTTTTTTGTGTTTTTTTGTAGATAATAATGAAAATGGAGTGGTCAACATGTCTGAAAAAAAGTCGTTTTATTTAACAACACCTATTTATTACCCCAGTGATAAGCTACATATTGGTCATGCTTATACAACGGTAGCTGGAGATGCGATTACGAGATATAAAAGATTGCGCGGATACGATGTTTGGTATTTGACAGGAACAGATGAACACGGTCAAAAAATTGAACGAAAAGCACAAGAAGTGGGGAAAACACCACAGCAGTTTGTCGATGATATTGTAGTAGGAATTAAAAGTTTATGGGAAAAGTTAGACATTTCATATGATGACTTTATAAGAACGACAGAAGATCGCCATAAAGTTGTAGTAGAGCAAATCTTTGATCGATTGTTAGCGCAAGACGATATCTATAAAGGGACATATGAAGGATGGTACTGTACACCTTGTGAATCTTTCTTCTTGGAACGACAGCTTCAAAATGGTAATTGCCCTGACTGTAATCGTCCGGTAGAACATGTGAAAGAAGAAAGTTATTTTTTCAGAATGAGTAAATATGCAGATCGCCTGTTAGCGTATTATGAACAACATCCGCAATTTATTCAGCCTGAATCGCGTAAAAACGAAATGATTAACAATTTTATTAAACCAGGATTAGAAGATTTGGCTGTATCGCGAACAACTTTTGAATGGGGAATTAAAGTAAAAGGTGATTCGAAGCATGTTGTATATGTATGGATCGATGCTTTAACCAATTATATTACAGCACTCGGTTACAACCTGGATCAGCCAGGGGAACAATTTAAAAAATACTGGCCAGCTAATGTCCATCTGGTGGGCAAAGAAATTGTACGTTTCCATACGATTTATTGGCCAATTATGTTAATGGCACTCGATATACCATTACCTGAAAAAGTATTTGCACATGGTTGGTTATTAACGCGAGATGGGAAAATGTCCAAATCAAAAGGAAATGTAATTGATCCGGTTGTTTTGATTGATCGGTACGGCTTAGATAGTTTGCGTTACTACTTATTGCGCGAAGTTCCATTCGGTGCTGATGGCGCATTTACTCCAGAAGGTTTCGTGGAACGGATTAATTTTGACCTAGCTAATGATCTTGGTAACTTGTTAAACCGAACAGTGGCTATGGTAGATAAATATTTTGATGGTGAAATTCCAGCGTACGAAGGAACGGTTACTCCGTTCGATGCTGCTTTGCAACAAAGTGCGAAACAATCGATTGAGCAATTAGAGCAAGCGTTAGAAAATATGGAATTTTCGGTTGCATTGTCGAGTCTATGGCAATTAGTAAGTCGTTCTAACAAATATATCGATGAAACTCAGCCATGGGTACTAGCAAAAGACGAGCAACAAAAAGGGCAGCTAGCTTCTGTTATGTATCATTTGGCAGAAACGCTGCGCATTATATCGATTGCGCTTCAACCATTTATGACGCAAGCACCACGAAAAATATGGGAGCAACTTGGTATTGCAGAAGGGCAAGCTACTTCTTGGGATAGTATCGCAACCTTTGGAGGGCTACCAGCTGGTTCAAAAGTGAGCAAACAACAACCACTATTCCCAAGACTGGATATGGAAGAAGAGACAGCCTTTATTGTATCTTCTATGCGAGGTGGTGTTGCACCGACAGCTGAGCCAGTAGAAACAGATACAGCAGCAACTACTATTTCTGATGAGCCAGTAGAACAAAAAGAGGAAATTACAATTGATGAGTTTGCTAAAGTGGAGTTGCGAGTAGCAGAAGTTATTGCAGCAGAACCAGTTGCTAAAGCGAATAAATTATTGAAGTTACAGCTTGATCTTGGTTTTGAAAAGCGACAAGTAGTTTCTGGTATTGCTCAATACTACACACCAGAACAACTAGTTGGGCAAAAAGTGATTTGTGTAACGAACTTAAAACCAGTAAAATTACGTGGTGAGCTATCACAAGGAATGATTTTGGCTGCTTCCACTGATGATCAATTAACGATAGCGACTGTTCCGGTAAGTATGCCAAATGGTGCTATTGTAAAATAAGAAATAATATGTTGAGGGTGAAAACATGCGATGCTGCAAAGTGTTGCATGTTTTTAGTTTTCGTATAAAAAGGTTATTGACAACATGAAAAAGCAGGCGTATACTTCTAAACGTAATAGTTACGATTACTAATAAGCGTGATGGGGGAAGTCAACAATGGGAAACAAACATCGTTTTACTCGAATATCAAAGCAGAAGATAGCAGCCTTATTGCTAGCGCTAATGATGGTTAGTGCCGCATGTTCTAATAATGATTTATCAACAGTGCAACCAGAGGCTACAACAACATCGACAGCGACAACAGCAGAGCCAGTAGAAAGTGAAGAGCAACAAGCGATTGATACATTGTCGGTAGTAACTAGTTTTTATCCATTATATTTTTTGGCAACTGAAATTGGTGGCGAGCATGTCCAAGTGACTAATTTAATACCAACTGGAGTAGAACCGCATGATTGGGCTCCCAAAAGTAAAGAGGTCAAAAAATTGACTGATGCAGCCTTGTTTCTGTACCATGGGGTCGGACTAGAGGGCTGGGTGGATAGTTTTATTCGGGGATTGCCGCAGCAGAGTACCGTTCAAATTAAACAGATGAGCGAAGGTATTACTTTAATAGACGGTGATGTAAGTGAAGGTGAAGCAGATCATGGACATGATCATGGTGAGGATACGGGTAATTCGCATACCCACGCGATTGATCCACATACATGGGTTAGTCCAAAATCGGTCATTCAGTTAGCGGAAAATGTTAAAAATAGTTTAGTAGAAGTTGATCCAGCACACCAAGCAGATTATGAAAAAAACTATAAAGTACTGCAAGAAAAACTACAAGCAATGGATCAACGTTACGAAGAAGAGCTAGGAAAAGTATCAAAACGTCATATTGTTGTATCACATCAAGCGTTTGCCTACTTAGCTCGGGATTATAATTTAGTTCAAAAGTCTATTATGGGGTTAAATCCAGAAGCAGAGCCACTCGCTCAAGATATACTTCGAATTGCAAAGTTTGTAAAGGAAGAAAACGTGCAATATATATTTTTTGAAGAATTGATTTCTGATGATTTGGCACAGATGTTAGCCGCAGAAGCGGGAGCAAAAACAATGGTACTTCATCCGCTTGAAGGACTAACTAAAAAACAAGAAAAAGAAGGTGAAAACTTTTTGACGTTAATGGAACGTAACTTGCATAATTTGACACAAGCATTACAATAGTAAATGGTACAAGAAGTCTTTATGGAGCTGGAAATGTTTCATTGTTAAGTCGCGGAGGTGAATGTTGTGAATATGCATATACAAAATAATACAGTAAAAAAAGATTGCCATCAACCTATCATCGCTGTAAATAACATTTCTTTTTCATATGAGCAAAAACCAGTCATGCAAAATGTTAGTTTTACAGTAAAAGAGCGTGATTTTATTGGGTTGATTGGAAGTAATGGCGCAGGAAAAACAACATTGCTTCGAATTTTAGTTGGGTTGCTCAAGCCGCAAAGCGGTCAAGTAGAATTGTTTGGAGAACCGATACAAAAATTTAAACAGTGGGAAAAAATTGGATACGTTCCACAAAAAAATAATTTGAATCCATTGTTCCCTGCGACAGTAAAGGAAGTTGTTCTATCAGGACTTGGTAAAGCGACAAAGCGGACAGCCTATAATCAAGAGAAATGTCACGATGCTTTGCTTGCAATGGATATCGTTGATTTAGCAAACAAAAAAATCGGTGAATTGTCCGGTGGTCAACAGCAACGAGTGTTTTTGGCAAGAGCGCTGATCAATAATCCGGCATTACTTATTTTGGATGAACCTACGGTTGGAATAGATGCTGAAACGCAACAAAGCTTTTTTCATATGATCAAACATATGCATCAACATCATCAGATGACCTTTTTGATGGTATCGCATGATATGGATATGATTCGCAGCTATTTGGGCGATGAACCGGTTAGTCAAGCTGGTAAAATTAAATTTTATATTCGACATTCGCATGATACACAAAATTGTGTAGCTGAAGATTTGGCACATAGTTTACAAAATTTAAGATTGCGAATGGATAGAGAGAAAGAGGTCTAACATGCTAGAAATTTTAACGACAGACTTTTTTCAACGAGCACTGCTTGGCGGACTTCTTATTGGAATTACTGCCCCGTTAATGGGAATGTTTTTAGTGTTAAGACGTTTATCTATGATTGGTGATACACTGTCCCATGTAGCAATCGCTGGTGTAGCGTTAGGCTTCATATTAGGAGTCTATCCGATAGCGATGGGACTTGTGTTTGCGATAATTGCTTCTTTTGCAATTGAGCGTTTACGTAAAGCATACAAAAGTTACGCGGAACTTTCACTAGCTATTATTATGTCTGGTGGTATAGGACTGGCCTCGATCTTATTTACGTCTGGTAAAGGGATGCAAATGAATGTTAGTAGCTACTTGTTTGGTTATATTTATACGTTAAATAAAATGGACTTAATTGTAATTGCTATTGTTACTATAGTCGTACTTGTTGCAATTGGTACACAGTTCAAAAAATTGTTTCTGATTACATTTGATGAAGAGGCTGCTGCTGTAAGTGGCTTGCCAGTATCATTCTACAATGTTATGATTAGCGTGCTAACTGCACTTGTGATAAGTGTCTCCATCAAAATCGTTGGTGCACTACTCGTTTCGGCATTACTCGTCATTCCAGCGGCGAGCAGTTTGCTCGTTGCCCGTAGTTTTAAGCAGGCGATTGTGCTAGCTGTTTTGATCGGTGAAATAGCTGTAGTAGGTGGATTATCGGTTGCAGGAATATGGAATTTAGCACCGGGAGGTACAATAGTATTATTGTTAATAGCTATGCTATTGATTTTATTGACTGTTCGTAAAGGCTTCCGGCTATCAAAGTAAATCGATAAGAGGTGAATCAGTTGGAAGCTAACATTACAATATGGATAGCTCTAGGCGCAGGGTTCGCATCATTTATATCACCTTGCGTTTTGCCGCTTTATCCATCGTACTTATCGTACATAACAGGTGTATCTGTAACAGAATTAAAGAAAAATCAAATGCCCGGAAAACAACGATTGCTTATGATGTCGCATACACTAGTCTTTTTACTAGGCTTTAGTACAGTCTATTATGCACTTGGATTAGGGGCAAACATGTTTGCGGAATTCATGTATGATTATCGTGATGTTATTAGGCAAGGATCTGCTATACTTATTGTACTTATGGGGTTATTTCTGCTCGGAATATTCAAACCAAGCTTATTAATGAAGGATAGTCGACGGAGCATTATTCCGAACAAAGTAAGTTATCCGGGTTCTTTTATATTTGGATTAGGATTTTCAGCAGGATGGACACCTTGTACTGGACCAGCGCTAGCTGCTATATTAGCATTATCGGCATCAGAGCCTGGTACATGGTTTAAATTGACGACAGCATATGCGATCGGTTTCGCACTTCCTTTTTTAATTTTAGCTTTTTTTATCGGACCATCTCGTTGGATATTGAAGTATTCTCCCTATGTGATGAAAATTGGTGGAGGATTGATGGTACTGATGGGAATATTATTGTTCTCGGATCAGATGTTACAAATTACAATTTGGTTAAACGGAGTAACGCCCGACTGGCTGAAATTTTAATTGAAATATAAGATGTTTGCTGCAATGGCAAGTAGACGCGATTAGGAGGTTTTACATTGCCTACTCCGAGTATGGAAGATTATTTGGAAAGAATTTATAAGTTAATCGAGGAAAAAGGTTATGCTAGAGTTTCTGATATTGCAGAAGGATTGGAAGTTCACCCTTCATCAGTAACCAAAATGATCCAAAAGTTAGACAAAGATAGTTATTTGATCTATGAAAAGTATCGTGGACTCGTCTTAACGACCAAAGGGAAGAAGATGGGGAAACGTTTAATGGAACGCCATCATCTGTTAGAATCGTTTTTAGAAACTATCGGAGTGCAAGAAGAAAATATTTATGCGGATGTTGAAGGAATCGAACATCATTTAAGTTGGGATTCCATTACCTGTATAGAAGCATTAGTGCAATATTTTGAAAGTGATCCATCGCGATTAGAAAATCTGCGGGCTATACGTGCCGAAATGGAAAGCGATTAGCTGTAATATAAAAAGCCGTCAGCTTGATTAATTAGGATTTCTCCTAACTGTAGTCAAGGTGACGGCTTTTATGTTGCTTCTGTACTTTCTCAGTGATATTTTGGTGTATCATCATCGTCTTTATTGCCATCAATTACTCGAAAAGGAACCTTTTTTGAACGTGTTCGTTTTTCTTTGTTTGTAGTTTTTGGTGGCGAGTAGTACGTTTGTTGTCCACGTGTGGAAGTATTCTTTTTACGCCACGTTTCGGGTGGGTATTTGTATAGTAAAAATATACCTCCTAAAATAACAATCGGTATTACAAAGGCAACAAAATTATTTTTTAAGCTTACAATAAATCCAACTATAGTTAAGAATAGTACGACAATAGCTACGCCATTAACCGTTTTAGGTCTTCTCACGATGGATGCACCTTCTTAAGAATAATTACTTTGTAGTTTGTTTGATGTTACAGCTTCAGCTTCATTGGCCAGTTGTACATCTAATTCTTGCATTTTTTTGAATGAAGCAATGGAAACAGCTACTTGATCGTTGTTTGGTTCTTTTGTTGTAAGTAATTGTAACCATAAACCAGGATAACCAAGGTAACGAAGAATTGGAACATTACGCACTGCATTCGTTATACGCAATACTTCATAGGATATTCCTAGTACGACTGGTAGAAGTAATACACGAATGTAAACTCGCTTCCAGATTGAATCGCCCCAATCGAAAATAGGCATAGAGTAAAGAATAATACCAACAATTACAGTGAAAATAATAAAACTTGAACCACAACGATAATGAAGACGACTATACTTTTGCACATTATCGACAGTTAATTCTTCGCCCGCTTCATAGGCGCTTATTACTTTATGCTCGGCACCATGATATTGAAACAGACGTTTAATAATTGGAGTCATGGACATAAAGTATAAGTACACAAGTAAAAAAACAAGTTTGATTAAGCCTTCGATTAAGTTGTGAACGACAGGATGGAACATGTTATTGAACAACAATTGTTCCACTGCTGCTGGAGCAGCCGTAAAGATCAGTTTTCCAAAAACGAAGGAAAGAACACCGATAGCTGCAACACTTAGTACCATTCCTGCACTCCAGCCACTTTTTTCTTTCTCGTCTTTTTGTTTCTGTTTTGCTCGTTCTTCTTCTGTCATGTCATCATATTCATCTTCAGCATATTGTTCCGAAGAAAAATTCAAATGTTGCGAACCTTTGGCACTCGATTCAACTAATCCGACAACTCCTCTTAAAAAAGGAATTTTCTTTAGTGATTGCACCCAAGGCTTAGAAGTACGGGGTACATGATAATAGACAATTTCGTTGTTTTTTCGTCTGACGGCAGTAACGTTCACATGTTTCCCTTGAAACATAACTCCTTCGATTACCGCTTGTCCGCCATAAACCGCTCGCGAATCTTGTGACAAATGAAGCTCACCTTCCTATATATAGCATCTTTAATACTACTATTGTACTTTATTCCAGCCATAATTGCCAACGCGCTTAGATAGGTTAGTTTTACTAAAAACAAGCCATACTAACACAACAGTTAATCGTTAGTAAAGGAGTGCAGGGAATTGGCAAAACAATCAACTTCGTCGCAAACTACGAAACCATTCCGATATGCTTTGTTTATCGGTTTTTATGCAGGACTTATTTGGGGATTTGTACGTTGGGGAGCTTATGGGCTCAAATTTACAAAAGAAATTCCAGGATATTGGTTAGAGCCATTTTTTCGCAATAGTTTTTTAAAATCTGGTTGGGGAGGTTTAGTGGGGGTTGGTAGTTTCATCATCTTTTCGATTATTGCTGCTCTTATTTATCAATATGGGTTGCGAAAATTGAAAGGCCCATGGGTAGGTATATTTTATGGTTTTTTATGGTGGGTACTTGTATTTGGCTTTCTGGGACCGTTACTACAAATGACGACTCCACTGCAATCGGTTGGTTGGATTACTATTTTTACGGAACTCGGAATTAGTTTATTATGGGGAGTTTTTATCGGTTATTCTATTTCTTTTGAATTTAATGATGAAGCGAGCAGAGAACCTACTCCAAAAAGAAAGTAACTATTATCTTCTCAACATACGGTTATTTGTGGTAAAATGGCTAATGATCTGTTTAACTGTCACGTGGGAGGTGCAACATTGAGCAAGATTGCTGTATTTAACGGACCGAATCTTAACATGCTCGGCATTAGAGAGCCAGATGTATATGGAAATGAGACTTTAGAATCAATTGAAGCTATGCTCAAGTCTTATGCAGAACCTCTAGCAGTTCAATTGCAGTTTTTACAAACGAATCACGATGGTGTAATGATAGATGCGATTCATGCCACTTACCAAAATTACGACGGTATAATCATTAATCCAGGTGCATGGACACATTATAATTATGCGATCAGAGATGCATTAAGTGCTGTGCAACTACCTGTAGTTGAAGTGCATTTGTCCAATATTCATAAGCGAGAAGCATTTCGTCAACATTCTGTCATTGCCTCAATTGCAGTTGGGCAAATTGCTGGCTTCGGTGGTTATGGCTATATTTTAGCTTTACAAGCACTGCTACAAAATATTAGACCGAAATAATAAAGGGAAGAAAGGGTGGCTAATATGATTACACAACGATTAAGTCGTCTACGTCATGTTATGGTTGAAAGTGACATAGCTGCATTGTTAATAGCAAGTCCAGTCAATCGTCGCTATTTGAGCGGATTTACCGGATCTTCAGGCATGTTATTGATTACAAATAGCAACCAGTATTTACTTACTGATTTCCGTTATATGACACAAGCACCGCTGCAAGCGCCGAATTTTACTGTTGTTGAGCATGGTGCTAATCCCATAGAAAATGTGAAAGAGCTGTTGGAGCAGGAACGGGTGGAAGAATTATCTTTTGAGCAAGAACATGTTACATATAGTGTCTTTCATTCCTGGAGTAAACAATTATCTAGTATACAATGGAAGCCGCAATCTGATATAGTAGAAAAGTTACGTCGCATCAAAGATGATGGTGAAATTGCGATTATGGAGCAAGCTGCTCAATTAGCAGATCGTACGTTTGATCACATCCTCCAACTGATTAAACCAGGAATACGTGAGTCTGACCTAGCGCTTGAGATGGAAGTGTATATGCGAAGTCATGGGGCAACCTCTTCTTCCTTTGACACTATTGTCGCATCAGGTGCAAGATCTGCTTTGCCACATGGTGTTGCTAGTGAAAAGAAGCTGGAGCACGGTGATTTTGTTACCTTTGACTTTGGAGCGTATTTTCAAGGATATTGTTCAGATTTAACACGTACAGTAGTCGTTGGTGAAGCAACGGAAAAGCATATCGAAATTTATAATATCGTATTAGAAGCACAGCTGCATACACTGGAACATATTAAACCAGGGATGACTGGCAAACAAGCAGACGCGCTAGCTCGTGATATTATTAGCAGCTATGGGTATGGTGAGCAGTTTGGACATAGTACAGGACATAGTTTAGGTATGGAAATTCATGAAGCGCCTAGATTATCAATGTACTCGGATACAATTTTAACGCCCGGTATGACAGTGACGGTAGAGCCTGGTATTTACTTGCCTGGATTTGGTGGGGTAAGGATCGAAGACGACATCGTTATTACGGAGTCCGGTATTAAAATATTAACTTCATCACCGAAGCAATTAATTACTTTGGGATAAGCAATTATATTCAGGAGGGAATCAGGGATGATTTCAGTTAACGATTTAAGAACAGGATTAACAGTAGAAGTAGAAGGCGACATTTATACTGTCATTGATTTTCAGCACGTAAAGCCAGGTAAAGGTGCTGCCTTTGTACGTTCTAAATTAAAAAACTTGCGTAATGGAAATACGGTTGAAAAAACATTCCGGGCTGGAGAAATGATCGGTCGGGCAATTATTGAAAACCGTGAAGTGCAGTATTTGTATAATTCTGGATCAGAATATACATTTATGGATAATGAAACGTATGATCAGTTTACACTAGATAAAGATCAACTAGAATGGGAATTAAACTTCTTGAAAGAAAACATGAACGTTCATATTTCTAGCTATAACAGTGAAATTTTGGGAGTTCAGATGCCGAACAGTGTAGAGCTAAAGGTTACGGAGACGGAGCCAGGCGTACGTGGTAATACGGCGCAAGGAGCGACTAAAAGTGCTATTGTAGAAACAGGTTTAAGAGTACAGGTGCCATTGTTTATTAACGAAGGAGATGTACTGCTAATCGATACGAGAGAAGGAAAATACGTTTCGAGAGCGTAATTTACACCGATTTACTATGGATGCCGTCCTGGAACTACAGGCGGCATTTTTTGTCGTGAAAAATACTAATATATCCAGATAATATCATATCCAACTTTCATCATGCTGTGCTATAATAGTAAGTTGTAAATATACGTCGGGTGTGAGGAGTGAATCAGCTTTGTCTTTGATAGTGATGAAATTTGGTGGTAGCTCTGTAGGTACTCCGGAAAGAATGCAGTTAGTTGCCAAACGGATTATAGAAAGACAGCAGGAAGGGAATCAAATTATCGTTGTAGTGTCTGCAATGGGAGATACGACGGATGATTTGATCGATCAATCAAAATTGTTGAACAGTAACCCTCCTGCACGAGAAATGGATATGCTGCTTTCCGTTGGGGAACAAATATCTGTTTCTTTGCTTGCAATGACTATTAACCAATTAGGTCATTCGGCAATGTCTTTTACTGGTTGGCAGGCTGGTATGATTACGGAGCAAGAACATGGTAAAGCAAAATTGAAAAAAATAAATCCATCACGTGTGATGGCTGCTTTGGAATCTGGTGCTGTAGCTATTGTGGCTGGATTTCAAGGAATGAGTGAAACGGGTGAAATAACGACACTCGGTCGCGGTGGTTCAGATACGACTGCTGTTGCAATCGCTGCTGAAGTAGGTGCCGATGTGTGTGAAATATACACAGACGTGGATGGGATATATTCTACTGATCCACGAGTAGTTCATCGTGCTCGCAAGTTAGACTATATTTCTTATGATGAAATGCTGGAGCTTGCTCATTTGGGCGCAGCAGTACTTCATCCGAGAGCAGTTGAATATGCGAAGCACAACAATGTGAAATTGGTAGTTAGATCCAGTTTTACAAGCAATGAAGGAACTGTAGTTAGGGAGGAAGCAAGCATGGAGCAAGGGGTAGTTGTTAGTGGCATTGCTTTTGATAAAAATGTAGCGCGTGTTAGCATACTAGGTGTGGAAGACATTCCGGGCGTACTGGCTACTGTATTCGGCAGTTTGGCTGATAATGAAATTGATGTAGATATTATCGTTCAAAGTGGTGTACAAGATGGAAAAGCTGATTTTTCATTTACCATTTCTAGAAATGATGTAGACGCAGCAATGGCTGTTATTGAACAAATGCGAGAAAAAGTTTCCTATAGTGCGGCAACACATGATGATAATTTAGTAAAAGTTTCGATTGTTGGTGCCGGGATGGTAAGTAATCCAGGAGTAGCAGCAAAAATGTTTGCGACGATATCAGCAGTCGGAATAAGCATCAAAATGGTTAGCACTTCCGAAATTAAATGTTCTTGTGTTATTGAACCTGACAAATTGAAGGAAGTAGTACAGGCGCTGCATACGGCTTACGGGCTTGACGCGGCAGAAGAAGTATTTGTTGGCGGTCCGAAAGATCGCAGATAAATATATAGTAATAGAAGCACCTTGTCATCGTTTCTAATAGTAGCGTAATTGCTCTATCTAGTGACGGTGTACAAGGTGCTTTTTTTGTAAACGGTGTATAGGAAGTTATTAATTTCAAATTAATATAGAAAGCTGTTCCGGATACGTCGCCTTCAATTTACCAGCAATCAACATAGGTACGACATCATATTGATTGATAGTGCTACAAGCGTAGATATCGTCTTTTAATCCCATTCGGACTAACCGTTCTCCACATTTACTGCTAAGCAATAGCTCGGTAATGTTATCTTTATTTTGCAAGTAGAAGGAATGAACTGTTTTACCAAAATCGTCAAGCTCTATTTTCCCATTTGTTAATTGCCACAATTCCTCTATAAGCATTCCCGCACAGATCCCATCCTCCAATGCATACTGATCATGATTACCTGCACAAACGATAACGACATGTCGATGGAGTTTGTTGATTACTTTTGCTGCTGCACGCACATTCTGTAAGGAAGCGGCTAAAATATAATCTGCTTTTTGCGCTCTTTTAAGTGCTCGAGTTCCATCGGATGTAGTCAGTATAATTGTTTTTTTTGCTAAATTATGATTGCTTATTTCTACAGGTGAAATACCAAATTCAAAGTTTGCGATTTTTCTTCCGAATCTTTCTCCTGCTAACAAATCTGTAGGCCCCCGCAATTTTTTGGCTTCTAAGACCGTTTCTACAGGTATAACTGCTTCTGCATTGGCAGCTAATGCACTAGCAATAAAACTAGTAGCACGCAGAACGTCAATAACTACTGCTGTTCGAAAAGGAAAATAAGTAGATCTCGCCTCGTTAACGTAAGGGATTACTTGAATATCCATATATATCACAACCTTTGCATTAATGTCTGCACTATACGTATACCCATATTGTATGCTTTATCATTTGGGCTGGTGTTTATAATGATTTGGTTATGAAATAGGGACAAGTCAGCATATACATATATAACGATAAGAGGTAGACATAATTTAAAAAGACAAGCATACAATGGAAACTACGCAATACATTTATGCGGGAGTGATGCGTAATGCTAGCGAAGGTGACACATTTATTACCGCTCGAGCTACAACAATTACTTACAAAACTGCCTAGTGATATACAGCAGGATATGGAAGAAATAAGAGTGAGAGAAGCAAGACCACTCGAAATTGGCTTTCGGGGGCAGTCGCGGCTTGTTGCCAAAGACGGTACATTTGCATGGCGACCAGATGAAGCCTTTATACCATCAGAAGAACAATGTCGCACATTACTTGAGAAAATATCCAACTACTCTTTGTATTCGATTGAAGAAGAATTACGCAGAGGATACATAACGGTATCTGGCGGGCATCGCATTGGTCTAGTAGGACGAACTATATTGGAGCAAGGACATGTCAAAGGAATAAGAGATATTGGTGCGTTTAATATTCGGATTGCTCGCGAGATGATTGGTGCAGGAACATCGTTATTACCGAAGTTGTTAGATACAGTAAATCAGTCGATTCATTCGACCTTAATTATTGCACCTCCACAACACGGTAAAACGACGATGATCCGAGATTTAGCTAGATCAATTAGTTATGGATATTGGCCCAAATCTATTAGTAGTAATTGGTCAGGAAAAAAAGTTGGCATTGTAGATGAACGTTCAGAAATTGCTGCCTGTGTACGAGGTATACCTACTTTTGATGTTGGTCCACGTACCGATGTGATGGATGCATGTCCGAAAGCGGAAGGTATGATGATGATGCTTCGTTCTATGAGCCCGGAAATATTAATAGCGGATGAAATTGGTCGTCAAGCAGATGGTGAGGCAATTATTGAAGCTAGCCATGCAGGTATTAGAGTTATTGCGACAGCTCATGCCTTTGATATGACCGACGTACTAGGGCGTCCTATTATAAAGAAATTAATGGAAGAAGGGGCGTTTAGATTAGTAGTACAGCTTCGAAAAACAGCATCGGGTATTTATCATCATGTCATAGATACAAGTACGCTGCTCCAAACAAACAACGTGGAAACGAATGCAGGAACGTTGAAATGATGAAGTTATTAGGAGCGCTACTTATATTACTCGCAGGCACGCTATTCGGTTTTTTTCAAGCCAATCTATTTATGGAACGACCGAAACAGCTAAGGCAACTTATTCATATTCTCCAGCGGTTGGCAACAGAAATTGGATATGGACAAACAGCACTTCCTATCGCAATTGAACGTGCATCAAAAGATGAACAAGGGGTTGTATATCGTTTGTTTCAAATGGTGGTTGAACAATTGCAGGAGGAAAACGATCGTTCGTTTGTAGAAATATGGCAATCGGTGATGGAGCAACGGTGGGCATATACCTCACTCAAAGCTTCAGAGCAACGAATTGTAATTAGGCTTGGATCAGTATTAGGAATTAGCGATACTACAGATCAGTTGAAGCAGCTGCAATTAGCAATGGAGCAACTAAAAATGGAGGAAGAACAGGCCAGAGATAATCAAGCGAAATACGCTACAATGTGGCGGAGTTTGGGACTGTTAATCGCAGTATTTATTATTATTTTAATTATGTAATGATAGAGGGTGCCTTTGTATATGAGTGTAGATGTTAGTGCGATATTTCAAATTGCTGGCATTGGCATCATTATTGCCATGATTCATACGGTGCTAAAGCAAATGGGAAAGGAAGACATTTCTCATTGGGTAACGTTAATCGGTTTTGTTATTGTATTGTTCATGGTCATTCGATTATTAAATGAACTTTTTCAGGAAATAAAAACCATCTTTCTATTTCAGTAGGTGAGCAATTTGGAAATGATTCAAATTGTCGGGATTGGGTTAATGGCCGCCATTTTAGTAATTGTACTGAAAGAACAAAAACCGATGTTTGCCTCTTTGCTTGCTATTTTTGCTGGATTGTTTATTTTGTTACTCGTCATCGGAAAAATTGAAGCAGTAATCACAATTATTGAAGACTTGGCTAATCGATCAGGCATCCCGACTATCTATTTAAAAACGATACTTAAAATAATCGGTATTGCTTACATTGCTGAATTCGGCGCACAAATGATTCGAGATGCTGGTCAAGATGCGATAGCCTCCAAAGTAGAGTTTGCTGGCAAAGTATTTATTCTCGTCATGGCCATTCCTATTATTACAGTGATGATTGAGACCATATTGGGATTGTTGCCAGACGGAGGTGGGTAATATGTTGGGGGACAACAGAGGTCGTGGTAGACATTTTACAATGAAAATACTGACAAGCTGCTTTATCGTTTATATGCTGTCATCACTTTTTTATCCAGTCTATAGCCTAGCAGCTACCGCGGCTGAAGAATCCTCTACCCCTTCGCTGACCAACAGTGCAACGGATCAATTAGCAGAATTAGAAATAGATACAATATCCACATACTGGGAAAAATTACGAGAGGAATATGGCGGCTACTTCCCAGATCGAGCAGTTCCTAGTTTTAAAGAGATGTTAAACCCTAGTGGTGATAGTTTTAAATTAAAAACGATGCTGCAAGGTTTGCTACGCTATTTATGGCATGAAGTACTTTATAATGGCAAATTACTGGTGACTATCGTATTTCTCACGGTATTCAGTATGATACTACAAAATTTACAAACGGCTTTTGAAAACAATACCGTTAGTACAGTGGCATATACGATTACATTTATGGTGCTACTTATTATTGCAGTCAACAGTTTCTATGTTGCGATTGACTATGCGAAAGATGCCATTCAGAGCATGATTCATTTTATGTTAGCGATGGTGCCGTTACTATTGACGCTACTGGCATCTATGGGAAGTGTCATCACAGTGTCTATGATGCATCCGCTAATTATATTGATGATTCACGTCGTTGGAACAGTTGTCTATACTGTGGTGTTCCCATTGTTATTTTTTTCAGCAGTGCTGCATATTACCAGTGCATTGTCAGAAAAGTATAAAGTTACCCAGCTGGCAAATTTGTTGCGAACGATAGGTGTCAGTATATTGGGTGGTCTACTAGCTATATTTTTGGGTGTTATATCGGTGCAAGGTGTGACAGGTGCAGTAACAGATGGCGTTACGATTCGAACAGCAAAATATGTTACTGGAAACTTTATCCCTGTCGTCGGAAAAATGTTTTCGGATGCAGCGGATACCGTTATCTCCGCCTCCCTTATCGCCAAAAATGCGGTGGGAATAGTTGGTGTAGTTATCATATTGTTTCTAAGTGCATTTCCAGCAATTAAAATTTTGACACTTGCACTTATCTATCATGTATCTGCCGCTGTTATGCAACCACTTGGTTCATCGCCTATAGTGACCTGTTTGCAAACGATAGGTAAAACGATGATCTATATATTTGCTGCACTAGCAACTGTTAGCTTAATGTTTTTTTTGGCAGTCACGATCGTCATTACTGCTGGTAATGCGGCGGTAATGGTTCGTTAATTATACAGCAGGATATAATCATTAGAAATAAAGTCACTGTACAGGGAGGAACTACCTATGGCTGCATGGTTAAGTGATTGGCTGCGAAGTGTGGTGACAGTTATATTACTTGCCGTCATTGTAGATATGTTACTACCGAACAAAGTGATGCAGCGTTACGCTAGAGTGGCGGTTGGACTAATTATTCTACTTACGATACTAAATCCAGTGATGCAGTTTTTTCGAATGGATTTTGCAAGTACTTTGGATGCAGCTACAGAAATATTTGATGAAAAAGCAGCGCAAAAAAATTATCAAATGCCTTCATTAGAAGATATTCAACAAAAGGCGGATCGATTAAAAGAGCGACAGCAACAAGAAGCGATGCAAAAGACCAAAAGCTCATTAGAGCAAGCGATTGCTGAACATTTGGAACAGCATATTGACGAAAAAGTAGAAAAAATAGACATTACATTGCAGCAGACTGCAAAAGATGAAATGCCTAGTGGCATAGAAAAATTACAGGTCCATTTACTCGTTACAGCCAATAATCAAGGAGAAGACAGGGGAGAACAACAAATGGATGAAGATCATAGTAACTCCGATGAAATTGCAAACATAACAGAAGTGCCAGATGTGGAAGAAATCAACGGTGTCCATGTGGCTATTGAAGCGTCAAATGAACATGAAGATGCCATATCAGCAATGGGGGCAAGTGAGCAGCATAACGTACTCCTTTCGAATCCCCAATTAGAGCAGTTTGTAAAGAATGTTATTTCATCACGGTGGGAGGTGAGTAAAAAACTGATTTCTGTCCAGCTTATGGCGCAGACGTAGCATAATAAGGTGAAGTCAAATCGTACAGTACCTTTGTAGTGGAAAGGAGAGTAACGACATTGTGGCGAAATGGCTGGAAAAATTCGAAAAAGTTGTAGGAGGTGGATCCGGCGGGCCGAAGCGAGTGCGAACGCTAAGGTATTTGTTAATACTAGGCGGAGTTGGCGCAGCTTTAATGTTGTTAAACTCATTCGTTTCGCTGCAAAGTGTAGAGCCGCAATTAGAAGAGCAAGCGATGGAGCCGGAAGCTGCACTTACTCTTGGTAAGAAATCAGAATTAGAAACCTTGTTTGAAACATATGAACAATCGATTGAAAATCGGTTAAAAGAAATATTGGAAAATATCGTTGGGGTGGGCACAGTTGATGTCCTAGTCACGATTGATTCTACCGAAGAAATAGTGGTGGAACGTAATGAGCAGCAATCAGAGCAAATTACGAATGAAGTAGATCGCAATGGCGGTCGCAGACATATTACATCTACAACTAAGTCAGGGCAAATTATGTTGCAAGATGATGATGGTGATAATGCACCAATTATTTCTAAAACGTTGAATCCGAAAATTCGTGGAATAATCGTAGTAGCAAATGGGGCGGAGCATGCTACCGTTAGAACGCTTATTATACAAGCTGTTGAGCGGGGAGTAAATGTACCAATAAATCGCATATCTGTCGTTCCAAGAAAACAATAAAAAGAAAAAGGTTAATAGGAGGAATAATAATGAATTCAAAAAGACAAACAATTTGGCTTGTATCTATGCTTACTTTAATGGTGATCTTATCAGCGTACTACTTATTTACGCAAGACCCTGTGGATAAAGAAATGTTTTCAGAAAATACGGTGCAACAAGAAAATAAAGAACAACTCGACAATATAGAGGGATTAGTTGTAGATGGCGATAATTTAACAGAAGAAGAAATATTGGCGCTATATGAGCAGAATATGGAAAGTGGCGGAATATTTAGCGAACTAATGGATAAACGTGAACTAGCAACGAAGCATCAATACGATGAAATTATGGCAACCATTGAAAATACAGCTAATGACGAAGAAGGAACGGTAGCCGCTTTTGTTGACTTGGAAAAATTTGAAGAAAAAACATCGAAAAAACAAGCATTAGAAACGATGCTAATGGAAAAGTTTGATGTTGCGCACGTAGACGAGACGTCAAATAAGTTTAATGTTGTAGTGAAAAGTGAAAATCTAAGTAAAACGGAAGCAGCGGAAATAATTGAAGAAGTAATTAGTGTAATGGCAGTTAAACCAAGCCAAGTATCCGTGCAATATGTTCCATAAACAAAAATAGTACTAGATGTGAAGCAATAATGATAGCTTCGGTTTTTGTCGGTAATTGCCGATTAAACCGAAGCTTTCATATTTTCTAGTATAAGTTTAAAAAATGATTCGTGTTCTCGTTAATTTATGATATAATGTGTTACGTCATGTGAAGAAGAGGAGTGAAAAGGAACATGTTCAAATTAAGCGAGATTAAAGAGTTAATCAAGCTTGTAGATCAAACATCAGTACAGGAACTGGAACTTGAAAACGAAGGAGCAAGACTTGTTATTCGCAAACCTGGTAAAACAGAAGTAGTCAATGTACAAGCAGCTCCAATTTCTCATACATATACTGGGATTGCTGGTGCACCAGCAGTTGCGCCTGTCGTAGTCGATGCTGCAACACCAGCAGCGGTTCCTGCAAATGAAACGTCAAGTAATGACCACTTGCACAAAATCGTTTCTCCAATGGTCGGAACGTTTTATTCCGCACCATCACCGGAAGCGCCTGCATTTGTGAAAGTAGGCGATCGTATTCATGAGAAGAGCACTGTTTGTATTTTGGAAGCAATGAAGTTGATGAATGAATTAGAAGCGGAAGTAAGCGGAGAAATAGTAGAGGTATTAGTATCTAATGGTCAGTTAGTGGAGTATGGCCAGCCTCTCTTCCTTGTAAAAGCTGACTAACCAAATCAATGATCAATTGCTGGTGAACAGTCATTGGAAAGGGGTTCTTACGTGAAATTCCAAAAAATTTTAATAGCCAATCGAGGCGAAATTGCTGTGCGGATTATTCGCGCTTGTCGCGAACTTGGTATTACTACAGTAGCTGTATTTTCAGAAGCTGATCGTGAAGCATTACACGTAAAACTAGCTGATGAAGCATACTGTATCGGTCCTACGCTAGCTAAAGATAGTTATTTGAATTTTACTAATATAATGAGTATAGCTACATTAACAGAATGTGATGCAATCCATCCTGGTTATGGATTTTTGAGTGAAAATGCTGACTTCGCAGAAATTTGTGAATCATGCAATATTACTTTTATTGGGCCATCTTCGGAGGCTATTAGTAAAATGGGGGACAAAGCAGTTGCCAAATTAACGATGCAGCAAGCGGATGTACCTGTTATTCCTGGTTCAGATGGTTTGATTTCTGATTTGGACGAAGCACTGGTAATAGCACGTAATATTGGCTATCCTGTTATTATTAAAGCAACAGCTGGCGGTGGAGGCAAAGGGATTAGAATTGCCGAGAATGAAGAGGCGCTTATTTCTCAAATTACTACAGCTCAGCAAGAAGCAGAAAAAGCATTCGGTAATGCTGGTGTTTATTTGGAAAAATATTTGACCGGTATGAAACATGTCGAAATTCAAATTTTGGCGGACAAGCACGGCAATGCCGTACATTTATTTGAAAGAGATTGTTCGATTCAAAGACGTCGCCAAAAACTAATAGAAGAAGCGCCTTGTCCGGTTTTGACACCGCAATTGCGTGATCGTATGGGGCAAGCAGCTGTAAGAGCTGCACAAGCAGTTCAGTATTCAGGTGCCGGTACACTAGAATTTTTGTTGGGTCCGGATAATAATTTTTATTTCATGGAAATGAACACAAGAATACAAGTTGAACATCCGGTTACAGAGATGATTACTAATGTCGATTTAATCAAAGAAATGATTATGATTGCTGAAGGAAATCCGCTTCCATTTGCACAGTCAGATATTTCTATTAATGGTTGGTCGATTGAATGCCGTATTAATGCGGAAGATTCGGAACGTAATTTTATGCCATCTGCTGGTCTTGTACCGTTTTATTTACCGCCTGGTGGTATAGGTGTTCGCGTTGATAGTGCAGTTTATCCTGGCTACTATGTGTCGCCGCACTATGATTCGATGATTGCGAAACTGATTGTGTGGGGCAATACTCGTGAAGAAGCGATTGCGCGGATGAAACGTGCACTGGAAGAGTTTGCTATTGAAGGAATTAAAACGACAATTCCATTTCATTTGAAATTACTTAACCATCCGAAATTTATAGATGGCGACTTCGATATTAAGTTTTTAGAAGATCATGATCTGTCTAATTAATTAAACTAGAATTGTTTGTCATATTTTATGCGGAATGTTATAGTATAGAAATAAGCTGCGGATGCAGGCTCGTCTTTGAAGCCGAAAACGCGCAACTTTAGGGAGGTGTACAGCCAACATGAGCACAATTGCTGCTGATTATGAGAAGACTGAAATGGGAACAATTCAAATTGCTCCTGAAGTTATCGCTGTCATTGCTGGACTGGCAACAGTAGAGGTAGATGGTGTGGCAGGTATGAGCGGAGGCTTGGCTGGCGGAATCGCCGAATTACTAGGAAGAAAAAACTTGTCCAAAGGTGTTAAAGTTGAAGTTGGACAACGTGAAGCGGCTGTAGATGTTTCAATTATCGTGGAATATGGTAACAAAATTCCCGAGGTAGCAGCCAACATTCAGAATAATGTCAAACATTCTATTGAAATGATGACAGGACTTCATGTAGTGGAAGTTAACGTTCATATCCATGATGTTTACTTTAAACCTGTGGATAAGCCAGAAGAAGAAGATCAGTTAAATCGCGTGAAGTAGATAGTTTACGCATTTGCAATGTATACCCCCTTGTGATGGGCATATCGCTTCGCACTAGGGGGTTTTCATTCGAAATGACAGGAGGAGACGCGCAATGGTTAAAGTAGTTGATAAAATGTTGTTATTTTTATACAGCATTGTCATTATGATTATCTCTGCCGTTGTAATTGCAGCAACTTTAGGCTGGATACCTTTTACATATTCCGAAAGATTCATCGAAATGCTTCAACTGAATCGAACAGTTGCTATTACTGCCATATGTATAGCAGTTGTATTGTTACTCATGAGCTTGCGTTTCTTTATCGTATCTGTTGCTAGAACTTCGGTAACGTCTACTTCTATCGATCAACGTACTGACTTTGGCGATATTCGTATATCTATGGAAACGATTGAAAGTTTAGCATTAAAAGCTGCATCTAGACAACGTGGTATTAAAGATTTGCGTGCCAGAATTAAAGTTACGGATGCAGGTTTAGATATTGTACTGCGAACGGTGATTGATGGAGAAACAGCTATTCCTCAATTAACAGAAGATGTACAAGTAGCAGTCAAATCACATATAGAAGAAATTACAGGCATGCCCGTAGCTGCAGTAGCTGTATTTATCGCTAATGTAGTTCAAGCCAATACGTTTAAAAGTCGCGTAGAGTAGCAAGGAGGGTTTGCTCATGATAGAAGAATTTTTAAAATTATACTGGAAACGGATTTTAGGAATTTTTGCTGGAGTATTCCTCAGTATAGTCTATTTGTTTTTCGGTTTTTGGGACATGCTATTTGTTGTGCTGCTCCTTTATGCAGGTTATTCCATTGGAAAGTATAAGGAAATGAACCATACACCATTGATGCCGATACAACGACTATGGGAGTCGCTCAACGATCGATTTAGACGATTCAAGTAATCCTGTGTTCTCCTCCGTTCTCCGGATGTGTATCTATTCGGAGCAGGGAGGAAAACATAGGTTTTTGCAATTTTATAGTGAAAATAGTTACGCATAAAAGCGACCTTGGAGGATACATGAGACGACGATTAGCAAGGCAAATAGCGGTAGCAAGTTTATATCAAACAGAGATGAATGAAGTATCGATAGAAGTAGCAGTAGATGTTGTAATGGAAGAGCTGCATGGGGAAAATGAATGGGAAGAAGAGTTACAAGGATTGACGAGAACAGAGCAATTTGCGCGTGAGCTTGCTTATCAAGTGGCAGAGCGTAAACCAATGCTTGATGATATGCTACAGCAACATTTGACGGGTTGGCAAGTAGATCGTTTATCGAAAATTGACTTACAAGTATTGCGTCTCGCATGCTATGAAATGATATTTCGGGAAGATATTCCGGCTAAAGCAGCAATTAATGAAGCTATTGAAGTGGCTAAATATTTTGGTTTTGAAGATTCAGGTAAGTTTGTAAACGGAGTGCTAGGCAAGTTGATCCTATCACTTCCATCACACGTAGAATCGAAAGCAGAACCGCAAGTAGAACAAAATATAGAAGGAAATGAGGACTGATTTTTGATGAGCGCACAAATTATTAATGGTAAAGAAGTATCTTTGCAAGTAAGGGAACAATTGATTGCAGAAACAGCGCAACTAAAAGAACAAGGTGTCACACCGGGTTTAGCGGTTATTTTAGTAGGAGAAGATGCTGGATCGAAAGTGTACGTAGCATCCAAAGAAAGAACATGCAAAGAAATAGGATTCTACTCTGAAGTACATCGTTTACCTGAACAAACAAGCGAGCAGCAATTATTACAGTTAATTGAAACATTGAACGGTCAAGATACGATTCATGGTATTTTAGTACAGTTGCCATTACCAGCTCATATTAATGAAAAAGAAATTATCGATGCTATCGATGTGAAAAAAGATGTGGATGGTTTTCATCCGCAAAGTGTAGGGAATTTAGTTATTGGTGATAATAGTTTATTACCATGTACACCTGCTGGCGTTATTGAGTTAATTAAACATAGTGGCGTTGAAATTGCTGGTAAACATGCCGTCGTTATTGGTAGAAGTAATATTGTAGGCAAGCCAATGGCGATGCTATTGCTAAGAGAGAATGCGACTGTTACCATTTGTCATTCCAAAACGGTTAATATGGAAGAGATCGCGAGTAAAGCAGATATACTAGTAGTGGCAATCGGAAAAAGCAAGGCAATCGATAGCAAATTTGTTAAACCAGGTGCTGTTGTTATTGATGTTGGGATGAACCGATTAGATAACGGTAAACTTGCTGGTGACGTTGATTATGATGATTGTTTGGCAACGGCAGGATATATTACACCAGTTCCAGGTGGGGTTGGTCCGATGACGATTACGATGTTGATGAAAAATACTTTGGTTTCTGCAAAAAGAACACTCCAATAGAAGGGGTGAGGCTTGTTATGAAACAATCACGCGTATTTACGATTAAAGAAATAAATAAATACATTCGGATGAAATTAGACGCTGATGTAACATTAAGTGATGTGTGGCTACAAGGAGAAATCTCTAATTTCATCCATCATTCCAGTGGTCACATGTACTTTACTTTGAAGGACAAAGATAGCCGCATAAAAAGTGTTATGTTTGCTTCACATAATGCTAAACTATCCTTTATTCCGAAAGAAGGAGCTAAAGTACTAGCTCGTGGCAACATTAGTGTATTTGAACGAGATGGACAGTATCAATTTTATGCCACTAATATGCAACCAGATGGGCTTGGGCATTTGTTTCTAGCTTTTGAGCAATTAAAAAATAAGTTGGAACAAGAAGGTTTGTTTGCGGAATCTCGCAAACGTCCTTTACCCCGTTATCCTTCTGCTATTGGTATTATTACATCTCCTACGGGAGCAGCTGTGCAAGATATTATTACAACTTTACGGCGGCGCTATCCGATTATTCCTATTTATATTTATCCCGTACTAGTGCAAGGAGAGCAAGCGGCTGCTTCTATCGCTCGAGCAATAGAAGTGATGAATGACCGTCACATGTGTGATGTGTTAATCGTCGGTCGCGGTGGAGGATCGTTGGAAGAGTTATGGGCGTTTAATGAAGAAGTGGTTGCAAGAGCTATTGCTAATTCTCATATTCCGATTATAAGTGCGGTTGGGCATGAAACTGATTTTACTATCGCTGACTTTGTAGCCGATTTGCGTGCAGCAACTCCTACTGCGGCGGCAGAGCTTGTTGTGCCTCATGTGGATAATCTTCGGGAGCAATTCATGAATAAGCAACAACGACTGTTGGGTGCTATGCAACAAAGGTATCTTCGCTATCGAGATCGGTTATCTCGGTTAACTCGTTCTCCATTTTTTGTGCAGCCGCACAAATATATGTTGGATCAAGCGCAACGATTAGATTTTTTGCAGTTACAGCTACAAAATTCGATGCGGCAGTTTATACAAGCGAAGCAAGAGCAACAAGTTGAACAGCATGGGAAATTACAACTTGTTCATCCAAAGCAAAGAAAAGTATTGTTGCAAAAACAATTGGAAAATTTGCAATATAAACTAAATCAATCGACGAACGTTATTATAAACCGCAAGCAAATGCAGTTGATAAGTTCCATGAAGCAACTCGATGCACTGAGCCCGCTAAAAGTAATGGCAAGAGGTTATGGGCTTGTCTATGATCGTCACCAGCATAGATTAGTTACCACTACAAGTCGGTTACAAGCAGGGGACAACATTGAAGTGCGGTTAGCGGACGGTACGATACACTGTTTAGTGGAATCTGTGGAAGAAGAGCGGGGTGAAGGGCATGAGTGAACAGCAAATGCAGGAAAAACCTAATTTTGAAATGGCAATGGATCGATTGGAACAAATTGTCACGCAATTGGAAAATGGAGATGTACCTTTAGAAAAAGCGATTGAGTTATTTCAAGAAGGAATGGAATTATCAAACTTGTGTAATCGGAAACTGGAAGAAGTCGAAAGTAAAATTGAATTGTTAGTGGAGTCGAATGGAAAAATAGATAAAAAAACGTTTACGACAGTAAATGAGGATAAAGGGGAATAAGGTTGAAGACGATGATATCTATTGAACAATATCTACAGTCCCAAGCATCTATGATTGAGCAAGCGCTCCGCACTATGTTACCGACCGAGTGGCCTATTCCAGAACGTTTACGAGAAGCGATGGTTTATTCGTTGGAAGCAGGTGGTAAGCGGATTAGACCAACCTTGTTACTAACTGCGGCAAATGCGGTGCAAAATAGTGAGCAAGCTGTTCACAATGCACTGCCAGCTGCATGTGCGATCGAATATATACATACTTATTCTTTAATTCATGATGACTTGCCAGCAATGGATGACGATGATTTTAGAAGAGGAAAACCAACGAATCACAAAGTATTTGGAGAAGCGATGGCCATTTTAGCCGGCGACGCTTTATTAACGCATGCATTTCATTTAATTACTCGTGTTCAAACAAACAGCACACTAACAGCTACAGATTTACTAGCGATTGTAGAAGATCTATCGAGACTATCTGGTCCTAGCGGAATGGTCGGAGGTCAAGTTGCTGATATGGAAGGAGAGCAAGGGATTACGTCGATTGCAGAATTAGAATTTATTCATCTGCACAAAACGAGTGATCTGATCGTATTTGCAGTTACGGCTGGTGGTAGAATCGGTGGCGCTAGCAAGGAGCAGCTAGAACAGCTGCGCATCTATGGGCAAAATATCGGTTTAGCGTTTCAAATCCAAGATGATATATTAGATTTAATTGGTGATGAGCAAAAGATGGGGAAAAAAGCGAATAGTGACGTAGAGCAAAGTAAAGTAACCTATCCTTATCTATATGGGCTTGAAGAAAGTAAACTGAAAGTAGCTGAACTGACGGCAGAAGCAAAAAATGCGATCGTAAATGCTAATTTTGCAGCACCAGAACGTTTATTGCAAATCGCGGATTACTTAGTACATCGTGATCACTAACGTTGCCATAAATTATGCATCTGTTCATGAATATGCTATACTAGCTCAAGAAAGAGAAAGTTAGCCGCCAATATGAATTAGCGATTAATAGATGTGAGAATACAGACAATGTGATCCTTAGTTAACGCAATAAATTTAGAGATAAGAAGTATCGTGAACAGGACAGTAGTTGATCGTTATAAACTGTCTCCGAAAGCGAGGAAAATATAGTGCTGCTTAATAAAATAAACGATCCGCAAGACTTAAAACAATTGACTGCTGCTGAGCTTGAAACACTTGCAGAAGAAATTCGACAATTTTTAATTGAAAAATTATCGACGACAGGTGGGCATTTGGCTCCCAATTTAGGTGTTGTGGAATTAACCATTATGATGCATTACTTGTTCGATAGTCCCCGTGATAAGTTTATATTTGATGTTGGTCACCAATCTTACGTACACAAAATATTGACAGGTAGACGTGAGCAATTCGATACGCTGCGCAAGTACAAAGGAATGTGTGGATTCGTCAAACGTGCGGAGAGTGAGCATGATGTATGGGAAGCTGGTCATAGTAGTACATCTTTGTCAGCGGCAATGGGAATGGCTATGGCTCGTGATTTCAAAGGTGAAGATAACCGTGTCGTAGCGGTTATTGGTGACGGAGCGCTCACTGGTGGAATGGCATTGGAAGCATTGAATCATATTGGTCATGAAAAAAGTAAAATGATCGTTATTCTTAATGATAACGAGATGTCGATCGCACCTAATGTGGGTGCATTACATCATTATTTAAGTAAAATCCGAACCGACCGCCATTATCAGCGTGCGAAGGAAGATTTGCAACAGTTTTTAAATCGGATTCCTGCTATTGGTGGTAAGTTAGCTAAAACAGCGGAGAGATTTAAAGACAGTTTAAAGTATTTACTTGTGAGTGGCATTTTGTTTGAACAATTTGGGCTTACTTATTTAGGACCGGTAGATGGTCATGATATGGAACAAATGAAAGAAATATTGAAGCAAGCTGATTCTATTCAAGGACCAGTCCTAGTCCATGTTATTACAATAAAAGGAAAAGGATATTTGCCTGCGGAAGCTGATTCACATGCATGGCATGGTGCATCTCCATACAAAATAGAATCTGGTAAAATGATTAAAGTGGTTGGTCCACCAATGTATACGAATGTTTTTGGTGATATGTTGATCGAGCTAGCCGAACAAGATGACTCCATTGTTGCTGTAACGCCAGCGATGCCAGGTGGTTCAGGTTTATTGAAGTTTGCGGAACGATTCCCTGGTAAAATGATTGATGTTGGAATTGCAGAACAACATGCTGCTACAATGTCAGCTGCACTTGCAATGGAAGGAATGAAACCGGTATTTGCAGTTTATTCAACGTTTTTACAGCGGGCATACGACCAAGTAGTGCATGATATATGCCGACAAAACTTGAATGTCTTCTTTGCCATTGATCGTGCTGGTTTTGTTGGACCTGACGGTGAGACGCATCAAGGTGTATATGATATCGCGTTTTTGCGACATGTACCTAATTTAGTTTTAATGATGCCAAAAGATGAAAATGAACTGCGTCGTATGATGAAAACAGGAATTGATTATAAAGATGGACCGATAGCTGTTCGCTACCCACGTATAAGTGGTGTTGGTGTAGAGTTAGATGCTGATCCACAACCATTACCAATCGGTGAGTGGGAGACGCTTAGAGAAGGTAACTCTGCTACGATTTTAGCGATTGGACCAATGATTCAAGTGGCGGAAGAGGCTGCTAATTTGCTAATGCGTGAAGGTAAGTCGGTAGAAGTAGTCAATGCTCGCTTCATTAAACCACTTGATGAAACGATGCTGCGCCGATTCGCTGAGCAGAACAAAAAAATCGTAGTTCTTGAAGAAGGCTCGGTGTTGGGCGGTTTTGGAAGTTCGATTCTCGAGTTCTATTCACAGCAAGGTTTATATAATATTCCAGTTAAAATTATTGGTGTTCCAGATGTGTTTGTAGAACATGGATCTATTCAAGAGCAGCGAGAAGAAGTAGGGCTTACAGCCGAACGAGTAGCTCAAGAGCTTAGAGCGATGTTACCGGTTCAAATAAGACGAGTATCAACAAGTCAACAGTAAGTACAGGATGGATGTTTAAGAAATGACGACGATAAGCAAAGAACGAATCGATATATTATTGATCGAACAAGGTTACTTCACAAGCCGTGAGAAAGCCAAAGCGGCGCTTATGGCAGGGCTTGTTTATGTAGATGATCAACCGGTAGAAAAAAGCGGCATGAAAGTGCCGCGCACCGCTACGATCAAAGTAAAAGGTGCAGTTCATCCATATGTAAGTCGTGGCGGTCTAAAATTAGAAAAAGCATTACAAACATTTCAAATTGATTTGCATAATAAAATAATGTTTGATATTGGAGCATCGACAGGTGGCTTTACAGATTGTGCTTTGCAAAATGGAGCCAAAACAGTATATGCCATCGATGTAGGATATAACCAATTAGATTGGTCGCTTCGTAATGATGAACGTGTTGTTGTAATGGAACGAACTAATTTTCGGCATATGCAGTCAAGTGATGTTAATGATGTTAAACCAGAATTTGCTTCTATTGATGTTTCTTTTATTTCTTTAAAGCTTATTTTGCCCGTACTAGGGCAGCTTGCTGGAGAAAAATTAGAAGTAGTAGCATTGATAAAACCACAATTCGAAGCTGGGCGAGAAAAAGTAGGAAAATCAGGTGTAGTTCGGGAAAAATCTGTACATTTAGAAGTACTTTCATCGATTACTACATTTGCTGCTCAAACCGGCTTTCGTTTGCTTGGTATTACTTATTCCCCAATTACTGGTGGAGAAGGTAATATTGAATTTTTGGCACATTGGTTACACACAGGAGATACTGCTGAGCTAGTACCTTCGCATGCACACTTAGAGCAAACAGTAGATGATGCTCGAGCAACCTTTGGTAACAAATAAATAATCAAACAAGATAAGATGCTGAACAGTAAAATGCTGGTTTGGCATCTTTTTGCTTTACTATGTTGAAAATATTTGATACACTAAGAATAACCAAACAAGCGTTCGCTTAATCGATTTATCTAAGTGGGAGGCATTTCGGTGATGAAATACGTAGACTTGTTCATAATGGCGATTTTTGCGGTAATAATTATTATATGGTTGTATCGGTTTCTATATCGTTGGTTACATACACCTGTAGCGATGAATGCTATTACTCTCGGTAAAGGTCAACCTGTAGATCAAGAAGATCCAGTAGTGAAATTACTGACAAAGTCAGGCTATACGGTACATTCCAGTAAACATATCGTTCGTATTCCAATTGAAATAAATGATAAACCGCTGTCACATACAGCGAGATTACATATTGATTACATCGTGGAGAAAGATCACGCCACTTATATTGTTAAGCTTGTTAAAGCGGGTAGTACTATTGAATTTACTGCTAACAGTTTGCGTGATTCTTTCTTAATATATTCGCTTGTATTGCCCCATTGCGTGGGGGTAATCGTCGTGGATGGTAATGATGATTCCCTGCATAAAGTAACTTTTTTATTTGATTAGTGGAGAATAATGAATGGAGGAGCTTTGTGTGAAAGGAATTAGGCAGTACAAAATAAGAGAAATCGTGTCCAATCAATTGATTGAGACGCAAGAAGAATTGGTGAATGCATTGCGTGAAAGTGGCATGAACGTAACGCAAGCAACGGTTTCTCGTGATATGAAAGAACTTATGTTAATTAAGGTACCAGCAGAAGAAGGGAAATATCGTTATTCCTTACCTGTTGATATGCAGAAACAACATCCTATACATAAATTGAAGCGGGCCCTTTTGGATCATTTTACCCATATTGACTTTACAGATAATCTTGTTGTGTTGAAATGTATGCCTGGGACCGCTCATACGATAGGCGGTTTAATTGACAGCATGGATTGGGCAGAAGTGATGGGAACAATTTGTGGTGATGATACGATTCTCATCATTTGTAGGACGAAGAAGCAAAGTGCCGAAGTCGTCGAACGATTATTAGAGCAATTGAATTAAGAGGAGGAACTAGTAATGTTGCGTGAGTTAGCGATTAAAAATTTAGCAGTTATTGAACAAGTTGATGTGACCTTTCGTCAAGGATTTCATGTATTAACAGGTGAAACAGGAGCAGGAAAATCAATACTAATTGATGCACTTGGTTTAGTAATTGGTGGTCGCGGCTCCGCAGAAATGGTTCGTCATGGATGTGATAAAGCGGTCATAGAAGCAATGTTCGATTTGTCAGCCCAACATCCTGTTTGGAACGTATTACACAAAATCGGTATTAATGCTGCTGCAGATGAGGCACTAGTCATTCGTCGTGAGCTTTCGGCTGCTGGAAAAAGTTCCAGTCGAATTAATGGGCAATTAGTAACGATGACGATGTTGCGTGAAGTAGGAGAGTTTCTTGTTAATATTCATGGGCAGCACGAGCATCAGTCATTACTTAAAACGGAAAGACACTTGGAATGGTTAGATTTATACGCAGGTGATTTGCTTGCCGATCGCAAGCACTCGTATCAGCACATATATAAACAGTTACAACAGGTAAGAGCAGAGATGAAGCAATTAGAACAAACAACTCGACAGAGTGCTCAAATGTACGATCTTTATTCTTTTCAAATGGAAGAAATTCAAAGCGCTGCGTTAACTATTGGTGAGGATGAAATATTATTAGAAGAAAAACAAAAATTAATGCATGCTACCAAGTTAATTGATCATACTAATGAAGCCTATACATTGTTACGTGAAGCGGGCGCAATTGATGCGTTGGCGACAGCGCTTAGCAAACTAGAATCGATTATGTCTTACGACAAAGAAATGCTTTCACCTTTACATGAACAATTATCTAACGCTTATTATCAAGCGGAAGATGCATCATTCCAGTTGCGTGATTATCGAGACAATATTGATGTAGATCCGCAACTGCTAATCGAAGTAGATGATCGGATTGCATTGATCAACAGTTTGAAGCGAAAGTATGGCGAATCGATTGCAGAGATACTGCAATATTTACAAGTTATCCAAACAGAACGTGACAAGATTGAAAATCGTGATGCTATATTGGAACAGTTAGCGAAGCAGGAACGTCAATTAATGGACGATGCATTACGATTAGCGACAGAACTATCTTTGCTGCGCAAACATGCGGCTACTGAGCTTGCCAGCAATATTGAACAAGAGCTTAAATTGTTGCAAATGCCAAATGTGAAATTTAACGTTAAAATTGATGTTCTGACCGATCATGATAATGAAATTAGATTGAACAACAATGGTATGGATGAAGCAATATTTATGTTATCATCTAATCCCGGTGAACCATTAAAGCCACTTGCAAAAATTGCTTCCGGTGGTGAGATGTCACGTATTATGCTTGCATTAAAAAGTATTTTTTCCGAAATTGATCAAGTACCTGTCCTTATCTTCGATGAAGTCGATACAGGTGTTAGTGGACGAGCAGCGCAAGCAATTGCAGAACGTATGTCAAATCTTGCATTGAGATGCCAAGTGTTTTCCATTACACATTTGCCACAAGTAGCATGTATGGCAGATCATCATTATGAAATTCGTAAACAAGTAGTACAGGATCGAACGGCAACAGGGGTAACTATGCTTGTACAAGAAGCGCGTATAGAAGAATTAGCCCGTATGCTAGGTGGCGTAGAAGTTACGGAAAAAACTCGCAATCATGCACAAGAAATGCTTGATTTGGCACATGGTTTAAAAGGTGCTTAAACGATCTAATAAAGGGAATCTTTTATGGACATAAAACGGGGAGCACGGGGTAACTTATAAGTACGCCAGTGGCGATATAACTTTTTTCGTCTTGCGATGGAAAGTCAGGGAGCGTGAGATCATTGAATTCCAGTCAACGGAAACGGTGGTTCGGTCTTTTACTCGTACTTATTATCTGCTTGATTAGCAGCTCCTCCACTTTTCAGCAATTTGTTTCCATTCCTAATGAATTAAGGTTATTCACAGGGCAATTGAAGCATTTGCAATATGGAGTACCCGTACAAGCAGAAGCGACCGTTAACCCACAAGTGCTAAAAATTAATGGTTCTACAGCACAAACAGTATCTGTTAATTTGAAAAACCCGTTAGCTTTACAGCCTTCACAGAGTGGTCACACCAAGTTACAAATGAAATTATTCGGTAAGATTCCTATTAAAACGATTGACGTTAATGTAATACCGGATCTGAAAGTTATTCCTGGTGGGCAGACGATCGGAGTAAAAGTGAAATCTGCTGGTGTACTTGTTGTGGGGCATCATCAAGTTGCCGATGGAACTGGGACTAAGTTATCTCCTGGTGAACAAGCAGGATTGAAGCTCGGTGATTTAATTACAAATATCAATGGTTCAAAAGTTACCGAGGTTCAGCAAGTGGCCGATTTATTACGCAAACATACCGATAAAAAGAAACCACTTCAAATTAAATATAAGCGAAATGGCTTAATAAAAGAAACAGTACTTGCTCCTACTTTTGATTCATTCGATAAGTCTTGGCGCTTGGGATTGTATATTAGAGATACAGCAGCGGGTGTTGGCACTCTAACGTTCTATGATCCGGCAAAAGGTCGTTACGGAGCGCTTGGGCACGTTATAACGGACATGGATACACAAACACCTGTAGAAGTTGGAGAAGGTAAAGTGTTGCAGTCCAATGTAACTTCAATTAACAAAAGCCAAACTGGTGAACCTGGTGAAAAACGAGCGCAATTTGTGAAAGAAGATCAAGTACTTGGTAATGTGGAACGCAATACGGCATTTGGTATTTTTGGTAAAATGCATAGTGCTCCTAAAGAAGGATATAGTTTACAACCTGTGCCAGTAGCTTTTTCTGAAGATGTTAGAACTGGACCAGCAGAAATATGGACAGTTGTTAATGGGCAGAAGGTCGAAAGGTTTCATATTGAAGTTACACATGTCACCAAACAAAATGCACCTGCAACAAAAGGTATGGTAATTAAAATTACAGACAAAAGATTGCTGGAGAAAACCGGTGGAATTGTACAGGGGATGTCAGGTAGTCCTATATTGCAAAATGGCAAACTTATTGGAGCAGTAACACACGTTTTTGTAAATGATCCATCATCTGGTTATGGTTGTTTTATTGAGTGGATGTTGCAAGATGCAGACGTCATTAAGGCGACTCCATCCCAATCTTTTATCACAGATGAGATTAATCATCCATTGCCTATCGCCGTATAAATTATTAAAACGGACGCCTCCTAAAAAGGTGTCTGTTTTATTTTTTTTGTCGAATGAATTCGAATCCAATCAGATGTTGTTACAAAATATTAATTATAGCGAATTTTTAAAAATAAATAAACAAAAAAATTTTTCGACAGAAGGAATTTCATAGTCTGTGTCGAAAACTACAGTTACACAACTATAAGAACGAACAGATAAGTACAAATTAAAGGAGGATTTTGCTTTGCACAAAATCGATATATTGTTGGCTGATGACAACCGAGAATTTGTAAGCTTATTATCTGAATACATATCTGAGCAAGGTGATATGAATGTTTGTGGTGTAGCTTATAACGGAGAAGAGGTATTGCAGTATTTAGAAACATCTTCAAAGCTACCCGATGTACTTATATTGGATATCATTATGCCGCATCTGGATGGACTCGGTGTTTTAGAACGTATGCGTGATATGGATCTAGGTTCATCAAGTCCCAAAGTAATTATGTTAACCGCTTTTGGTCAAGAAAGCATTACACAAAAAGCAGTACAGTTAGGTGCATCATATTATATTTTAAAACCATTCGATCTAGAATTATTGACAAGCAGAATAAGACAATTAGTTGGTGGAATGACTACAAATGTATCATCATCCTTTGCTAACAACTTTACGTCAGTCATTAAAACAAATGTAGTTCCTATGGCAAAAGGAAAAAATTTGGACGCCAGCATTACAAGCATTATTCACGAAATAGGTGTTCCAGCGCACATTAAAGGATATCAGTATTTACGAGAAGCAATTACAATGGTTTATAATAACATTGAAATATTGGGCGCAATTACGAAAACATTATATCCTGCCATTGCCGAAAAATTCAAAACAACGCCATCTCGCGTCGAAAGAGCGATTCGTCATGCAATCGAAGTCGCATGGACACGTGGCAACATCGACAGCATCAGCCATTTATTCGGCTACACCATCAACATTAGCAAATCCAAGCCAACGAATAGCGAATTTATAGCGATGGTGGCAGATAAGCTGAGAATTGAGAATAAGGTGTCTTAGAGCTAGGTTGGTAAGGGTTTTCGAGGAATAATATACCAACCAATTCTGGTAAATGTGTTTGAAACCTCCCATTATAAACCTATGAACAACATTACGATAAACGTATAAATTTCACTTCTTTATTGGGTAGTCTATTCCCAGTGGAGGAGTGATTTTTTTGACTAATTTTGAGTTTCAACTTGATAATTTCATGCTTTACTGTTCCTCAAAAAATCTGTCACGTAAAACGTTAGTAATCTATGAGCAAATGCTACGACTTATTGAAATGTACCTTAAAGACACGTTTCAAATTGAAGATGCAAAAAAAGTGCAATCAGGTCATATCAGACAGTATAAGAATCATGATGATTTAGTCAATAGTCATGCACTAGCTGTACAGGCGAGGAAATCAGGGAAATTGTATGTCTAAACAATAATCAATTAAGAGTGATTTCGTACAATTTTTTATGTCATATAGGTTTAGTTGGTATTGAAATTATATTTAGCTAGTGATAATATGGATATAACAAAGGAGCCATGCTGGTAACATGACTCCAGTTCTACAATAACCGCTTTTAAGGGCGGTAGGCTCTGAACGTGATAATACGTAAAAATAGACCGATTACCTTGTCACAGGGGCGGTCTATTTGTCGTTTCTGAATGACAGTATCGCAACGATTAATAAACCAAATGTAAGCATTAAAATAAGTGCTTCGTATACTGTCATAAGGCATCCCTCCTTTCATGGAGGTAGCCGACCGCCCATATAAGCCAAACTATTGCATGAGTCTGATTATAGCATATTTTGTATATTAGGAGTAGCGAGAGCTGCTTCTATTTTTTATTTATAAGGAGCGGATAATTACTATCCAATTAGCAGTGATATAGATGTTCGTAGGGGAATAATGTCAGTTTATTATGCTAGTTTTTCATTGGTGAGTTGTGAGCAGGTAGGTTATATGTATGAAAAGAGGTATGCATAAACGCAGAGTGGTTACATAAAGGTGGCATAGTCGATACCTCAAAACGAAAATGAGGGGTGGAAGCATATCCACTTTCGCATAAATGGAAAATTTCAAAATTAGAAAATAAAAAATGGATTTTTGACATATGAGAGTCAAGAACTTTATTCTCACGGCATGATTGATGATATGATTTTTGAACCGAATCCAGAAGATAAATCATAAATAGATAAATAATTTTACAATTATATTTTGTCAAAGATACTGTGCCATTTAGTCAGGATTGACAGACCATTAGCCTATTATTTTCCTAATACTATAGACCTAGTTTGTAAATCATGATATCATTATGGAAAATATAGGGGTTGGAGGATTGGATGTTATGAAATTAAAACCAGCAACAATTATCGCTATATGTGGTGTAGCAATCTATTTAGTTTTACAAACAATATTGAAACTTTCGCCAAAATTAATTTTATCAACTATGTCATTTGGTATGTTCAATAAATACGAATTAGTATCGATTGCAATAGTATCATTATCATTATTGAATTTTTTCGTTTCATTTTTATTAGCTCAGAGGAAAAGAGGTTAGTATATGAACAGCGAAATAGATAAAATTATTCAGAATCAACCTGTTCGAACCAATACATATAAAACTAATCCAATTGCTGATTTGTTCTATAAAATAGGTATTGCAGAATTGATCATAGGCATTATTGTAGGTATTTTAATTATTGCAACTTTAAAAGACCCACTATCAACGTATACATATATACATGAACCACATCCTTTGAGGTGGGTATATGGTATATCAATTATTGTTACTACTGCTATTACTGCCCTATTTACCGTTGGTTTCGGTGAAATCATTAGACTACTTACACATATTAGGGAAAACACAAATAAATAATAAAAACATAGGCAACAATCAGGTCTACCACATCGGTAGACTTTTTTGTTTGATCAATTTACTGTAAACAATCGAAAGGATGCATACATTCCTACATCAAGCTAAAATAAGAAAGAAATCTACCAAAAAGCATTATTTGTACTCGAATCTATTGCTAACAATTCTCAACTTCTGGCATGCCTTAAATTTGATGATATGATTGTTTATGATTTTGCTGATTCGTTACAAAATAGAATAGATCAGCTAGAGCGAAAAGTTAGATTGCTTCCATCGAGTGACGATGCAGAGAGCAAGGTGTTTATTAGGCATGTTCTACATAAAATCTTGTTCAATCTTGATTGTCGTTTTGAGGCTGTACACGCTTTTATAGACAATAGTAATCCGTCGTTTAGAGAAGGCAAAGTGTTAACACTCATACAGAATAAGGTAACAGAATATTTGTCTATCGCTTCAATAAATCTGAACCTTGTAAGTAGTGAAGAGTTTATGATACAGGGGAACAAGTTTAAAATTATCACAAATGATACATTTAGTGAGCCTGGGATTGCTATATTTACATGCGAGAGAACGCGGTATAGATGATGTAAATAATAATAATGCTAATGGCTTAGCATGTTGGATTAATATTACAAACAGTGTGCCTGTAAAGTGTGAGGTGGAGAACTCTTTGCAATTAACTTGGCAAACACCACATAATGCGCCTTTATTAATTGTATCGTCAAATCCTTCAAATCGCCAGCATATCAAAACATTTTGTTGGTTTACTTTGATTTGAGTGAAGTTGACTTTAGTAAGAAAGCGGAATTGGTATATCTCTATGCAGGGAAAGAAATATCTGTTACATATGCAGTAGACTTTTCTAAACTCGAGTAAATATTTATGTATTATTTGACCGTCAAATCTGGCGGTTTTTTCTTTGCCGAGTGCCCAGACAAGCACGTATTTTCTAACTTTAAGGTGAACTCTTTAAACAGCTTTTTATAGCCATTTGGTTATTCTTCATGAAAGCAGATAAAGTGCCATGGTCCGGCTGGAGTTTGCCTATCAGCCACATCAGTTCAATGTTTCGTTTCGTTTTTCATTTTGCGAAGGAGCGGATGCCGTTCATATAGCAGTAAAGATAGGGCTTAAGAAGGTCCTCCCTACGATAAGGTTTTTGCCCCGCTTTGGTACCCGAATACACCTAAAACCCCAATTCTTCTAGGACTAATCTATCAACGTAAGCATCGATGACTAGGATAGAACTCTAGTTCTTTAGGCGAATGGGGGGATAGTTTACATCAACATGAAGTTGCATGAATGATGAAAGGGGTATAGCAGCACTACTAGTCAGCGACACAGTAAAATTTAACGATACGATAAAGATGTTTATTCCAGTACATGGTACAATTGTTTTATTGTAAGAATGATTTTATCGAAGGTGGTATAATTTATTGGACAAAACAAAAGTAATGGCTTATTTCAAAATTTTTGGTGAGATGTTTTCATCGGATGAAGTAACAAATAAACTTGAAATTGAACCAACAGAAAGCACAATAAAGGTGATAAAATCGTTAGACCCCAAAATCCCAACATTATTTCAACTAATACTCATTATAGAAAAGAAACTGCTTGGGAATTAAGCACAGGTTATCAGAATCTAATGATATAAATGAACAGCTGAATTTACTTCTTAATGTCCTTGAAAACAAACAATATGAACTCCAAGAAATCAAAAGCAATAATGATTTATCCTTTTTGTTTATAATAGTTGTTCAAATTGAAAACAATGAAATGCCTGCGATGTATTTAGGAAGTAGGATAATAGATTTAGAAATTTCAATAGGTGCAGAAATACACTTCGACTTGTATGTCTTTAGCTAGCCAAGAAACAAGAAAGCACGATTTTATACAATATGGAGTGAATGAAAATGATAATAAAATATACTTGTCCTTGTTGCGGCTATAAGACATTAGATGAAGAACCTCCAGGTACTTATGATATATGTGAAATTTGTTTTTGGGAAGATGATGGTGTTCAATTGGATGACCCTGACTATGAGGGTGGAGCAAACATAGCATCCTTAAGACAAGGGCAGAAGAATTTTCTAAAGTTTGGGGCATGTGAGGAAAGTTGTAAACAATCTGTTAGGAAACCCACTAACGATGATATACGTGACCTCAATTGGAAACCTTTAGATGGTGGTGGAAATATGCAGACATTCAAAGAGTTGATTTCCATTACAGATTTTACAAAGGTTTGGAAAAAGTTTATTGTCCAATATCCAACTAAAAAAGACAGATTTGAAAAGTTTAGTATGCTATATGAAAAACTGAAATTGATTATACCTGAAGATAACGAAACTAATATGTACATTTATATCAATGTGTTCCAAGAAGAAATTGATGGTGAATGGATATGTACCAATGCGTTTGATGAAGATGATGATTCACTCTCTTTTGACGTTAGTGGTAAGGACGACGAATGGACTGGCTACTCTATAGCATCAAGCAAATTTAATGAATGGCTAGGTTACTACATTGACAAGAAGTCATTAGATACTATGTCAAATGAAAGCTTTATTGCCCACTGCCTTTGGGAAATGACGTTCTATTATGGATATGATGACACAGTGGCTAGATAAAACATGGATTTTATTACAATGCACTGAGGGTGAATATAGGAGTCGAAGAATACAGGTGGACTGTCTCTGCAACAAGTTATCATTAAAACAAATTGGATTAGAGAATAGGTTTAAAATGAACGGGAGGCTTGGAGTTGAAAATATATAATAAGCTTGTACGTGATAAAATACCACAAATTGTTGAAACTAATGGTCAGCAATGTGACATTAGCTTTCTCAATGAGGAAGAATATGAGGTGGCATTAAAATTGAAGTTGCAAGAAGAATTAAATGAATTTCTTCAAGCGAAGAATGTAAACGAGCAGATGGAAGAATTGTCTGATTTGTTAGAGATTATATATAGTATTGCCGAAAGCAAAGGGGTTGTAAGGGAAGAACTAGAGAATATTCGTCAAAGAAAGCGTGAAGAACGTGGTGGCTTTCAGAAGAGGATAATGCTGTTAACAAGTTCTTGAAAATAATGTGATTGTGATTCAATAATATGCCAATGTAACGATTCGGTATAGGGATTAGCCCGACACCGAAATGTTTACAATGGGCTTGTAGATCAGTTTTTCGATATAGAATAAATAGCATGATTTTATGTATAAAATAGTAGTGTAGTACAGCACAGTTGATGCACCCTATCGATGACTTTTTTGGAGGAATAATTTATTCTGCTACTTTCCAATCTATTATTAAGTTGGACTTACACTTTGAACATGTTGTGTTTACTGTATCGGAAACGATACTAACATCGCCACCGCAAATAGGACAGGCTTCTTTTTTAGTAGAGATAAAGGATAGAACGATCATTATAATACCAAAAATTAAAGCTGCGAGTGGGATTAAGAAAAGAAACGGAATAACGAAAAGTAAAAATAAGTTTAAAATGATGAGAAAAAAACCAAAAAGTAATTTACCTACATGAGGACTATTAGGTGTGAATTCTTCTGTTTGAATGTAGACTAAATTTTGTTTAGCTATTTCTACCGATGATTTATTGTTTTAGTCACTTCGTCCATCGATTGCTTTCCCTCCTTATTTTATCCTTTATAATCAAAGTGTGTTATTCTACATGCTCTTCGAGTGGAATGACCGTAAACAGTTCACCCATCGTAATATTTAAATAACCGCATATATTTGCTATTAATGTTGCGGGAATTCTAGCGTCTTCTATGTCGTTGCTAACTAGTTTATAGATCGTACCGATTCGTTCTTGGGTATCTTTTGCAAGTCTGTATGGAGTAATATTTTTTGTTTGGAGAATATTATTTAGATTACAAATTAGTTTGTATTTTGGACTCATCTGTATTGCCCCCAGCGTATGGAAGTTGACTATTGACATTAAACGTCTATAGATTTATAGTGTTATATGACTATAGTCGTTAATCGTTTATAGTCGTATAATGATTATAGCATTCTCCCCAAATAATGTACATATATCCATGCTCTGACGTTGCATATAGAACGAAGGAGGTAGTTATTATGAATTTGGAACAGTTGGTATTATTAATTGATCAAGGTGAACAAGCAACTCTACAAGATACGGTCGCTTCTTATCGCCCAATTGATCTTGCGGAAAGTATGGAAAAACTGGATCAAGAGCGCCAATTGATGTTCGTGACGTTGCTTACACCAACTAGTGCTGCTGAAGTAATCGAGCAACTGATGCCACTGCATCAATATTCGATATTACATCGGTTAAGTGCTAAAAAAGCAGCTGCTATATTAAGGGAGATATCTGGTGATGTCGTTGCTGATATGATGTTAGCGATTCATCGGCATCAAGCTGTAAATATGTTGAAATTGTTGCCTGATGAGTATCGAACAAAAGTGGAGATGTTGATGACATTTCCGGAAGATACGGCTGGTAGTTTGGCTACAGTCGATTATATTTCGGCTAGAGGGAAATGGACAGCAGAACAAACGTTGAAACATATACGTAAAGTTGGGCGGACGGCTAAGTTTACGTCTTATATATATGTGATAGATGCGATGGGGGTATTGTTAGGCGTTGTGTCGCTAAAAAATATTATTATCACCCAGCCAAGTACGCAATTAGAACAAATAATTGCTCCTGCTGTATCTGTTTCAGCATGGATGGAGCAAGAAGAGACAGCGGAGTTGTTGTCGCGTTACGATTTTGTAGCTGTTCCGGTAGTAGATAAACAGTTACGTCTCATCGGTGTTGTAACGGTGGATGATGTTATTGATGTGATGAGGGAAGAAGCGACAGAAGATATTCATAAATTGGGTGGTAGTGAGCCGCTCGAAAATTCATACTTTCAGACGTCTACGTTCCAATTGTATCGCAAACGAATTGTTTGGTTGTTAATTTTGTTCGTAGCAGAGGCGTATACTGGAAATGTTATGCGTCATTATGAAACAACGTTATCGGAAGTTATTGCCTTATCTTTTTTCATTCCTTTATTGATTGGTACAGGTGGAAATACAGGGACGCAAACGGTTGCGACTTTAGTAAGAGCGCTGGCAATGGGTGAAGTGCAGTTTAAAGATATTTTTAAAGTGGTGAGAAAAGAATTAACTACCGGTTTATTAACTGGTTTATCGATAGCTATTATTGCTTTTGCAAGAGCGTGGATGCTTGGTGTAGAATATAATGTAGGATTAGTTGTTGGGATTACAGCGTTAGCCATCGTCATTTGGGCTTCATTAGTAGCTGCTGTGCTTCCGTTATTGTTGCATAAGTTAAAAGCCGACCCGGCTGTTATCTCTGGTCCATTTATTACGACGTTAGTAGATGGAACGGGATTGGTTATTTATTTTACGGTGGCTCGGTTGTTATTGCAGTTGTAATAAAAGAGCTGATCTGTTCGCAAAAACAAGGCGAAGGATCAGCTCTTTTGATAAGTATCTTATTGTTTATTGTTGTGATTGTGGGGATGGTGGTGTTCCAGTGGAACCCGGTTTAGGTGGTCGTGGACGTTTTTCTTTGAATTTTGTGGAGACATAATTCCGTTTCCGATCGCGGAAAAATATCCAGCCGCCAATAAATCCAACGCCAATGAAAAACATAACAAATCCAGAAATAAATAACCACCATTCAAAGTTAGGCGTGGTGGCACTGTCTCCGAAAGCAGAGAAGTAATGGAATACGGCGTTTTTCATATTGAGAAATCCTAAGCAAGCAACGATGCCAGGAATGACAAGCAACATAATGGCTATAAATCGAGCAGTGATTTGTTTCATATCCAGCGATTCTCCTTCTGTTATAACTGATATAATGATACCTTGTTCTGGAACAAGAAGAAAGGGCATCATTTGATTTATTTAGTCTAAATGATTGTATTTTAGCATATTGTCAAGCAATTGTAACTGTTTTCATTATAATTATCGAAAATTTTCTGTTTTTTCACTTGTTTATTACTATAAAAATGCATTACACTTATCACTTCTTATTTTGATTGTTAGTAGGTATTCTGTATATAATGAGACATATGTAGCTGGAGGGAAGTTCGATGACGATTGAAGCGGATATAGCGATACTAGGTGGTGGTCCTGGCGGCTATACAGCGGCGATAAGGGCTGCTCAGCTAGGTAAAAAAGTAGTAATTGTCGAACAAAATAAACTAGGCGGTACGTGTTTGCATCGAGGGTGCATACCGAGTAAGTCATTGCTTCGTAGTGCAGAAGTATATCAATTGTTGCAAGCAGCAGATCAATATGGCATTGCTGTATCAACTGAAAATGTGAGCGTACAATTCGATCAAGTACAGCTGCGCAAACAGAAAACGGTAGATGAATTACATATAGGTTTGCAATATTTAATGAAAAAAAATGGCATTCAATTAGTGGAGGGAAAAGCAAGATTAATAGGTCCTTCGATTTTTTCGCCACGTACGGATTCTTTAGCTGTGGAATTAGTTAACGGGGAAATGGAAACAGTGCAGTTTGGACAATTAATTATTGCTACTGGTGCGAAGCCGAAAACAATTCCAAACTTAAATATAGATAAAAGTTATGTGTGGACAAGCGACGAAGCATTACAAATGGAGCAGTTACCAGCATCGATGATTATTATCGGTGGTGGAGTCATTGGTGTGGAGTGGGCATCTATGCTGCAAGATTTTGGGGTGCAGGTAACGATAGTCGAGGCAGCAGACCAGCTATTGCCTGGGGAAGATCGGGATAGTGCTGCTGAATTAACGAAACAGTTGGAACAAAGAGGCGTTCGTATATTGACGAGTACAGAGATCGCTGCGGAAAGTTACCGAGTAGAAGCGAATGCTGTTGTAATAGAAGCACAATCTGAACACAAATCAATTGTACTGCAAGCAGACAAATTAATGATTGCTATTGGAAGAGCACCTATCGTCCATGGTTTGGGATTAGAAAATACGGATGTTACGTATAGCGATAAAGGTATTGTAGTTAATAGTTTTGGACAAACGAGTGAACCGCATATCTATGCGATTGGAGATTGTATCGGTACTATTCAGTTAGCTCATGCGGCTAGCCGTATGGGGATTATTGCTGTTGAACATATGTTGGAACAGAAACCGCAGGAATTTACGACAAAGCATATACCCAGATGTATTTATTCTAAACCAGAAATTGCGTCGATAGGATTAACAGAAAAGCAAGCAAAAGAACAGCATCAACAAATTAAAATCGGCAAAATTCCATTTCAAGCGATTGGCAAAGCTCATGTTATCGGAGATACTGGCGGATTTGTAAAAGTGATTGCGGATGTGGCGACAAACGATATACTTGGTGTTCATATTGTAGGTCCGCAAGCTACGGATCTAATAGGGGAAGCGGCTCTTGCTGGTTGGTTGAACGCAACACCTTGGGAAGTCGGGCAATTAGCACATGCACACCCTTCTCTATCTGAAGCGATTTATGAAGCAATGCTCGCTGTAGATGGCCAATCTTTTTCTTTTTAAGGAATGATTATTTCATTTTTTAATAAGAAGGAGTATAATATAAGACATGGTATTAGTACCAGGTGATAGTATCTGATATAAATTACTGCTAAGTACTATATACTATAAGATATGTAGCTTGCTAGTAGTGGATAAATGGTATATGCAGTTTAGTTTGCAAAAGGTAAAAATGATACGAATTGGATAGGAGGCGTCAATCTATGTCCCAATCGTCTATAGTAAAGCAACAATTGTCACATGTGGAGTTAGGTTTGAGTAATGAAAAAGCTGTTGATATGTACAAAGTAATGATTACAGCACGCCGTTTCGATGAACGTGTATTGTTGCTTCAACGAGCTGGCAAAGTGAATTTTCATGTGTCCGGCATTGGACATGAAGTGGCACAAGTAGCGGCTGCATTTGCATTAGATCATGATCAAGATTATTTTTTGCCTTATTATCGTGATTATGGGTTTGTGCTTAGTGTAGGTATGACACTTAGAGACTTGATGTTATCTGTTTTTGCTAAAGAGGAAGATCCAAATAGTGGAGGCAGACAGATGCCAGGACACTTCGGATATAAGAAGTTACGTATAGTTACAGGTTCATCTCCTGTGACGACCCAAGTGCCGCATGCTGTAGGTTTTGCACTGGCAGCCAAAATGCAGCGCAAATCTTTCGTTAGTTTTGTTACCTTCGGTGAAGGATCTAGCAACCAAGGAGATTTTCATGAAGGATGTAACTTTGCAGGTGTGCATAAGTTACCAGTAATTATGATGTGTGAGAACAATCAATATGCAATATCAGTTCCTGTTAGAAAACAACTGGCTGCAAGTGTAGCATCTCGTGCTGCTGGCTATGGATTCCCAGGTCATCAGATCGATGGGAACGACGCACTTGTCGTTTATCAGTATGTGAAAGAAGCTAGAGAGCGTGCTGTTGCAGGAGAAGGTCCAACTTTGATTGAAGCGATGATGTATCGGCTATCACCACACTCGACTTCGGATAATGATCTTGTTTATCGCACGAAGGAAGAAGTGGATGAACATAGAGCGAAAGACGGGCTACCTCGATATAAGCAATATTTGGTGGATTGTGGTTTATGGGATGAGCAGCAAGATGAGCAATTTGAACAGCAATTGCGTCAAATGCTTGATGATGCAACAGATTATGCTGATCAAGCACCATTCCCATCAGCAGAATCTTCATTGCTGCATGTATATGCCGAACAGTAATAATGGGGGAGGGAATGGGCAATGGCAAAGATGAATTATCTAGATGCGATTAAACTTGCGATGCAAGAAGAAATGCAACGGGATGATCAAGTGTTTATTCTTGGTGAAGACGTTGGCGTAAAGGGTGGCGTTTTTACAACGACAAAAGGGTTGCAGGAGCAGTTTGGAGAAGAAAGAGTATTAGATACACCACTTAGTGAATCAGCGATTGCTGGAGTAGCGATTGGCGCTGCTATGTATGGTATGAAGCCGATAGCGGAGATGCAATATTCCGATTTTATGTTTCCAGCAGCGAATCAAATTATTAGTGAAGCGGCAAAAATTCGGTATCGCTCTAACAATGATTGGAGCTGTCCAATCGTAATTCGAGCGCCAATCGGTGGCGGGATATTCGGAGGTTTATATCATTCGCAGTGTCCGGAATCTGTTTTTTTTGGTACTCCGGGACTGAAAATTGTGGCTCCGTATCGTCCGTATGATGCGAAAGGGTTGCTAAAAGCTGCTGTTCGTGATCCGGACCCTGTTCTATACTTTGAGAATAAAAAGTCATATAAATTAGTGAGTGGTGACGTGCCGGACGATGACTATGTTGTACCAATTGGGGAAGCGAATGTTTTGCGGGAAGGGACAGATATTACTGTTATTAGTTATAGTTTACCGTTAATGTTTGCTGAACAAGCTGCGGCTGAACTTGCTGAAGAAGGTATCGAAGCGCACATACTTGACTTACGAACGTTACAACCACTTGATAAAGAAGCCATTTTGGAAGCAGTACGCAAAACAGGCAAAGTATTAATTGTACATGAAGATAACCGCACTGGTGGTATTGGAGCAGAAGTGTCAGCCATTATTGCGGAGGAGCTTTTATACGAATTAGACGCACCTATTATGCGTCTTTGTGGTCCGGATGTACCGGCAATGCCGATTAATCCACCAGGAGAAAAGTTTTTCATGTTAAATAAGGAAAAGCTGAAAGATGCGATGAAACAATTGGCTTTATATTAGGAGATGGTAGTTATGAAGAAAATGGTGGAAATCGTCGTGCCTCAGCTTGCTGAATCACTCGTATCCGCTACGATAGATAAATGGTTGAAGCAACCAGGTGACTATGTAGAAAAATACGAACCGATTTGTGATCTTTTAACGGACAAAGTAACTGCTGAGTTGCCGGCTACCTATTCTGGCACAATTAAAAAAATATTGGTAGGCAATGGTGAAACCGTACCTGTTGGTACAGCTATTGCATTGCTGGAAACTAGTGATACATTATCTGCTAATGATCAGCCAATCGTGATGGAGGATCAAATGGAAAATGAAGCTGGCACGCAGCAAGAGGCGAGTAAAGAGCAAGCGGGTGAACTTTCTTTGAAGAATAGATATTCACCAGCCGTTCAGCAGTTAGCACTTGAGCATGGTATTCAATTGTCAAGATTAACGGGAACAGGGCTTGGTGGTAGAATTACACGTAAGGACGTTCTGAATTATGTTGCTTCTGGAGCTCATGAACAAGCAAAACAAGCACCGCAAGCGTCAGAAGTGAAAGAAGAGCCAGTTCGTTCTACTGGTATTCATCTATCTGATCAGCCACCGTTACCTAAAATCGAAGTAGAACCATTTGCTACAACGGGTCAAGGGGAATCTTATATTGATGTAACTCCGATACGGAGCGCGATTGCTCGTAATATGCAGCAAAGTGCAACGACTATACCGCATGGTTGGACGATGATTGAAGTGGATGTAACGAACATCGTGTTGCTGCGTAATAAGCTTAAAGACGAATTTCGTAAGCGTGAAGGTGTCAATTTAACTTACTTAGCATTTTTATTAAAAGCGGTAGTAAATGCCATAAAAGATTATCCGATTATGAATTCTAGTTGGACAGATGAAAAAATTATTGTAAAGCGTGATATTAATATATCGCTTGCTGTTGGTACGGAAGATTCCGTAATGACACCTGTTATTAAAAATGCTGATCAAAAAAATGTCGCCGGTTTGGCGCGAGAAATCGATGAACTTGCCCGAAAAACACGGGAAGGGAAATTAAAGCTTCATGATATGCAAGGCGGGACATTTACAGTAAATAATACGGGATCATTTGGTTCGATCTTATCTTACCCGATTATAAATTATCCACAAGCAGCTATCGTTACATTTGAGTCTATAGTGAAGCGTCCTGTAGTTATTAATGATATGATTGCTGTCCGATATATGGCTAATCTTTGTTTGTCATTAGATCATCGTATATTAGATGGTGTCATTTGTGGTCGTTTCTTACAACGAGTAAAAGATAATTTGGAAAGTTACAATACGGAGAGTACGCTATACTAGAGAAAAGGGGTACGATCATGAGCAATGAAATAAATCGCTCGGTTCGACGATTAGATGCCCAGTATATAGGCTTGATGGAGTATGCTGCTGCATGGGATTTGCAAAAAGCTTACGTGAAGCAGTTGGATGAGGGGGAGCGGGAGGATACGCTGCTCCTTCTTCAGCATCCACCGACGTTTACCATTGGAACGAGCAAACATATGGAGCATTTATTGTATACAGAAGAGCAGTTGCAAGAGCGGGGAATAACGCTGTTTGAAATAGATCGTGGCGGTGATATTACATACCATGGACCAGGACAATTGGTAGGCTATCCGATTATGTTTTTGCCTGCGGAAGGGTTAAACTTACACCAGCATTTGCGTACGATGGAACAAGTTATGATCGATTGGTTGGCTACTTATCAAATAAAAGCAACGAGAAAAGCCGAATTTACTGGTGTATGGGTCGGAGATGAAAAAATTGCTGCCATTGGAATCAAGTTCAATAAATCGCGCCATGCGAGGGGATTTATTACGAGCCATGGGTTTGCGCTGAATATTAAAGCGGGCATCGAATATGAAGGATTTAACGGAATTATACCATGTGGCATTCAACAGTATGGGGTAACTTCATTTAACAATTTGACAGGGTTATCGTTAACAGTTGAAGAAGCAGCGGAGCAATTGCTGCCTTTTTTTTGTGATCGGTTTGGTTTTCGTTAGAAAATATAAAGAAATACGAGTTGAAATGAAGCAGTTATCATAAGATAATAAAGGAGAGCAGCTTGCTGTGTTTAAAATATTAAGCGGCAAGCTGCTATACAGCGGATGTCTAAAATAATGCTAATGAGCCGATTCCGGCGAAGAGTGTAGTAATAAGCATGGCTGCTGCTAGTATAATAGCAACAATTCTGATTATTTTTTTTTGGCGCATACGAAGTAACTCCTTTCTAAAAATGTTGTCAATTTAATAATTAACTCTATTGTATACGAAAATGACGTTTGGAGGAAATAGTAATGGTTAACAAACAGCGAATGATAGATGAATTTATGGAACTTGTGCAAGTAGATAGTGAAACTGGTGATGAAGCAGCCATTAGTAAAGTGCTAATGCAAAAGTTTACACAATTGGGGCTTGACGTGTTGGAAGATGATACAGCGGAGAAAACAGGATTTGGAGCTGGCAATCTCATTATTAACATAAAAGCAACCGAAGGGTTGGAAAAGCTGCCAGCACTTTTATTTACGTGTCATATGGATACGGTAACTCCTGGGAAAGGAATTAAACCGCAACTTGGTTCAGATGGCTACATACGTAGTGATGGCACAACGATTCTAGGCAGTGATGACAAAGCTGGCATAGCTGCATTGTTGGAAGCTGTACGTATTTTGCAAGAACAAAAAATTGCTCACGGAGCGATACAATTAGTTATTACGGTCGGTGAAGAGACTGGGCTAGTAGGAGCAAAAGCACTTGATCCAGCGCTGTTACAAGCAGAAATGGGTTTTGCTCTCGATTCTAATGGTGAAATCGGTGAAATTGCAGTAGCAGCACCGACACAAGCACAAATTGTAGTGAATATTCATGGCAAATCAGCTCATGCTGGTGTTAATCCGGAAGATGGGATCAGTGCTATTCAAATTGCTGCAAAAGCGATTGCCAAGATGCCACTTGGAAGAATTGATGAAGAAACGACAGCTAATATCGGAAAGCTTATCGGTGGAGGTCCAACGAATATTGTATGTGATTATATTCAAATCGAAGCTGAGGCGAGAAGTATCCAGCAGCATAAATTGAATGAGCAAGTGGAGAAAATGCGCTTAGCGGTGGAAGAAGCTGTCCAAGAATGTGGTGGTAAAGCAGAATTTATTAGTGATTTAGCGTATCCATCATTTCATTTTTCAGATGGTGATGCCGTTGTAGAAGTTGCGAAACAAGCGGTTGCCAAGCTCGGTAGAGAAGCGAAGCTGTTCCATTCTGGCGGAGGTAGCGATGCGAATGTATTTAATGGTTTAGGAGTTCCAACAATCAATCTAGCTGTTGGTTATGAACATATTCATACGACAGAAGAGCGAATTAAAGTGGATAATTTAGTGTTAACTGCTGAACTTGTAGTAGAAATTATAAAGCAGCCTGTGGATGCAAACTAAATATTAATAACAGAATTTATCCTAATTAGGAGATGTACAAGTGTGGAACGGAAAGCTGTACATCTCCTTTATTAATATGAAGGTAGTCGGTTATTTTTGAACGATATCAATTAAAGCACTTTTTGCTCCGAATTGATGGGATAGACGTCGTAATTGGTATTTCACTTGCCAAGCTTTACCTACGATTCGTAACTGATTATGATCCATGTATACTTTGATGAAAAACGCCTCCTAGTGCATATAGTATTTAGAATGTATGTAGATAGGGAGAATATTATGCAAAATGAGACAACAATTATATTTTGGGTTAATAATAAGGAGTGACAAATAGTGGAGGAATATGAAGTGACAAGGGAACAAACGGAAACAACGATAGCAACTAATAAAATATTTTCGGGTAAAGTAATTTCGCTACAAGTAGACACGGTTTTATTGCCAGACGGGACGGAAGCAACGAGAGAGTTGGTGAAGCATCCTGGAGCAGCAGCAGTTATTGCTTTAGTTGATCAGAAGCTAGTAGTTGTAGAACAATATCGTAAGCCACTCGAGAAAATGCAGATTGAGATTCCAGCTGGAAAGTTAGATCCGGGGGAAGATGCTCAGACGGCAGCTGCGCGTGAATTAGAAGAAGAGACGGGCTATATTGCTACGGAATTACAATTGTATCGTGTGTTTGCTACTTCACCGGGATTTGCGGACGAATGGATTCATTTGTACATAGCCAAAGATGTGACGTCGGGGCAGCAGCAGCTAGATGAAGATGAGTTTTTAAATGTATTTACGATCACGTTAGAAGAAGCGGAAGCTTATATTGCCAATGGACGGATCGGAGATGCGAAAACGTTGCTGGCAGTATTGGCGTGGAAACAGTATCTAGCTACAGGTAAGTGGCAATAAAAATAAACAACAATGCAGCAAATCGGTCATAGAATAGCTTCTTTCATCATACCTATAACATGGACAACCTATAGTTGGGTGAGGTGGGAGAGCTATGAAAAATCGCAATTTACATTTATACGCATTTGTTATTGGTCTAATCGGTGCCGGCTATTTATTCGGAATTGTTCTTGCTCACAATATAACGCTTGATCAACAACAATTACTTTCACAAGAAATTGCCCAGTACTTACATATGCTCCAACAACCAAGTAGTGTCGATTCACCTAAATTCTTTACAGAGTTTATGGCACAATTGAAGTGGTTATTACTTATTTGGGGGTTAGGAGCGACTGTAATCGGAGTACCTTTGTCACTAGTTTTCATATTTTTAAAAGGTTCTATATTAGGTTTTACAACGATGATGTTCATCGAACAATTTAGCTGGAAAGGACTCACCATTTCTATTTTAGCTACAGCACCACATAATTTGTTAATACTTCCTGCATTAGTAATTGTGACGGTTGCCGCTATGCAATATAGTTGGAGAATGATTCAGCAGCATGTACTACAGCACAAATTAGTGGAAAAACAATTGTTCGTTCGTTATACTAATCAAGCGATTATAATGGTGTTCGTATTTATAGTTGCTGTTGTTATCAAAACATATCTATCACCCACTATCGTTCAATGGGCTGCAACATATGTGATGTAAATGTTTGACTTAATCTGCAAGTAACAACTATAATGATAGAAAATAATATCTTGCGATTATAGCTGTTGCAGGAGGGGAAATATGGAAGCCCGTATCGAGAAAATAAAACAACAACTGCAGTCCCAGGGCTACAAATTAACGCTGCAACGAGAAGCGACTTTGCGTGTTTTGTTAGAGCATGAAGCGGATCATCTTAGTGCGGAAGACGTATTTTTGTTAGTCAAAGAAAAAGCACCAGAAATAGGTTTAGCTACGGTGTATCGGACATTAGAGCTGCTAAGTGAGCTGCATGTTGTTGAAAAGCTTAATTTTGGTGATGGCGTTGCTAGATATGATTTGCGTAATGATAATAATCAGCATCATCATCATCATTTGATCTGTATAAAGTGCGGATCGATGGATGAAGTGAAAGAGGACTGGCTTTTGCCACTGGAAGAGAAGTTGGCAGTGGAATATGGATTTACTGTTATCGATCATCGATTGGACTTTCAAGGGATTTGTGCAGCATGCAACAAATTGGAATAATTACCGGCATAGGTATGACGGGAAAGCTCTGTCTCCAGTAATCACTGTGAAGCAGAGCTGTTTTTTAATTTATGGTATATCAGGAAGGCTCGTTTCATATGGTGTAGCATGAGGTTTTTTTAGCAAGCGCACTGTTATCTGGAAAGGGGTACCTAATATATGATCATTTCACTTAAAATGTTCTGGAAACGAATTGTTTTTTTTGTTGTTTTTATTTGTTTAGTTTTAGTTGTATCTGGTGGGTATCATTGGTTGTTCGATCTAATGTCACCACTTCAATCGAATAAACTACCGCGCGGTGAAGCGGTTAAAGTGTTTACTATAGAGCAAGTGACATTGGAAAGTAATAACATTATTGATCGCTTACGTTTGTTTTATTGGTATGGGCAGTAAACAACGCAAGAGAAGAGGGGAGTATAGGTGGAGCAGGAAATAAAACAGTTTATACTTTATTTGCAGCTGGACAAGCGGTTATCTCCTAACTCGGTCGTTTCTTATGAGCGTGATGTACATATTTTATCTCGTTTTTTATATGATAATAAAGTGACACATTGGCGTGATGTCCAAGCTTTTCATTTGAATAAATATGTTTATCAGTTAAAGGTAGAACAAAAAAAATCTTCCACTATCGCTCGTTATATTAGTTCTACTAATGTTTTTTTTCAATATTTGCAGCGACAAGGAGTTATTGTTAACAATCCTGTTGCGCTGATAACGCCTCCTAAAGCAGAGAATAAAGAGCCAAACATCATCAGTGTAGAAACGGCTAATCAACTATTACAAATGCCGGACGAGACCACTGTCATTGGGAAACGAGACAAAGCAATGTTAGAATTGCTGTATGCCAGTGGCTTGAAAGTATCGGAGCTGGTAGGGCTAGATGTAGTGGATATTAAGTTGGAACTAGGTTTTGTACAATGTACGACTAACTATCAACAAAAAGAACGGATAGTACCGATTGGTAAGCACGCTCTAAATGCATTAACGATGTATATACAGCAATCTCGTGAACATTTTATCAGTGAACGTAATGCGGGGGATGCGCTTTTTTTAAATCATTTGGGAACGCGTTTAACGAGACAAGGGTGCTGGAAAATATTTAAAAGGTACGCCGAAAAAATTGGCTGTGCAGATGTTATTACACCCAATACGTTGCGACAATCTGTAGCTGCTCATATGTTGGCGAAGGGGGCGGATATTACAATGGTACAAGAGATGTTAGGGCATGATACTGTAGCGACTACATTAAAATACCTTCCTGTAAGTCCGACGCGTTTACGAGAAAATTATGAACAATCTCATCCTCGAGCATAGCTTTTCATTGGACAGTAAGATACAGTAATAGATAATAAGAAAACTTAGGTAGGAGGAATTTTAAACATGCAACAGTCAACAGAACAAATAAAAGAAGCAGCGCAATACATCCGTGAACAAATACAGTCCAATCCAGAAATTGGATTAATTATGGGTTCTGGGCTAGGTGTGTTAGGAGATTATATTCAGCAAAGTGTGACTATTCCATATGAAGATATCCCTCACTTTCCTCTATCCACTGTAGAAGGACATGCGGGCGAGTTAATTATAGGAGAACTATCTGGCAAACAAGTGGTGCTTATGCGCGGTCGCTTTCATATGTATGAAGGATATGAACCAGCGCTTACTGCTTTTCCTGTAAGGGTGATGAAACAATTAGGTGTTCAATCGCTTGTAGTAACTAATGCAGCTGGTGGTATCAATCTTGCATTTGCATCTGGAAACTTAATGTTAATTTCAGATCATCTGAATATGACAGGTAAAAACCCTTTGATTGGTGCAAATGATAATGATCTTGGACCACGTTTTCCAGATATGTCGGAAGCTTACAGTGAACGATTACGTGCGATTGCACATGAAGTAGCGAAAGAACAATCGATAACGCTCCAAGAAGGTGTCTATGCGGGGTTATTAGGGCCGTCTTATGAAACACCAGCGGAAATACGGATGCTCCGCATTTTGGGAGCTGACGCTGTTGGTATGTCGACAGTAGCAGAGGTTATTGCGGCAAGACATAGTCAAATGGAAGTGGTTGGTATTTCTTGTATTAGTAATATGGCGGCAGGAATTTTGAAGCAACCTTTATCCCATGCGGAAGTAATGGACACAACTGAAAAAGTGAAACTGCAATTTTTGTCGTTAATAACGGCACTTGTAGGTAGAATATAGTAGTAATTTGTAATAAAATTATAAGATACACTCGACGTGTTCCGACACCATTCCTGTTGATCATTATCGTATAATGTCCCTAATGATGAAGGAACTTGGAGTGTAGAGTAAGATGGACAAGCAAATGAACGAGGAAATGGAATTATTGAGGAATGAAATGGAGAAAATTGCTATAAAAACTAATAATTTATCGCATCCTATTGTTTTAGAAGCTAGTCAAAGATTGGACAGAGCAATATATACTGTTCAATATGATAACTTTAAAAAGTGGAAAAAATAATAATCTATTCATTCGCAAAGTGCATGTTTTAGCTGATCAAGCTAATTCATGCATTTTTTTATTCTGTTGGAATATATTTCTTGTTTTTAGTTAACAATAGAAACGAAAGTGTACATGAAGGAGGCAATTAGAAATATGAAATTAAACTATACATCAATTATTGCGTGGACAATGGTATGTTCTTTAGCGCTATTACCTTTGACTGCCGTAGCTAGTCCTAGTACTAGTAATGAGAGCTTGGCAACCTATATGGCAAGTGAGGAAAAGGGAGATGCATCTCCCAATGCGATGCCTAACAGCTCTGCGCCTGATCTAGCACCATCTGCTACATCCGCCATTTTGTTGGATGCGGAAAGTGGCACTGTAATTTATGAAAAAAATAGTCATGACAAATTACCACCGGCTAGTATTACAAAAGTGATGACGATGTTACTAATTATGGAGTCACTGCAAGATGGAAAATTGAAATTGACTGATAAAGTAAGAACGAGTGAACGAGCAGCATCTATGGGTGGATCACAAATATTTTTAGAGCAAGGCGAAGAGATGGCTGTGGAAGAGATGCTTAAAGGAATAGCGCTCGCGTCAGGTAATGATGCTTCCGTAGCAATGGCAGAAAAAATAGCTGGTACGGAGCAACAGTTTGCGGAACTGATGAACAAACGGGCGAAGGAACTCGGAATGAATAATACGCACTTTGTAAATGCAAGTGGCTTGCCCGCAGACAACCATTATTCAACAGCTTACGACATTGCGATTATGTCTCGAGAGCTTTTGAAGCATCCAGATATAACAAAATATACAGGATTATATCAAGACTACTTACGCCAATCGTCCAAAAAACCATTTTGGCTCGTCAACACAAACAAATTGGTTAGATTTTATGACGGTGCGGATGGGTTAAAGACGGGTTATACGAGTGAAGCGAAATATTGTTTGACAGCAACAGCAGTACGTGAAAATATGCGTGTCATCGCCGTTGTAATGGGTGAGCCGACTACTAAGACAAGAAATGCAGAAGTTAGTCAAATGTTTGATTACTCATTTGCACAGTATGGTAATTTAACACTTATTGATGAAGGCGAAATGATTGGTGAACTGGCAGTGGAAAAAGGTAAGAAATCTACGATCTCTATCGTTGCAGACAAGTCATTGAAGGTGTTAATGAAAAAAGGTGTAACGAAAGAACAAGTTCGTCAAGAACTACATTGGAATGAGCAACTTAAAGCTCCTATAAAAAAAGGAGAACAACTGGGTAAGTTGAAAGTTTATCATGAAAATGAATTAGTTAAAGAGTTTGATATAACATCACCAGAAAAGATTTCAAAAGCAAACTGGTGGGTTTTGTTGAAACGTTCCGTTTCTGGTCTCTTTTCGTAAGTGAATTACTGTTGAAAGTTGTCTGTTCATAGGTTGTTACTTCTAGTTTTGTCAGCAGGAAGGAATCTATAAATGCATAAGCGAATAGTATTCTTGTCATGTAAAACAATAACTCGAAGGAGCTGAGCGATCGAAATGAGCTTGCAGACAGAAATTCATAAACATCGCAACATGTTAATTGTACGATTGCAAGGAGAATTGGATCACCATACGGCAGAATTAGTTCGAACGAAAATGGAAGAAGCATTGCTTTCAAGTAATGTTCACCACATTATTTTAAACTTGAACGACTTGCATTTTATGGATAGCTCAGGCATTGGAGTTATTCTAGGCAGGTATAAACAAATAAAAGGTAAAGGTGGCCAAATGGTCGTTTGTGAAGTAAATCCACAAGTACATCGTTTATTTGAATTATCAGGGTTGTTCAAAATAATGTCGTTCTATGATAACGAGCGTATGGCGATCGAAAGTTTGGAGGTGGTATCATGACCTCGAGAAACGAATTAAAGCTTAGCTTTAGTGCAAAGTCGGAAAATGAAGCATTGGCGAGAGTTGCGATAGGTGCGTTCATAAGTAATTTGGACCCAACGATGGATGAATTGGATGATGTGCGAACGGTTATATCTGAAGCGGTAACGAATGCGATTATTCACGGATATGAAGAGGACCCAAGCAAACAAGTGGTCATTGAAGCGGTTATTGAAAATAATGAAGTGCAAATTTCTGTTTCAGATACTGGTCTTGGCATTGAGGATATTGATCTGGCACGACAACCATTGTTTACGTCAAAGCCAGAACTCGAAAGATCAGGAATGGGTTTTTCGATTATGGAAACATTTTTGGATAAACTTGAAGTTACTAGTAAACCCGGCGAAGGTACTACAGTGTTTATGAAAAAGCATATCGTATCAAAAACACGCTCCACAGCAAGAGCATAGGGGTTGATCCTCATGAAAGTCGATATGAAACAATCCTCACAACCATATCTAGATGATGCCGAGGTGAAGCGTTTAATTGCGCTTAGTCAATCTGGTGATATGGCTGCGAGGGACAAGCTTGTAGAATCTAATATTAGACTTGTTTGGTCAGTCGTGCAGCGATTTATTAATCGGGGATATGAACCAGAAGATCTTTTTCAAATTGGTTGTATTGGTCTGCTGAAATCAGTGGACAAGTTTGATCTCTCTTACGATGTGAAGTTTTCAACCTATGCTGTCCCGATGATTATTGGAGAAATTCAACGGTTTTTGCGTGATGATGGAACATTAAAAGTAAGTAGATCACTAAAAGAAACGGCTAATAAAGTAAGAAAAATGAAGGATGAATTATCGAAAACGTTAGGTCGTTTACCAACGCTGAGTGAAGTTGCAGAAGCGCTTGAATTGACACCAGAAGAAGTGGTGTTTGCCCAAGAAGCGAACAAGCCTCCAACATCTATACATGAGACGGTATTCGAAAACGATGGTGATCCGATCACATTAATGGATCAAATTGCAGATGATTCGCAGGATCGTTGGTTTGAGAAATTAGCATTGAATGAAGCGATTGAAGCATTAGGGGAACGAGAACGACTTATTGTTTATTTACGATATTATCGTGATAAAACACAATCGGAAGTAGCGAGTCGATTAGGTATTTCGCAAGTACAAGTTTCTCGTTTGGAGAAAAAAATATTACAATCGATAAAAGATCAAATTGCTCTCTAGAGCGATTTGATCTTTTTTTTGTTGGAAGGTTGTTAGAAGTTGGATGGAATTGGTTGATTAGAGAAATGATACATCTCTCATACTAATCATAGTCTATTTTTTATTGCGTTTGGAAGGAATGAGTCTAATGAGCAACGATACATTAGTTGTATATTTACGATTGAAAAAGAGAATACACATTAAACCAATGCAATTGATAACACTTGGACAAATCGCTCGACTAGTTATAGATTCCGAAAAATGGAAAATGAAATTAACAGAGCTAGAGCTATATCAGCATCGCATGGAAGATGGTAATCGGGTTGTCATTGATTTGCTACAAATTGTGCAAACTATAAAACAGATGAATCCAGCTTTATCTATAGAATCATTCGGCGATCCGCAAGTACTACTTATTGTGACCGAGCAAGAAAGAAAGCCACGTATGGCTGTTTTGTTATTTAGCTGGGTATTATTATTTTTTGGAGCGGGAGTAGCTATTATGAATTTCCATGCAGATGTGGGGATGGAGGAAACGCAGATAAGGCTGGTGGAGCTAATTAGCGGAGAGCGAGTAGAGAACCCTTTATGGTTTCAGATTCCATATTCCTTCGGGATTGGGGCCGGCATGGTTTTGTTTTTTAATCATCTCTTTCGCAAACGATTCAACGAAGAGCCGAATCCATTAGAAGTAGAGCTTTTTATGTACCAAGAAAATATGAATGAGTTTGTTATAGCTGATGAAATGAATAAGAAAACGGGGGATGAGGAGTAATGTTATATGAATGCAACGATAGTCGCTATCGGTGGCAAATTGTTAATTGTGCTTATAGGGTTTTCAGGCGGCATTGCTGTAGGTAGTGGACTGGTAGCTCTTTTGATTGTATTCGATCTTATTCCAAGATTGGCTCAGTTGGCTAGAGCATTTCATATGTCCGCATGGTTTGAATCAGCCATTATAAGTGGGACGTTGTTTTGGACGATAGCTGATTTTATAGATTTTAAGATAGGTTTACCTTCGCAATTACTACAATCGTTTGTCGGGATTTTGGCAGGTATTTTTGTGGGCATGTTAGCCGCAGCATTAACGGAAGTAATGAATGTTATTCCGATTTATGCAAAGAGATTAAAGTTATCGGATTATATGATTGCGCTAGTGATGGCAATGGTATTAGGAAAAATTATTGGTTCCTTGTTTAATTGGTTAGTGATGTAAGAAATTTTGGGATAGACAATATAGGGGGCAGTAAGATGATCAAATTAAAAGCTAATCGAAGACGCAATAGTAGGACGGGCAGTAGTAAACAAGACCAAGAAGCTTCGCAGAAGACAGATCATATTCCGTCAAACCTAGAAGAATTGAAAGAACGATTAAAAAACGAATTGGGCTATAAAAAAAGTTTTGATATCGTCGTTCGTGAAATGAATATTGCAGGAAAAAAAGTAATGTTCGTTTATTTAAGCGGTCTTGTTAACAGTGACTTACTTACGGATGTATTAAATCGATTGACTTTGTTGGACGATGGAGAAGTCAGTAGAGCGGTGTTTAATGATTTTTTTGATAAATACGTGCCTGCTGGACAAGCGAATGCGGAAGATAGTTGGAGTAAAGTATTGACAAATGTGCTATCGGGAATGGCAGCATTTTTTATGGATGGTGAGCACGATTGTATTGTTCTTGATGTGAGAAATTATCCTTCTCGTAGTCTGGAAGAGCCTTCCTTAGAGAAAGTTGTGCGAGGTAGCCGGGATGGTTTTGTGGAATCGATAATTACTAATATATCGTTGGTACGACGTAGAATACGCGATCCTCAGTTACGCTACGAACTTCTTCAAGTAGGGGAACGAACACAAACAGATGTAGTAATCGCCTATATAGATGATATCGTAGATCATCAACTAGTTGATTCATTTCGTTCCAAAGTCGAATCAATCAAAATCGATGGTATACCATTAGCAGATAAGCAGCTAGAAGAAGCGACGATAAAACGAGGCTGGAATCCATTTCCGTTAGTTCGTTATTCCGAACGACCAGATACCGTTTCGTCTCATTTGCTTGAAGGTGCTGTCGTAGTCTTCGTTGACAGTTCTCCCAGTGTGATGATTTTGCCTACAACGTATGCTGATTTAGTTCAACATGCTGAGGAAATAAGACAAACACCATTTATCGGTACTTACTTACGTTGGGTACGTTTCTTTGGAATCATCGCATCTTTAATTATGTTGCCTTTATGGTTGTTATTTGTGATGTATCCAGAATTCAAACCAGCGTCGTTAGACTTTTTGGGACCGGAGAAAGTAGGGAAGATTCCATTATTCGTTCAGTTTTTAATAGCAGAATTAGGAATTGATTTGATGCGAATGGCGTCTGTTCATACACCATCTTCGCTATCTACAGCGATGTCATTAGTTGCTGCTATTTTAATTGGAGATATAGCCGTTCAAACGGGACTTTTTAACAATGAAGTCATATTATATATGGCGGTGTCTGCGGTTGGTATGTTTGCTACACCGAGTTATGAATTAGGATTAGCTAATCGAATCGTTCGTTTAGTTTTAATTTTAGCTGTCGCCATTTTCGGTGCACCGGGGTTAGTCGTTACTGCTGTTGCGATATTTTTAGCATTAGTTTGTGAAAGATCATTGAATAGACCGTATATGTGGCCGTTTATTCCATTTGATCTACAAGGTATGATCAGTATTATATTGCGTAAACCAGTCTTATTTAATCGGAAGCGACCGAATATTTTAAGACCGCAACAACAAAATAAAATGCCTAGTGATAATTAATAAATAATTGCAAGAAACGTGTTCAGAATAGTTTTTTGTGCCATCTGAGCAATTTACCGTTTCACTGATCGAGTGATTGCGATATACTAGGTTTATAAAACTAGAAAGTTGAGGGACTAGGCATGTATTTGCATGGTACGAGCACAATTAACGATCAGGGACATTTGCAAATTGGTGGTGTAGACACGGTACAATTAGCCGAGCGTTTTGGCACACCATTATATATAGTGGATGAGCAATTGGTAAGACAGCGGGCACAACAATTTGTTCGCGCATTTAGCGAGACTGATTTGAAATTCCAAGTCGCTTATGCGAGTAAAGCCTTTAGTGTTGTGGCGATGTGTGTATTAGCGGAGCAAGAAAACTTATCGTTGGATGTCGTATCTGACGGTGAGCTGTACACCGCATTGCAAGCTGGTTTTCCAGTAGAACGAATTCACTTTCATGGTAATAACAAAACAGTAAGTGAGTTAGATATGGCTCTTCAAGCGAATATTGGCTGTTTTGTAGTCGATAATTTTTTGGAGCTGGATCTATTACATGAACGGGCTCAGCTACAAGGCAAGGTAGCTAATATATTGCTTCGTATTTCTCCTGGAGTGGAAGTACACACACATGAGTATATTTCTACCGGTCAGGAAGATTCTAAATTTGGCTTTGACTTGGGGAACGGTACAGCTGCTACAGCTGTTGCTACAGCACTACAATATGACAACTTACAGTTGTTGGGAGTGCATTCTCATATTGGATCACAAATATTTGAAGTAGAAGGTTTTAAACTAGCAGTAGAAAAAGTCGCTACCTTTGCTGTAAACATGCGCGAACAACATCAAATTACATTTCCTGTTATTAATATGGGAGGTGGGTTTGGGATTCGTTATACGGCAGAAGATTCGCCACTAGCTATAGAGAAATATGTTACTGCAATTGCAGGAGCTGTGAAAGAAAAATTTTCAGAAGCTGATTATCCGATGCCTGAAGTATGGATTGAGCCTGGTAGAAGTATGGTTGGTGATGCTGGTACAACGTTGTACACCGTTGGTTCAACAAAAACGATTCCGGGAATTAGAAAATATGTGGCAGTCGATGGCGGGATGACAGATAATCCCAGACCAGCACTTTATCAAGCGAAATATGAAGCGATACTAGCTAATCGAGCAAATGATGCAGTAGAAGAAGTTGTTTCTATTGCTGGGAAATGTTGTGAAAGTGGTGACATGCTTATTTGGGATTTGTCACTTCCTGAAGTAAAACAAGGCGATTTACTTGCTGTATTTAGTACAGGAGCTTATAATTATGCCATGGCAAGTAATTACAATCGTATCCGTCGTCCAGCTGTTGTTTTTGTGAAAGATGGTGAAGCAGATTTGGTTGTTGCTAGAGAATCATTGGAGCAAATTGTAGTAAATGATCTCGTTCCAGCTCGCTTTCAGAAAACTACACTTGCGAAGTGAGGAGAAGATTGGTAAGTTAATATACAGAAGTTATTAGAAAGGGAGTTTATAACATGGCAAAACAAGCGAAAATTACATTAGCAACAGGTGAGGAAATTATTATTGATCTTTATGATCAAGATGCACCTAATACGGTAGGGAACTTCGAAAAACTAGCAAGTGATGGTTTTTACAACGGTCTTACGTTTCACCGCGTTATTCCAGGTTTTGTAGCACAAGGTGGATGTCCAAATGGTTCAGGAACAGGTGGTCCTGGATATACGATAGATTGTGAAATCAACCCAAACAAACACGTTCGTGGTTCGCTAGCAATGGCTCATGCTGGACGTAATACAGGTGGAAGCCAGTTTTATATTTGCTATCAACCGCAACCGCATCTAGATGGCGGACATACTGTGTTTGGCTTAGTAGCAAAAGGTATGGAATTTGTAGATGCATTGAAAAATGGCGATCAAATGAACAAGGTTGAAGTTTACGAGGTTTAATGCTAAGCTTGAATTCAATAAATGAAGATCAGCTTTTCTTTCGGGGTCGGGTGTAAGTCCCAACCGGCGGTGATCAGCAAATGATAGTTGTTGTAAGTATAAGACTAATCTATTCGATAGTTTAGATTTAGCTTATAGCAGCTACATTTGCTTGTAAGTCCGTGACCTGCATAGTGGTAATTACTCTTTCAGAGTACATGATGCAGCTGACTCGGTGTAACTCCGAGACCGACAGTATAGTCTGGATGGGAGAAAGAGAAGGGGTCAACGAATGATACGAGAAATACTACTAATAATATTGTGCATTTTTTCACAATCGTTAGTAGTCGCTATTTTTCTATCGCACGATACGACTGCAAACAGGTTTATTGGCGGTTTGTTTGAATCGGCATATTTGCATATGCTAATAAGTAGATGATCATCTACTTGTTTATTCGAGCATCCCTAGCTATGTAACGTTTGTATTTGTATTTTCGTTTGACACTTCCCATAATCGCTCATACCCCTTTTGGATAGCTGCCAAAGGGGTTTTTTTATGGTTGTAAAGATGAATGAAGCTTTCTATATGCAAACCGCACTTCAGCTTGCGGCAACTGCACTTGGTCAGACGGGTATTAACCCTGTCGTAGGTTGTGTCATCGTGAATAGCGGGGTAGTAGTAGGGTTGGGTGCTCATTTGATGCGGGGGGAAGCTCATGCGGAGGTTAATGCTCTTCGGATGGCTGAAGGTAAAACTAACGGTGCGACAGCGTATGTAACGCTGGAACCGTGTAGTCACTACGGATCTACTCCTCCTTGCTGTGATGCATTGATCCAAGCCGGTGTGAAAAAAGTAGTAATTGCCACTCTTGATCCTAATCCGCTAGTAGCTGGGCAAGGGGTAGCAAAACTAGAAGCTCATGGTATTGAGGTTTCGGTAGGAGTGTTAGAGCTAGAAGCAAGGTCGTTAAATGAGAAATTTAATTATTTTATTACGTCGAGATTACCGTTTGTTACACTGAAAACAGCTAGTACTCTAGATGGAAAAATAGCTACAGCAACTGGCGATAGTCGATGGATTACGAGTAGCAAAGCACGAGAAGAAGTACACGCTATGCGCCATCAACATAGTGCAATTATGGTTGGGGTTAATACGATTATTACAGATGATCCGTCTTTAACGACAAGACTAGATGTGCCAGCGCTACATCCTATACGGATTATTGCAGATTCCACTTTACAATTGCCGCTCGATGCCAAATTACTACATGATAAGCTGGCGCCCGTTATTATTTTAACTACTACACAGGCTAATGCTGACAAACGACAGCAGTTAGAACTGTTGGGAGTAGAGGTAATAGATTGTGGTGATGGATTGCAAGTAGATCTTTCACTGGCTATGCGTTTATTGGGAGAACATAACATTAGTTCAATCCTGCTGGAAGGCGGTGGAACGTTGAACGGTGCGATGTTAAAAGCAAAAATTGTGAATAAAATAATCTTGTATGTTGGAGCAAAAATTGTAGGAGACCCTAACGCTCCTTCCAACTTTAACTTCACTGGTGTGAACTTGATGGCAGATGCAGTGTCGCTGGAGCAAGTTCATGCTGAAATGGTTGGAGAAGATATTAAAATTAGCGGTTACCCTATTTACAAAGAGGAAGGTGGCTGAACATGTTTACTGGATTAGTGGAAGAAGTAGGCCACTTACGTTTTGTTAAATCAGCAGGACAATCATTATATTTGACAATAGCAGCAAAGAAAGTTTTATCCGATGTGCAAATTGGCGATAGTATTGCTGTTAACGGTGTTTGTTTAACGGTTACGAATTATACGGGCAATTCATTTACTGCTGACGTAATGCCGGAAACGTTCCGTAGTACAACATTACACCAATTGAAGCCTGGTGATGAACTTAATTTAGAGCGAGCAATGAGTGCCCAAGGGAGATTTGGTGGGCATATCGTACAAGGACATGTGGATGGTGTTGGACAGATCGCAGCAAAAATTTCGGAAGGTAATGCGATCGTTTTTACCATACGTCCAGCAGATGAGCGAGTGCTTAAATATATAGTACCAAAAGGATCGATTACTATTGATGGAATTAGTTTAACCGTTGTTAGTACTACGAAACAGCAATTTACTGTTTCGATTATTCCTCACACAATGAGTGAAACGGTATTGTTAACACGTGATATTGGTGATGATGTTAATTTGGAATGCGACATTATTGGAAAATACGTAGAGCATTTATTGTCATTTTCAGTGGAGGAATCAAAAAATAACCAACAGAAATCAAAGTTAACCGCTAGTTATTTAAGTGAACACGGTTTTATGTAGTTTATATAGATTATATGGGAGGGAAACAGGATGACACAAGCAGAAGAGAAAATTGTTTTTGATACGATTGAAGATGCCATTAATGATTTATTACTTGGAAAAGTAGTTATCGTTGTGGATGATGAAGATCGTGAAAATGAAGGGGATTTAATTGCGCTAGCTGAAAAATCTACCCCAGAAGTTATTAATTTTATGATCAGTGAAGCAAAAGGGTTGGTCTGTGTACCGATTACACCTGAACGTGCCGAGGAATTAGATTTGCAGCCAATGGTCGCACACAATACCGATTACCATGGTACAGCTTTTACTGTGTCTATCGATCATGTAAGTACGTCTACCGGAATATCTGCTTTTGAACGATCCGAATCGATTAAAGCATTAATAGATCCGAAAACGCGGGCAGAAGATTTCCGCAGACCGGGGCATATATTTCCTTTGATTGCGAAAGCCGGTGGGGTGTTGCAACGAGCAGGTCATACGGAAGCGGCAGTAGATTTAGCAAATTTGTGTGGAGCGTATCCAAGTGCGTCGATTTGTGAAATTATTAATGAGGATGGTACGATGTCACGATTGCCTGATTTGTACCAGTTTAAATTAAAGCATCAATTGAAATTGATTAGCATTAAAGATTTGATTGCATATCGCAATGCGAAAGAAAAATTAGTAGAACGTATTGTTGATGTGGAGATGCCTACAGATTTTGGTCAATTCCGGGCGATTGCTTATACCAATCAAGTGGATGGTAAAGAGCATGTAGCGTTAGTGAAGGGAAATATTACAGCTGATGTTCCGGCGCTCGTTCGTGTACATTCGGAATGTTTAACTGGTGATGTGTTTCACTCCCAGCGTTGTGATTGTGGACCGCAGTTAGCCGCAGCACTACAACAAATTGAAGATTCAGGTAATGGTGTGCTGTTATATATGCGACAAGAAGGTCGAGGAATTGGCTTAATTAATAAGCTGAAAGCTTATGCTTTACAAGAGCAAGGTTACGATACGGTAGAAGCAAACTTAGAGCTTGGATTTGCAGCTGATTTACGGGAATATGGTATTGGCGCACAAATATTAAAAGATATTGGTGTTCGTCAAATGAAGCTGCTTACGAATAATCCACGAAAAATTAAAGGACTTGAAGGATATGGAATTGAAGTTGTTGAACGTGTTCCGCTTAAGATGGAAGAAAACGAAAATAATAGCCGATATTTAGCTACGAAAAAAACTAAATTAGGTCATATGCTATAAAAAATTTAAAATTACTATTGAGGAGAAGATGAGAAAATGATACGTTATTATGAGGGAAATCTAGTTTCTGATGGATTGAAAATTGGAGTAGTAGTTGGACGTTTCAATGAATTTATATCCAGTAAGTTGTTGGCGGGAGCATTGGATGCTTTTTCTCGTCACGGATCTACTGGAAGCGACGTAGAAGTAGCATGGGTTCCAGGAGCATTTGAGATTCCATTAATTGCTCAAAAAATGGCGGAAAGCGGTAAGTATGATGCTGTAATTACACTTGGAGCTGTTATTCGAGGATCAACGCCACATTTTGACTATGTATGTAATGAAGCTGCTAAAGGAGTAGCTGCGGTTGGTCTAAAAACAGGCGTACCGACAATATTCGGCGTGCTAACTGTAGATACGATTGAACAAGCGATTGAACGTGCTGGTACGAAAGCTGGCAACAAAGGCTATGAGGCGGCTGTAGGCGCCATTGAGATGGCTAATTTAACGAAGCAGATTGCAAAAGGATAATAATTTACACCTAAGCAACTGCTCGCTGGAGGAAAATAATAGTGTCAATGCAGTACAAGCTGGATTCATTTGAAGGCCCTCTTGATTTGTTGCTACATTTGATTGATCAGGCAGAAATTGATATCCAGGATATTTCTATTAGCGATATAACAGATCAATATATGGATTACTTGCAAGCTATGCAGCAGTTGGAGCTGGAGTTAACGAGTGAGTTTTTGGTTATGGCTGCTACTCTACTTGCGATGAAAAGTAATCAGTTGTTACCTAAGCCACCTGTTATCGATCAAGATGCTTTTGCAGAGTGGGCAGAAGGTGATCTTGATCCACGTGATGAACTAATCCAGAAGCTGATCGAATATCGTAAGTTTAAACAATTAGCTGAGCAGTTGCGTGATAAAGAATCCGAACGAAGTCTGATTTATGATAAGGAGCCGGAAGATTTGACACCTTACGAACGGGTAGTGCCGCTTAATCCATTACATGGTGTTTATTTATCCGACTTAATTCAAGCATTCCAAAAAGCGATGCGTCGAGCCACTCGTAGAGATATGGTTGCGACTGTTCACCGTGATGAAATATCAGTAAAAGATCGAATTCAAGATATTATTCATATATTGCGTCAACATGAAACAATTCGATTTTCTCGATTACTATCTTCAAATATGATCCGGCAAGAAATAGTGGTTACGTTTTTAGCTATTTTAGAATTGATGAAAATGAAACGGATTCGATGTTTTCAACATCAGTTATTTGAAGATATTGTTATAGAGTGGAAAGGAGAAACGCAAGAAGATGAATTATCAGAACTTGAAGTCAATTATTGAAGGATTGTTGTTTATGGCGGGAGAAGAGGGGCTTAATAAACGACAATTAGCTGATATTTTAGATGTAGAACAGGAGTTTGCTATTGATTTGGTCGAAGATTTACAACGTGATTTGGAACGGGAAGGACGAGGTATTCAAATTAGCTCGCTAGCTGGCGGATTTCGAATGACAACCAATAAAGATCACGCTGTGTTTTTTGAAAAAATGGCTTATACACCAACGAGATCACATTTATCTCAAGCAGCACTTGAAACATTGGCAATTATTGCTTATCGTCAGCCTATTACAAGGATTGATATTGAAGAAATTCGTGGAGTAAAAAGTGATCGCCCGATTTATTCACTAGTGTCCAAAGATTTGATCGAAGAAGTTGGTCGAGCTGAGGCGATTGGTCGCCCGATATTATACGGAACAACGAAGTTGTTTTTAGATTATTTTGGGCTTGCTACGCTAAAAGATTTACCAATGCCACGAGGGGATATAGAGCAGGAACTAGAAGCGGAAACACAGATGTTATTCGACAGGCTAGACAATAGTCAGCTTAATATAGAACAATTTAAAGAATGATCCGAGACTATCAGGTCATACTATATACAACATTACTGTGAAGAAAGGAAGCATTTTTATGCGCGGATTCACAACAGTTGGTTGGATATGGGTGATCGTTAGTCTCTTTTTTTTGTTATTTATTATTGCAGTTTTAATTTCTTCAGTAAAAATTGAATGTAGCTACATATGGCAATCAAAAAGAAATCGAACGATGATTCGAGTTGTTGCTTGCTACGGTTTAATTAAGTACAAAAAAGTGATCGATCGTAGTCAAAATGGAGAAAATAGTGCGGATACAGATGCAATGAATATGGTGGATGGTTTGAGAAATTTGTTCAAATTAATGAAAAGTATGACGGAGCAACTGCAGAAGCTCTTTAAGCATATGAAATTTACCCAGTTTCGTTGGCATACGACTGTTGGTACTGGAGATGCGATGTGGACCGCGATGACATGTGGGTCTGTGTCTACCATTCAGTCATTCATCATTGCTTATTTGCTGCAGCATATTAATTTTGTAGATAAACCGAGTACTGTAGTCAAGCCTATATATTCCCATCCTATATTTGCTACACGCTGGTCTTGCATAGCTCAAATTAGCTTAGGTAAAGCTATTATAGCTGGGCTTGCATTGTTAGCCCATATGAACAAGGAGAAAGGAGCGATACGTGCATGGCAGAACATCCTATCCAAGGCTTGATGCAAACAGCGATGGAAAACATTAAACAGATGGTCGATGTTAATACAATTGTTGGTGACCCTGTTCAAACGCCAGATGGTGCAATTATTATGCCTATCAGCAAAGTTGGTTTCGGATTTGTAGCAGGAGGCAGTGATCTAAGTTACGAATTTGAGGATTCGCAAGATCAATCCGCAATATCAGCTCACCTTCCATTTGGCGGAGGTAGCGGTGGAGGGGTGTCGATTACTCCAATTGCCTTTTTAGTTGTAAACAATCAAGGTGTGAAAATTGTTCCGCTTGATAACCAAACACATCTATTGGAAAAAGTTATTGATTATGCACCCCAAATGGTTGACAAGTTTCAAACGTGGATGAAGCAGCCAACAGAAAATGAACAATCGGTGACATCATCAATGCTTGATTAAAACAAAATGTTAACGGGCGTTTACGCTTTTATCATTTACGTTTTAGAAGCTGTGTCCTGTTGCATATTGCAAATCAGGATACAGCTTTTTTTAATTAAACAGTAGCATCAAAGCTGATGCGTATACTGGCAGCTGTACAAGCATATACTGCTTATAGATAGTTCTAACCTATGATTAAGAAGAAAGGAGCGGCCAATCATTGAACGGTATTATAACTAGTAATCGACTATTACGAATCGTCGTTTGTATCATTATTGTTTCGTTGTTTACACTGCAAATTGTTTCTCTGAATGATGTACAAGCCGCTACTAAGCAATATCAAGCAGAAAAAGCTGACAAACAAGAAGTGGCTACCAGCGCAAAAGCTTCAGCGCTTATCGATGTAACTTCAGGCCGGATATTGCATAGCGATAATGGAGATTCACCATTATTGATAGCTAGTCTTACGAAAATAATGACAGCAATTGTTGCGATAGAACATGGTCGGTTGGATGATCAAGTCACCGTTAATGCCACTGCTGTTGGTAAGGAAGGCTCATCGATTTATATTGAATTAGATGAAAAAATTACATTACATCATTTGTTATATGGGCTTATGCTTCGTTCTGGTAACGATGCTGCTGTCGCAATCGCGGAGCATGTGGGCGGTTCAGAAGAAGGATTTGTACATTTGATGAATGAAAAAGCAGTGATGTTAGGAATGAAAAATAGCTCATTTAAAAATCCACATGGATTGGATGAAGACGGGCATTACTCGTCTGCTAATGATTTAGCGATACTTACTGCTTACGCTTTGAAAAATAAACATTTTGCTGAAATTGTTGCCACTAAAGTAAAAACAGTTCCGAATACGATTAAAGACTGGAATTATCGATGGACCAATAAAAACAAACTGTTGTCTATGTATGATGGTGCCGATGGTGTAAAAACAGGCTATACGAAAAAAGCGCAGCGCTGTTTGGTCTCATCTGCTACTCGTAATGAACAACAACTTGTCGTGGTAACCATTGCGGCAGGGGATGATTGGAATGATCATCAGAAATTATTAGATTATGGATTTAAAAATTATAACCTAGAAAAATTGGTGCAAAAAAATAAACCAATTCGAGGTTATCCATATCAAGCGGGCAATAATTTTTATTATCCGTTAAAAGCTGGTGAATTAGAGCAAGTACAAAGTAAAGTTGTACCATTTGATGATGTACAGCCGTTTCGTTTTGGCTTAAGAGGATATATGCAATATTTTTTAGAGGATGAATTAATCGGTTCTGTACCGCTTTATGATTATAAAGGTGTATTTGGCTATTAGTGTCTCTATGGGGAGGAGAACAAAATGGTTAATTGGATTTGGTTATTTTTTATTGTAAGTAGTGTAGTAGTAGCAGCAATAAATGGGGAAATGGAAGTTGTTACACAAGCGATGTTTGATGGAGCGAAATCGGGTGTAACCATTAGTTTTGGTCTCATTAGTATTATGGTATTTTGGCTTGGCATGATGCGTATAGCGGAAGATGCGGGCTTATTAAAAAAGTTAGCAGTTTTAATGAGCCCGATCATTTCGCGCTTGTTTCCAGATGTACCAAAGGGACATCCAGCACTTGGATATATTATGAGTAATTTAAGTGCCAACGTATTTGGACTTGGTAATGCGGCAACGCCTATGGGGATTAAAGCAATGCAGGAATTGCAAAAGCTTAACGATGATAAGACGACAGCAACACCAGCGATGTGTACGCTATTAGCGCTTAACACGTCAAGTATTACCATTGTACCGACAACATTAATAGCGATTAGAATGAATTATGAGTCAGCTAATCCAGCAGAGATTATAGGAACAACATTAGTTGCGACATGTATCGCTACAACGGCAGCTATATTAGCTGATCGCTATTATAGAAAGAAAAACAAACAACGTCCACCAAAGTATAAATCGCCGATGAAGAACGCTAATATAAGCGGAGGTGGCGAACATGTATGAGTTGTTTACACAATTCTCTACGTGGTTAATTCCTGCTATTGTAGTATTTATTCCCCTTTACGCCGCCACCAGAAAAAAAGTTCCTGTATTCGAAACATTTGTTGAAGGTGCAAAAGATGGTTTTGGTACAGCGATTAATATAATTCCGCAATTGGTTGGGATGATGGTTGCCATTAGTATGTTTCGTGCCTCAGGAGCAATGGAAATGCTTCTTTCGGCTGTGCGACCGTTGTTTGATTGGGTGGGCATACCGAGTGAAGTGTTACCACTTGGTATATTGCGACCGCTTACGGGAGCGGGTTCTTTAGCTTATACTGCTGACTTAATTCAAAGCTATGGACCGGATTCGATGATAGGTAGAATTGCTTCGACTATTCAAGGTAGTACAGATACAACACTTTACGTTCTAACGGTATATTTTGGAGCAATTGGTATTCGCAAAACAAAATATGCATTAAAAGTTGGATTATTTTCTGATATTGTTGGTTTTTTTGCTGCAATATTTATTTGCTTACTTATATTTGGTTGATTTACTTGTGATTTTCACAGCGGAAAGTTATTATTGTACTTGAGGTGAAAATCATGGAGCGTCTGCAAAAAATTATTGCGCAGGCCGGAATAGCATCTAGACGGAAAAGTGAACAGTTAATTCGAGACGGACTAGTCCAAGTTAATGGCGAAATCGTAAAAGAGCTCGGAGTAAAGGCTGATCCGGCAGTTGATATTATAACGGTGAATGGTCAAAAAATTAATAGTGAGAAAAAAATTTACCTTATTATGAATAAAGTGAAGGGTGTTATCACTAGTTTGGAAGATCCGCAAGGTAGAAAAACAATTCTTGACTTTTTACCAGGGATCAAAGAAAGAGTATATCCTATCGGTAGGCTAGACTATGATACAGAAGGGTTACTTTTACTTACAAATGATGGTGAGTTTGCAAATATGCTGACACATCCTAGCTATCAAGTTCCGAAGACGTATCATGCAACAGTCAAGGGAGTGCCACACGGCACATTACTTGAAAAACTAGCAAATGGTGTTGAATTAGAAGATGGCATGACAGCGCCAGCAAGAGTAGAATATCATGATGTAGATACAGAGAAGAAAGTAGCTACTATTTCTATTACGATCTACGAAGGGCGTAACCGTCAAGTAAGAAGAATGTTTGCGGCAATCGGACATGAAGTAACGTTATTGAAACGAGTCCAGTATGGAGATGTTACGCTGCAACAATTGCGACGGGGAAAATTTCGTCATCTTCACCAATTTGAAATAGAAAGTTTGCTAATGTTTGCAAACAAGACACATAAAGTTCATAATTAGTAGTAGGCGGCGGCGGTTTTTGCCGTCTACTTTTCGTTATAATTATACTGGATTGTAAGCTTATATATGAATTGGTGGTGAAAGAATTTGAAAAAAAACCGCAAATTGATACAAGTTGTTATATTGGTAGCTGCATTACTTATCGGTGGTATTTCGATAGGAGCAACACTTGCTGATGGTAAGAAAGTTCGAGTGAAGGAAGGAGGACCACCTCCAGATTTTAATTTATCGCAACTTGAGGGCGGGTCAAAACAATTAGCTGATTATAAAGGAAAGCCGTTAATCATTAATTTTTGGGGAACGTTTTGCGAACCATGTGTTACAGAGATGCCAGAATTCGAACGCCAATATCAAAAGTGGAAAGATCAAGGGTTAGAGATTGCAGCTATTAATTTGCGTGGTGAAAACACGCTTACCATTACAAAGTTTGTCGAAAGCTTGGATTTGTCCTATAACATTTTGCGTGATGTTGATAGCAAAACAGAAAAAATGTACGGGGTAAGGCAATATCCAACTACTTATTTTGTAAAACCCGATGGTAATGTGATGGAAATTGTTTCTGGTCCAATGACAGAAAAGGATATAGAGGAGCGGGTAGTTCGTTTGTTGCAACAGTAGGAGGTAGTCAATTTGCTCAAATTTCAAAATACTAAATGTGAGTGCGGTCATCAAAATGCGGTGGCAACTGTTCTTTGTGAATCTTGTGGAAAGCCTTTGCAGGAAACAGAGCCATCGAATGAGCCGCTGGAGATGCGCTACGACGGAGTAGCGCGTCGCTCACAAAGGCGAAATGCTGATTTTATCGACCGGATATGGAACTTTTTTTCATCGGTTAAAATTGCTATTTACTTAATACTAATTACGCTTGTAGCATCTATGTTAGGAACGATCTATCCGCAAGAAGGATCGTTTATTAATAACTTTAATGCCAAAGTGTATTATGAAGAAACCTATGGTCTTCCCGGAAAAATATATCATATGCTTGGGTTGTCCAACACATTTGAAAGCTGGTGGTTTATCACCTTATTAGTGATGATCGGTACTTCGCTCGTCGTTTGTAGTTTGGACCGAGTTTTGCCACTATATAGAGCATTGAGTAAGCAGCAAATTCGCAAACATTTGCAGTTTATTACTCGCCAAAAAACAGTATATCAAGCGCAAATCGAACAACCAGCTAAAGAATGGACAGATACCTTTGGTGAAGCGTTAAAGAAAAAAGGATATAAGATCCATAAAGAAAAAGACGGGACAGCAATGCTTGCTGAGAAAAACCGGTTTAGTCGTTGGGGACCATATATTAATCATATTGGATTGATATTATTTTTGCTCGTTATATTGGCTAGATTTATTCCTGGTTGGCATATGGACAGTTACGTGACCGTTGCTGATGGAGATACCGTACATATAACAGATACACCGTACTATTTAAAAAGTGAAAAGTTTACGGTTGATTTTTATGAAGATGATGAATTGCCTGATCGGTTAAAAGGAACGACAAGACCAAAGTTATTTCAAACAGATGCTGTGCTATATTCATGTGAGAGTAATTGTAATGATCCTGTGGAAGAGCCAGTGTTAAAAGAATTGAAGCGTCATCCGATTATTGTTAACGATCCATTGGTATATAAAGGATTAAAGTTGTACCAATTTGATTTTGATCTTAACCCTCGTTTGAATGCAGTCGAACCGTCATTGTTCAACAAAGAAACGGGTGAATCGTATGGATCATTTCATTTGCCAATGAAAGAAGCAGAATTAGTGCATCAAATCGGTCCTTACACATTAGAGATTGTAGCGAACTACATGGATTTTGGTTTGAATAGCAAAGGAGAGCCAACGACATTATCTCCGGAACCTAATGCACCTGCTTTTGTATTTAATATGAAGGGACCTGGCTTAGCAGAAGCTGGAGAACCGTATATTTATTTCCCAATGCAGAAGGACAAGGCTAGATTCGCACAAGACGTTTTAAATGGACCAATTTCAGAAAAGTTAGAACTTCGAGTAGAAGATATGAGTAAAGTCCAATTTTCAGAGGCGAAAACAACATTGAACGTTCGTGTTGATAAGGCGATTCCATACTTATGGGTGGGAGCATTTTTCTCCATGCTTGGTCTGACTATGGGTTCATATTGGCAGCATAGAAGAATCTGGTTGCGTATTGATGACGGAAAGTTATCATTAGGTGCTCATACGAATAAAAATTGGTATGGTATGCGAGCAGATGTGGCAGGAGCTTTGAAAAAAACAGGAATTGAAGTAGATCCAAAGCTACTCGATAACGGAGGGAATCAAGGGTGAATTTAATAGACCTTAGTGCCGATATATTTATTGTTGCATTTTTTCTATATTGTTTTGCTTTTATTTTTTATTGTATTGCAGTCATGGGAAAAAAATGGAGTAATCGTGATCCGCTGTTACATGAAAAACGTTGGGGAAAAATAGCTTTTACTACTTCCTCACTTGGTCTCGTCGCTCATATTGCTTTCTTTTCATTGCGCTGGGCAGGAAGTGGCGTTATACCAGTAAGTAATATGTATGAGTTTATTAGTACACTTGCAATGGCTATTATGATTGCTCATACTGTATTTTACTTTTTATACAAAAAAACAGTTATCGGTATGTTTACATTACCGCTAGCGATCATTGTTGTTGCTTACGCATCGGTTTTTCCACAAGAAATACAACCATTAATTCCAGCTTTGAATAGCATCTGGCTAAAAATTCACGTCACGATGGCTGCTTTAGGCGAAGCATTTTTCGCAATCGGGTTTGCTGCCGGTTTAATGTATTTATTACGAGTGGCAAATTTTACAGATAAGAGTAAAAAAGCTCGTCGTGCTCATTTTTGGTTAGAGTTTTCTTTGTATGCTATCGTTATTGTTGTTGGATTTATCGTTGCTGTATTTGCCTTCAAAGGAATGGGTTATGAAGCAACATTTTCTGAAGAAAAAGCAATTGTGGATGCTCGTGGTAATGTAGAATCAAAAGTCTCAACTGTAACTTATACAATGCCGCCTATTGTTAAACCGTTTAATGGACAAACTGTAGAAGTACAGCCGTTTTTAGGAATGAAAGATGCGTTGCTTGAAGCTCCTGATTGGATGAATGGTGTCAATGCTGCAAGAAAGTTAAACACTGTTATTTGGTCGATTATTACAGGGAGTTTGCTATACGGCTTATTCCGCTTAATTGCACGTAGATCCATATCAAAAATGATTCATCCTGCTCTTTCTGAAATTGATCCAGACGATCTGGATGAAATAAGTTACCGTGCTATCGCTATTGGTTTCCCTATATTTACGTTAGGTGCTTTAATCTTTGCGATGATCTGGGCGGAAATTGCTTGGGGCAGATTTTGGGGTTGGGACCCGAAAGAGGTATGGGCGCTTGTTACTTGGTTATTCTATAGTGCATATTTACATTTCCGCTTGTCTCGTGGCTGGCAAGGATACAAGTCAGCATGGCTGGCTGTTATCGGATTTGTAGTTGTATTATTTACGCTTGTAGGCGTAAACTTGATTATAGCAGGACTACATTCCTATGCTGGTGTATAATAGGGATTGGAGTGTAAAAAAGCAATAATCCAAGTGCAACTAGTAAAGCATACAGCAACATTGCACGTTGAGAGGAGCAATGAATATGTCAGATTTTTTGAACCGCATTTTGGTTGTAGATGACGAAGAACGGATTAGACGTCTTCTCAAGATGTATTTGGAGAAAGAGGGCTACGTAATTGATGAAGCAGAAGATGGTGAAAGTGCGCTTCGGATGGCAACTAATGCTGATTATGCTTTAATATTGCTCGATGTCATGTTACCAGGTATCGATGGAATTGAAGTATGTGCAAGATTGCGCCAAGTGAAGGCTACACCAGTAATTATGTTGACAGCAAAAGGTGAGGAAATGAATCGCGTACAAGGGTTTGAAGTTGGTGCGGACGATTATGTCGTTAAACCATTTAGCCCGCGTGAAGTTATTTACCGTGTAAAGGCTGTTCTTCGTAGATCTTCGACAACAGCATTTTTAACAAAAGATCTTAATACGAGTAACAATATTGTATTCCCGCATTTAATTATCGAGCACGATGCGCATCGAGTAACTGCTGGTGGTCAGGAAGTAAGTTTAACGCCAAAAGAATATGAATTGTTACACTATTTAGCTGTAACTCCAGATAAAGTTTTTTCGAGAGAAGAATTACTGAAAGATGTATGGAATTATGAGTTTTTTGGCGATTTGCGCACAGTCGATACGCATGTGAAACGATTGCGTGAAAAGCTTAACAAAGTATCTGTCGAAGCTGCTTCGATGATTACTACCGTTTGGGGCGTTGGCTACAAATTAGAGGTACCAAAGTAAGATGAAGAAGCTGTGGAACTATTTGGTCCGATTGCTTTGGCATAGTGTAATTGGAAAGTTGTGGGCGACCATCATGCTACTTGTGGCGGTCGTCCTCATCATTCTGGGCGCTTTTTTATTGCAATATATTGATATATGGTTTGCAGATGATTCGCACCATATAAAGGTGTTATTTATAGTTGTAGCCATTATCGGTTTTTTGTTGTCTACTTTCTTTGCTTTTTTTCTATCCAACAAACTGCAACAGCCGCTTATTCAATTGAAAAATGCAGCGGGTTCGATTGCAGAAGGTGATTATACACGCCGAGTGGATATACGTTCTTCTGACGAGATTGGGCAATTAGCTAATATGTTTAATCATATGACCGAGCAGTTGGATAAATTGATCCATGACTTGAATCATGAGAAAAAACATTTGGCCAGTATATTGCGAAGTATGGGGGATTCGGTTATTACTTTTGATGCCGATGGTGTTGTTATATTGACGAACCCTAGTGCGGATTTACTTATTAGTAAGTGGAGTAGTTTAGATTTTGCCAGTCAAGAGCAATCGTTGCAAAATGATACTGGATATACATCTGTACCTATGCCACTCCGTGATTTGTTTCAAGATGTGATGAGTTCCGGGCAAGATACGAAAAGTAAAGTACATGTTCATAGTTTTGTCTGGTCGGTTGTGATGGCTCCATTAATTACGAATCAAGAAGTTAGAGGAGCAGTTGCTGTTATCCGAAATGTCACAGAGGAACATAAGTTAGAAAAGTTGCGTCAAGACTTTGTTGCCAATATCTCTCATGAAATTCGTACACCATTATCCATGCTACAAGGGTATAGCGAAGCGCTACTCGATGAGATTGTAGTTGATCCAGAAGATCGTCGTGAGTTAGTGCAAGTCATTCATGATGAGTCGTTACGGATGGGGAGATTGGTAAATGGCTTTTTGGACATTGCGAAAGTAGAAGCTGGTCATATCGATATGCATATGGAGCAAATGGACTTACGTGATTTAATTACTCGCGTACATCGTAAATTTTTGGCTTATGCAAAAGAACAAGAGGTGAAGTTGCAGACGGAGATTGTTTCCGATCAGCTGATCCTTTATCAGGCAGATGAAGATAAATTAGAGCAAGTATTAACTAATTTACTAGATAATGCTCTGCGACATACACCTGCTAATAAGCAAATTGTTATCAAAGCAAAGCAGTATGAAATAAACAACCAATTCTACGTCCAAATTGACATTGCTGACGAGGGGCAGGGTATTCCTCAAGAAGACCTGCCATATGTTTTTGAACGGTTCTACAAGGCAGATAAGGCGCGTAAACGAGGAGCGGCGGGGACAGGGCTAGGACTTGCGATCGTAAAAAGCTTTGTTGATTTGCATCAAGGTGAAATTACAGTAACAAGTTCTCTCGGAAAAGGTACAGCCTTCACAATAGTGCTACCAGTCAATCCGCAAATTGAATGATATCGCATAATTCAACAAAAAATAAGCATCCGACAAGCGGATGCTTATTTTTGTTGAAAGGATACGAATATTATTGTTGTTCGTGAAACATTACACAAGTGTAATTTCTTTTGCGATATTCAAATCGGCAATTTCGGTTAATTGCTTTAATACTTCTTTCGGTGTCGGCTTATCTACACCAAGTACCATAATTGCTTGTCCGCCCGCTAGTTTACGTCCAACTTGCATTGTGGCAATATTCACATTGTTACTGCCTAGCAAAGTTCCTACATTCCCAATAAGACCAGGTTTGTCATTATGGGAGATCAAAATCAAATTACCAACTGGTGCAACGTCTACTGGAAATTTGTCGATTTGGACAATTCTCGGCCCATATCCTGTTAATAAAGTTCCTGCTACGCTACGTTCTTCTTTTGCCGTTTTTAATGTAACAGTAAGTAGGTTCGTAAAGTCTTTGGCAATATGTGACTTTTGGATGACGATATTTACATCACGAATTTTGGCAAGATGCATCGAGTTGACTACGTTAACTTGATCTTCGCCCAAATGGTTAGCAAGTACACCACGTACAATATAGCGTGTTAATGGCTGCGTATCTACTTCAGCCAAATCACCTGCATAGCTAACTACGATTTCTTGTACAGCACCACTAGCTGCTTGAGCAATAAAGCTGCCTAGTTTGACACCTAGATCGTAGTAAGGCTGCAATTTATTTTGTAAACTTGCTGAAATGGGAGGCATATTAACAGCATTTGCAAATGGTTCATTGCGTAAAATATGCAAAATTTGTTCCGATACGTCAATCGCAACATTTTCTTGCGCTTCTATCGTTGACGCTCCCAAATGCGGAGTAACTATAATTTTTGGATGAGACAAAAATGGATGTTCTGGGCTTGGTGGCTCTGACTCGAATACGTCAAAAGCTGCACCAGCAACGATGCCATTATCGATTGCTTCAACCAATGCTACCTCGTCAATAATACCACCGCGAGCACAGTTAATAATTCGCATTCCTTTTTTCATAATAGCGAACTGATCTCGACTAACCATATGACGTGTTTCTGGAGTAAGTGGAGCATGAGCAGTAATAAAATCTGCTTGTTGCACAATCTCATCGACTGAAGCAAGTGTAATGCCTAATTTGGCAGCACGCTCTTCCGTCATAAAAGGATCGTAGCCTAGTATATTCATACCGAATGCTTTTGCTCGTTTGGCTACTTCGCTACCAATACGTCCCATTCCAAGCACACCGAGTGTTTTATGACGAAGTTCAACTCCGAGGAATGACTTGCGGTCCCATTCACCAGTAACTGTTTTAGCATAAGCTTGTGGAATATGACGTGCTAATGCCATCATCATAGCAAAGGCATGTTCGCAAGTTGTAATCGTGTTTCCGTCTGGAGCATTAATGACAATAATTCCACGCTGTGTTGCAGCTTCTAGATCAATGTTGTCTACTCCAACACCTGCTCGTCCAATGACCTTTAGTTTAGTAGCAGCTTCCATAATTGGTTTTGTTACTTTTGTTTGACTACGCACTAATAGAGCATCGAATTCTCCAATAATTTCAATAAGTTCTGCTTCGCTTAAACCGGTTTTTTTAACGACAGTAATATCAGCAGCTTCTGTTAATTGCTGTATCCCTTGATCGCTAATAGGGTCAGATACTAATACTTTGAACATAATAATCCTCCTGTACAGGGTTTTCCAGCCTAGAAGGGCAAACCCTAAAATTATGAACAGAAAAACCCTCTTCCTGGCACTAAACATGCACAGGACGAGAGTTTCATCACCGAATGTTAGACTATTTTAGTTTATAGTATTTACAGATGAAAATGCAATGAAAAAACAAAATATTATACAAAACTTCATAAATTAGTTTTAAAAATTGCTGATATTGTCAGAATTTTGAACAAGTTCATTTACATATTATCTGGATAAAAATAAGGCAATTGCGGTAAAAGTTGTTTTTCATCATACTTCATTTTATTGTTGATGAAATCTCCAGCACGAACGGCTTTTGTATCAATTAACAATTGCACGATTTGTTCAAAAGTTGTAAGCATCATTTTGTCCGCTTGCCCATTTGTAATAAAGTCGTCGATGCGACTTGTTAAATCTTGTGGTAAAAATGGTTGTATCGTTTTTTGCTCCTTCAATATTTCTGCCACTAGTCTGTTTTTGATCGTGAGTGGGAGTGTTTTCCATTTATCTAGTTTCAAAGGTTTTTGTGCTTTGTACTGCTGCGGTAGATCGGAATCCAAAGAAACGGCCCATTTCTCCATCGCTGTAAAATAATAATGTTGTGCAGTGAATGCCAACTGTACAGACTCATTATATATTTTGTCTTGTTCAATGGCTTGCAGCAACTTTTCTCCAGCATCGTTTTTTGCATACTTGGCTGCTTTTTCAGCAGCGTCATGGAATGTTCGTAAACTACGAATATAATTCGTTTGAGCATATCCAAGTAATGGCGTTTTGGACAAATTAACGGATCGAGCTTCTTCAGCTTTTTTGCTGGCTAATTTGGCTAGACCGTTGAACATAGCGGTTTCGTCGAAAGATTGTCCTTGTACTAATTTGTTAGTCGCATTTAACCATTCGTTTTCAAACTCTCGATAAGGAGAGTACACCGTGTGATAAAAAGAGACAAGATCTTGTTGCTGATAATTATGCGCTTCCCCCGCGACTTCCTCCGGAGGCAATAAACTAGCATACTTTGCGTTCGATTTTTCAGCACCGATATGCATACCATAAAAAAAGGCAGCGACAGCACATATAATCATAAAAATAAAGCCAACACTAAATAACATTGCAGTAGTTGTTAAACGTTTTTCCATAATGATTCTCCTTCTATATGTCTAATCCAGAACTGTATATTAAAGTCTGGAAATACTCCGTGTTGATTGTTATTGTCTATATCTAATAGTAAAATGATAATGTTTGATGGATCATGTCAGAATAGGCGGGTGGAAATGAAAAAATTTAACTTTCGCAATATCCGAGTTCGAAAAGTAACGGTAGATGAGCTGGATGACCGAATGTTGCTTATTAATTTATATATGACACAATCACTTATTTTTATTATCGGTTTTGTTTGGGTTTTATTTCAGCGTCAAAACGTAAACAAGCTATTTTCTTTTCCAAAAACGTTAGATTTCCTATATTTTGGTGCGGGATTAGCCTTAATTGTTATTATTTTAGATCTCCTCATTTCTAAATTTGTGCCGGACGAAGCGATGGATGACGGTGGAGTTAATGATCGTATGTTTGGAAATCGACCGGTATGGCACATTATTGTTATATCATTTATTGTAGCGGTTTGCGAAGAGTTGTTATTTCGAGGTGCTATTCAATATGCTATTGGTCCATATTGGACGAGTATTGTATTTGCTGTTATTCACATTAGATATTTGAAACATTGGATTCCTACAGCAATCGTATTTTTGAGCAGTTATGGCTTAGGGCTTATTTATGAACATACTGGTTCTATTTGGGCACCTATTGTCGCTCATTTTTTGATTGATTTGGTGATGGGATTAATTATTAGATTCAGGAGGAAGTCATGAGTAGGAAGGAGAAGTTCAGCAGAGCCAATAGAAAGAAAAGGATAAAGAAACAATTTATTGAAGCTGCTACTTCAGCAATAGAAACAACAGAGGAAATGCCAGCTAGAAGTAAAAAGCATCCTTCGAGTAAGCAACAAATGACGAAGCTTTTTTATAATACGTTATTTGTTTTATTTGTACTATTAGTTATCGTGTTATTTTGGTATGGATTGGAACATAGTGAGTAAATATCGCTTATTTCCTTAAATTATATGATCATTAATTTTAAAAAATGGCTACACTATAGGATGCATGCTGACAGATGCTTAGTATGTAATTCGTTGAAAAGAGGTGTAGTAAATGCGGGTAGGAAATATGTTACTTGGAGCAGTTTTAGGCGCAGCTACTATAATGGTTGTTGCTCACAGGAGACCGCAGTTAGTGGAAGCTGTCAATGATGCTGTGGCGGATACAGCTACGAATATTGGCAGAAAGTCAAGTCAGATGTTTCGGAAAATGAAGCGACAAGACTTCAAAAAAGAAATGCAGACAGTTATTCCAGAAATAAAGCATGAAGCAAAAGAAATGTGGGATAAGACGAAACATTTTGCCGGTGAAATAAATGATGAAATTATGCATTTACAGCATAATAATCATGAGAATGATGACAAAATAAAGCACCAGCATTAAAAAGAAGTGCCGTTTGAAGAAATAATTTATCTCTCCATAGAAATGATGAAGTGAACAATAATCGTATATGTGTACAGTATTCTTATATGCAAGAATATTTGTCCATATATACGATTATTTTTTTGTTAATAATAGTGCATATGCTGAGCATCCATGGTAAAGTATTTACATAGTATGATAAGATCAAGGTCAATTTATCGATATCATGCAATTTTATTATTATTACGTAATTGTAAAGGAGGATCCTGTCATGAAAATTGAACGCCTGGGTCAGGATAAGATAAGGATTTTTCTGACATTCGACGATTTGTTGGAACGGGGGATCCAGAAGGAAGATATGTGGCGTGAGCCGCCAAAATTGCATGATTTGTTCAGTGAAATGATGGAACAAGCATACAATGAACTTGGATTCGAAGCGATCGGACCACTAGCTGTTGAAGTGTTTGCTATGCCAGCTCAAGGCATGATTGTAATCGTTACAAGAGGTCGTTCATCTCGAGATGATCAATTATTGGAAGAGGACCTCGATGAAGAGCTATATGAGATGGAAGTAACGATGGAACAAAGCGACATTATTATGTACGCATTTGCTGACTTTGAAGATATCGTCTCCGTTAGCAAGCAGTTCAAATCGTCAGGATTAACAAATAGCGGTCGTCTATATTCGTATAATGAAAAATGGATTTTGGTATTTGAGCCTGATTCGATTGAGCTGAATAGCCATCATGCAATTATAGCATTACTGGCTGAATATGGTGAAGCTACTTCAGTAACTTATGCCATGTTGGAAGAGTACGGAAAGATTATTATTGCAGATGAGGCGGTACAGCAGATTAACCAACATTTCACCTTCTAAATTTTAGGAGGTGAAACCCCGTGAGGATGAAGAGCAGTCGTCGATATTATAGACTAGCTGCTCTTTTTACAATTACTTTAATGGTTACTATGACACAGCCTAGTCTAATTACGAGAAAGCAGGTAAACTATGCTGTTATTTTCATTGCTAAGTGTAGCTATCGCTCCAGGCTTGTCCTTGTTAACCTATTTGTATTTACGAGACAAGTACGATGCTGAGCCTGTTCATATTGTTGTCAAAATGTTTGTGATGGGTATTATTATTTTGATACCGATTATGGTTATTCAGCGTGGGCTTCAGCTATGGGCTGCAGACCTGCCTTGGATTGTATCATATATTGAATCCGCGGGCGTGGAAGAATTTTTCAAATGGTTTATATTATATCATTTTATTTTTAACCATGTAGAATTTGACGAGCCGTACGATGGCATACTGTATGCTGCTGCTATTTCACTCGGATTTGCTACGATGGAAAATATTTTATATGCCATATTTACACCAGTGTCATTTTCGATGATGTTTACTAGGGCGCTGCTCCCAGTAGCTGGACATGCTATTTTTGGCATATTAATGGGTTATTATTTAGGGAAGGCAAAGTTCTCAAAGCGAAGAAAATACTACTTGTTCATATCAATCAGTGTACCGGTTTTATTACATGGTACGTATGATTTAATATTACTTTCATTACCTGCTACTTGGATATGGTATCTTCTTCCATTCATGATCTTCATTTGGATATGGGGGTTGCGGAAAATGGAACGTGCGCATGCTCGCTCTCCATTTAAACTTTATATCAAAGAAGATGAGGTTAATTATTGAAAAAATAGTTAATAATGCTTCATAACTGACATCTTAATAGAGGAGGATATGAAGCGGTTGGTGGATGTATTTAGAACAAAGGTAATGATTCGTTGCAATTTGTGTGGAGAAAAGTATATTTTGCGTGGTCGCCGGATTGATCAAACCATTGATACTGGTTTTAAACAATGTATATGTGATAATACGGAAGACTTGCACATGGAGGAGTATAGTCCGACATAATAAAAAAACTTTGTTTTCCTTTTTTGGCGAAAATGTATAAAGCCCCATTCGTTCAAGCAAACTAAGATCAGGTTTGTTAACGAAAGGGGCTTTAGTTTATGTATAAGCGAATAAGTGCAGTGATGTTTCCGATTACGTTGTTACTGTTAGTGGGGTTTATTTTTTGGGGAGTACAGCAATATCAAGCAAAACAAGCGGTTTTAATTAAAGCAGAAAATCAATATCAGCGTGCATTTAACGATTTGACATTTCATATGGGAAAATTAAATAAACAGTTGGGGGAAACATTAGCCGTTCATACGTCTTCCAATGGTCACCAAAGGAAAGCGTTAGTTAACGTGTGGCGCTTGTCTGGTGAAGCACAAACAGAAGTAAGTCAGTTGCCACTTAGTTATTTGCCGTTTAGTGATGCGGAGCAGTTTTTATCACGGATCTCTAATTTTGCTTATAAGGCATCCGTAAGAGATTTGTTAAAACAACCTTTAACAGATCAAGAATTCAAAACGCTACAGACGTTACATGAAAAATCGCAAGAAATATCACAAGATTTGTCGAAAATGCAGCAAGAAGTGTTGGATAACAACTTGCGTTGGATGGATATTGAAATGGCGATTGCCAAAGAAGATGCAGCACAAGGAAATTTGGTCGTAGATGGGTTGCTTGATATTGATAAAAAAATTGGTGAGTATCCTGAACTAGATTGGGGTCCTTCCGTAATGAGTATGTATGAGCAAAAAAGCTTTAAAGCACTAAGTGATCATTATGTATCGCCGGAAGAAGTGAAAAGTAAAGCGGTAGATATGTTTGGCTGGGATAAAAGTAAAATAAAAATAGAAGAAAATGGTGTAGATAGTGAGTACGCTAGTTATGTTGTCACTTACGCTACATCTGACGAAAAAAAATACGTACGAGCTCAATTTGCCAGACAAGGCGGTCATTTATTGTTTTATATGAATGATCGAGAAGTGAAAGAGGAAAAACTTCAGCTTGAAGAAGTCAAAAATGCTGCGGATAAACTATTAGAAAAATTGGAATTTAAAAATATGAAAGCTATTAGTTACGATAAGTTTTCGAATAGTGGTACGTTTACTTATGTAGGATCGCAAAATGGTGTGCTATTGTATCCAGAAAAAATTGTCGTTGAGATGGCGCTAGATAATGGTGATTTATTGAGTATGCAATCGAGAGAATATGTACAAGAGCATCAAAAAGAGCGGAAATTACCAGAGCCAAAAATTAGTTCAGCGGACGCTCGAAAAGTACTTCATCCGAAAATGGCCGTTGAAGTGGAGCGATTAGCGGTTATTAAAGGAGAATCAGGCGAAGAAGTGCTTTGTTATGAATTTACAGGTAAAATCAATGACACCATTTATCGAATATATATAAATGCCGAAACAGCGATAGAAGAAGCGATTGAACAAATGAGTAGAGAAGATAAACACGTTACTACTGCACTAGGACAAGTGATGGGTCAAAAGTAGTGTAAAATCAACTAAAAAGATGATGCTCCCTTTCTAATGGCATGTTATAATATGCATAAGTAGGAGGGGAGCCAATTGTTTCCAAAAGTTAATCAAATGCTTTACTATTATATCGCAAACTCTGCCGGTGAAGAAAGTGAAGTAGAGTACAAATCAAGAATTGCTGATGATTTAGGAGATGCATTTTTAATTGAATACCCTATGTATCAAAACAATGGTGGCTACAAACGACTGCTTATAGGAGATGAATTAGCTGCCTATTACATAACGGACGAGGGTATTAAGAACTATTTCAACACTAACGTCATCGGTTTTTCTGTCGATCGTTTACAATTAGTAAAAATAATTAAGCCTAGTGAAGAAAGAATTACAAAGGTCCAAAGACGCAACTTTTTACGAGTACCTGCTGAACTTGAATTAGCGGTAAAGTTCCCTAACCAAAAAAGATATTTATGTAAAACATATGATGTTGGCGGTGGAGGTATTTCATTCGTTACGGATTTTGAACATGCCGTTTTCGTAGGAATGACGATGGAATGCTGGCTGCTTATTCAATATAAAAACGGTCTGATTGAACATGCCCCTTTTCATGCGGAAATCGTTCGGTTAAATCAATTGGAAAGTGGTCGACAACATGTGATGTGCAAATTTGTTTCAATTAAAGACTTAGAACGGCAAAAGCTAATTCGTTATTGTTTTGAACGTCAATTAGAATTTCGCAATCGATAGGGAAGAAGGAGTACGAATGAGATGAGTGACAAAAGTATAACAGCTAAATTACGACAATCTCATGAACAATCTCAAGATCGAAACCATATGCAATCGAACCAAAAATGGATCGAACGTTATGATTCTTATAGTAAAAAAGCGTTTCATTTGGCGATAGTTGCTTGCATTATAATCATTCTTATTCAGATTGCTATGCAAAACGATACGATTCGTCATTTTTTAACATCGGTAGAAGTATTAGAAGGGCAGCTGCTGGAATGAGCAGCTTTTTTGCATGTTGTATGTTTCTATGGTATAATTTTCACGTTCGCAGGCATTGCCTGCTTTTTGTTTGAAGCATAAAAAATGCGCCCAAAGCTTCTGCTTTGGCTCGTTTTATTATCTGCACAACTGATGCAAGCTAGCTTGCAAAAAGGGGGAGAACTGAGCGTGTCACAGCAACATAGTGACCGTGATCAAGCAGGTAACCGGATTAATATTGCTATTGATGGACCTGCTGGAGCAGGGAAAAGTACGATTGCTAGAATGGTAGCTGGTCAACTTAATTACATCTATATCGATACTGGTGCAATGTACAGAGCGGTAACATTAGCAGCGCAACGAGCAAAAGTTGCCTCTAGTGATGAAGCTGCTTTAGAGCAATTGCTAAAGAAGATTCAAATCACATTGCTGCCAGGTGATGAAGGTCAATTAGTATGGATGAACGATGAGGATGTAACAGGAGCTATTCGAAAACACGAAGTGACGGAACAAGTATCATACTATGCTGCTCAAAGAGTAGTCAGAGAAGTTCTTAGCCAGTGGCAACGAGAATTGGCTGCTACTAAGGGAGTAGTAATGGATGGTAGAGATATTGGAACTGCAGTATTGCCTAGTGCAGAACTTAAAATATTTTTGACAGCTTCCGTGTCAGAACGAGCTTCTCGTAGGTTCAAACAACTAAAACCTCATGAACAAATGGATCTTGAAACGTTGGAGAAAAGTATTGCAACTCGGGATGAGTTGGATAAACAACGGGACATTTCTCCATTAGTACAAGCGGAAGATGCTATATTACTAGACAGTACTGGCAAAAGTATTGATGAAGTAGTACAGGAAGTTGTTAATCTTGGGAGATGTAAGATGGCGGGGGAGAACTAAACGATGATGTATCAGATTTTCAGGTTTTTACTTCGTGCCATGTACCGCCTTTTGTTTCGTTTGGAAGCAAGAGGGGTAGAAAATGTACCAGTAGAAGGTCCGGTTATTATTGCGTCTAATCATTTAAGCAATTTTGATCCACCTACAGTTGGTGTCTTGTTAAAGCGAAAAGTTCGATTTATGGCAAAAGAAGAACTTTTTAAAGTTCCTGTATTGGGACCATTAATAAATTCATTTGGTGCGTTTCCTGTAAGACGTGATGGAATCGGAAAAGATGCTATTAAAACGGCACTTAATCTGGTCAAGTCAGGAGAAATGTTAGGTATTTTTCCAGAGGGAACACGTAATAATGATTCTGGTATGGCCAAAAAAGGAGCGGCTTTGATCGCAGTGCGAAGCGGTGCAGTTATTATTCCAACAGCTATCGTTGGGGAGTATAAACTGTTTCGTAAAACCTATGTTTATTACGGTAAACCATTAGACTTGCAAGCGGTTGTAGACCAAGCTGGTGATCAAGATAAGTTAGAAGCGGTTACGGAAGCTATTATGAGGCGTATCCATATGCTTATCGAACAGCATCATTCTAGTTAAAAGACTGCTTTGAACTAGTTTATCGGCGGATGAAATAGTGAACAAAGTGGATTTTAAATAAAGTAAGGGCAACAATCGAGGAGGTTATATTGAATGTCAGAAGAATTGAATGTGCAGGAAACTGCATCAGAAGAAGTAACTCAGGAGGCTATGGACAACCTAGTGTCTCTTAAAAAAGGTGATACCGTTACTGGTACTATCGTGAAAATTGAAGATAACCAGGCTTACGTGAGCATTGGATATAAATATGATGGTATTATTCCAATCCGTGAGCTATCTTCGCTACAATTGGAAAATGCAGCAGATGCTGTACAAATCGGTCAAGAAGTAGAGCTTAAAGTCGTTCATCTTGACGACAACAAAGAAGTTCTTAAATTGTCCAAAAGAATAGTAGACGGTGAAAAAGCTTGGGATGTATTGCAACAACAGCTAGATACTAAAGAAGTTTTTGAAGTAGTAGTAGCTGACGTTGTAAAGGGAGGATTAGTAGCAGATGTAGGTCTGCGCGCATTTATTCCAGCATCTATGGTTGAGCGTACATTTGTAGAAGATTTTAGTGATTATAAAGGCCGCACGTTGCGCGTCGTTGTAAAAGAACTAGATCGTGAAAATAACAAAGTTATTTTGTCACAAAAAGATGTGTTGGAAGCTGAATTTGAAGCTAACAAACAAAAAGTGATGGAAACTCTGCAAGTAGATCAAGAGTTGGATGGTACAGTACAACGATTGACTCCATTTGGTGCTTTTGTAGATATCGGTGGTGTTGACGGGCTAGTTCACGTATCTGAACTTTCTTGGGAGCATGTTGCTCATCCGAAAGATGTTGTCTCAGAAGGGCAACAAATTCGTGTGAAAGTACTAAAAGTTGATCCAGCAGCTGGGAAAATCAGCTTAAGTGTAAAAGCGGCTCTACCAGGTCCATGGGAAACTGCTGCAACAGAATTAAATGTTGGTGACATTGTAACAGGAACGGTTCGTCGTATTGTAACTTTTGGTGCGTTTGTTGAAGTTGCTCCAGGAGTTGAAGGACTAGTTCACATTTCACAAATTGCTCATCAGCACATTGCAACTCCACACGAGGTACTTAAAGAAGGGCAAGAAGTTCAAGCTAAAATACTTGATGTAAGTGTTGAAGAAAAACGTATCAGCTTGAGCATTAAAGAAACAGAAGAAGCACCTGCAAAATCAGAGCAACCAGCTCGTGGTGAACGTGCAGAACGTGCGCCAAGACAAGAAGATTTGAATAATCCAAACGTTAGCTTGAACAGCTCTAGCATGAGCTATTCACTAGGTGAGCGTTTTGGTGATAAACTAAGCAAATTTAAATAATAAATATTGTATATTAAAGTGCTATTCCCGTTATCAATGGGAATAGCTTTTTTTGTTTAGCACATAATAGTTCACATGGAAGGTGATGACATGATGACTAGCGGCTATTACTTTATTTTCACCGTCATAGTTTTAATTGTTTTATTGTTAACCGATTGGAAACCAATTATTGCTCCTCATTTATCAACAAAATTAACGATTTGTTCCATAGTATTGTTAGTTATCATGACATTTGTTCCATATCATATACCAATAGTAGGTGTATCATTCGTGACCGTAACTGCCCCTGTTTTTTTGTTGGGCATCATCGCTATAGCTATTTTGATATACCGGATAGTTGCAGTGAAAAGTATAGTTAATCTGTTGTTATCGGTTGGAGGAATTACAGTTTGCTACACTTTTATTAGGCATCTTTATTTTGTAGATCCGATATATTATTGGTTATCACCTCAGCATGATGCATTATTGTTGGCTGCTTGTATCAATGTTTTGTTGATAAGAAATGCAGCGGAGCAGTTTGCTGTTGCTACAATTACCCTTCTATTAGGGAATGTTTGGTTAGAAAGGTTGAATTCACCATCAACACATTTTTATTTAGGATCGTTGGAATGGTGGGATGAATTTGCACTAACGATATTATTTGTTGTTGTTTTGCGCATCGTGTATTACTATTTTTTACATTTTAAACTAAGTATGCAGCATAAATGGTCTTTGTTTCGGAAAGGGGGATCTACTTGATTACAACATTTCTTGAGGAAAACAAGCAGTTATTAGCCATTAGTTTAGCTCTCTTAGGCGGAATTGTAGCTAGAATGATATTGTTACGTACCGACTATCGGCAATACCCTACTTTCCCGCATGGAAAAATAATTCATCTTTCTTTAGGTGTTATTGCTGCTGCATTAGGTTCTGTATCTGTACCAGCACTGCTAAGTAAAGACTACACAGCTATTACTTTTTTAACATTAGCGGCGCAGCAGTTTCGTGACGTTCGAAAAATGGAGCGAGAGACGATGACGAAGCTGGACAGTCAAGAATTGGTAAGTAGAGGAGCTACATACATTGAAGGAATTGCTATGGTATTCGAGGGACGTAATTATTTGGTCATTATTAGCTCGTTAGTTACTAGTTTTTTTGCTTCTGTATTTTCAATATGGTGGGGGCTTGTGGCGAGTGTTATCATATTGATAATAGTTACAAAATTAAAATCAGGGAAACAATTACAGCATATTACTGAAGTGAAGCAAGGAACAGTGAAAATAGTTGGACCCGATCTATATGTTGATGATATTTACATTATGAATGTTGGCTTAAAGAGCAACCAACACATTATGGCAGAGCATAGTTTAGGGTTCATTCTTACCCCTCATAATCCGAATGGAAAAGTGACGATATCCAATTTGGGTCAACGACAAGCTATATTATATGATCTTGCGACTATATTAGGCGTTTACCGTGACTCGGGTGAACCGGCACTGATTCCGATGGCAAAGCTCGATATTGCAGAAGGAAGATTAGCGGTGTTTGTTATTCCAAAAGAAAAGGATGTCAGTAAAGCACTGCAAATAATAAAACAAGTACCGTTGCTGGAATCAGCTGTACGGATGCCAACGGAAGCTTTTGCTAATGAGAAGGGTGGAGTGGAACATGGCTAATATTATAGCGGTAATAACGAATGATGGAACCAAGGTAAAAGCAGGCGGAGCGCCGGTCTTTGTTGAACATAACGACGAAGCTCGAGAGCAAGTTGCTTTTTTATTAGAAAAAATATTAGATGCTAGTGCACATAATTTAAAAAATGGATCAATAATTATTGTAAATAGACAATGAAAGGTTAGCCAACTCGCCACTTTTTTGCTATGATTGGTAACGTGAGAAAGTTTGAAGGAGTGGACAATTGAATATGGCTAGACCAGTAGTAGCAATAGTTGGAAGACCAAACGTAGGGAAATCAACGATTTTTAATCGTATTATCGGCGATAGATTAGCTATTGTTGAGGATAAACCTGGCATTACAAGAGATCGAATCTATGGTGTTGGAGAGTGGAATGGCAAAGCTTTTAGCGTCATTGATACTGGCGGTATAGATTTGGATAATAATGATGAAATTATGCAATCTGTTCGGGCTCAAGCAGAATTGGCTGTGCAGGAAGCGGATGTTATCATTTTTATGGTTGATGTCAAATCAGGTATTACGCATGCAGACAGTGAAGTAGCGCAAATGTTATTTCGTTCGCGTAAACCAGTCGTTCTGGCTGTAAATAAAGTAGACAATGATGAAAGAATGACTGATATTTACGAATTCTATAGTTTAGGGTTTGGAGAACCGATCGCGTTATCGGGTTCACATGGTATCGGTATAGGAGATTTATTGGATGCCGCTACAGAATTGTTGCCAGAAGATCACTCGGAAGAATATGCTGATGATGTAATAAGGGTGGCATTGATCGGTCGACCGAATGTAGGTAAATCTTCACTTGTTAATGCCATATTGGGTGAAGAACGAGTCATAGTCAGCGATGTGGCTGGCACAACCCGAGATGCTATCGATACGCCGTTTGAGCATGAAGGACAGCGTTATGTTCTGATCGATACAGCTGGAATGAGAAAACGTGGCAAAGTTTATGAAACGACAGAAAAGTATAGTGTGTTACGAGCGATGAAAGCCATTGAACGAGCGGATGTTGTGCTAGTGCTTATTAATGGTGAAGAAGGCATTATCGAGCAGGACAAGCATATTGCTGGATATGCACATGAAGCTGGAAAAGCTTCGATTTTTGTTGTAAATAAGTGGGATACGGTAGAGAAAGATGATCGTACGATGCAAGAATTTACAAATGCTGTTCGTGACCAATTTTTATTTATGACTTATGCTCCGGTTGTTTATTTGTCGGCTCTTACGAAGTCAAGATTGCATAAATTGCTACCTGTCATTAATTACGTTTCTGATCAGCATGCCATGCGTATTCAAACGCATTTATTAAACGATGTAGTATCGGATGCGGTGGCGATTACTCCACCTCCGTCTGACAAAGGAAAGCGTCTACGAATCAATTATGTTACACAAGTGGCTACGAAACCACCGACAATTATATGTTTCGTTAATGATCCGCAATTGATGCACTTTTCGTACGAACGCTACCTTGAAAACAAAATTAGAGCTGCATTTAATTTTGAGGGTACACCAGTTCGTATATTTTCTCGACGTAAATCCGAAGACGGTTAGGGGAGAAGGAAAGTGCTATATAATATCATAGCGATTATAGCAAGTTATTTGTTAGGTTCAATCTCATTTAGTATCGTCTATGCACGGTTGTTTAAAGGTATTGATATTAGACAGCATGGCAGTGGTAATGCGGGTGCAACGAATACTTTGCGGATATTAGGAAAGGGACCTGGAATATTAGTATTTTTACTTGACTTCGCCAAAGGAACTGTAGCGGTATTGCTCGGTTATTGGTTAAGTACAAATGAATGGGTTCCTGTATTATGTGGCCTAGCTGCTATTATCGGTCATAATTGGCCGATATGGTTTCGCTTTAAAGGCGGCAAAGGAATTGCGACAACGGTAGGAGCGATGGCAGCTCTTGCCTTTTGGCCTGCGTTAATTGCAGGAATATTGACTATTATTTTAATTGCCATTACTAAGTATGTGTCAGTTGGTTCTTTGTTGTTTGCAACTTTAACTCCAATTTTCGTAGCAATTTTTAATTTTTCTTGGCCTTTGTTCGGTGGAACGCTTATTATTTGTTTATTTGCATTTGTAAGACACCGCTCGAATATTGTAAAGTTGTTACAAGGAAAAGAGAACAAGCTTGGTACGAAGAAAGGGATGTAAGCCGATATGGAAGCTCAGGAAGATAGTTCAAATCGTATACATCGTCGTGTAACTGTATTAGCCGCTGGTAGTTGGGGAACGGCACTCGCTATGGTATTAGCTGAAAATGGTTTTCAGGTAATGCTGTGGACGCGTTCAGAAGAACATGCAGCAGCTATGAACAAACAGCGTAAAAATGAAAAATATTTACAAGATGTGATGCTGCCTAATAATATTACTGCCACTAGTAGTTTGGAGGAAGCTATTGCTGCTAGTGAACTGGTGTTATTCGTATCGCCTTCAGCAGCTATGCGTCAAGTTGCTCAGGCAGCTAGTCCTTATATTAAGGATGAAATGTTGATCGTTCATGCGACGAAAGGCTTTGAAGCTGATACATTGAAACCAATGAGTATAGTGCTGGCGGAAGAATTACAGCGACCAGTAGAGAACATTGTTGTTTTATCAGGTCCAAGTCATGCAGAAGAAGTCGTTCGCCGTTTGCCAACTACAGTAGTGGTGGCAGCAGGCGAACTAGTTTGTGCAGAACGAGCGCAAGATGCGTTTATTAATACAGCGTTTCGTGTTTATACTAATCAGGATGTAGCTGGTGTAGAAATCGCGGGAGCATTAAAAAACATTATCGCATTAGGAGCTGGCTTGTCGGATGGCTTGCAATATGGTGATAATGCTAGAGCTGCACTAATGACCAGAGGATTAGCTGAAATTGTTCGTTTAGGTGTGCAGATGGGAGCGAATCCGTTAACCTTTGCAGGTCTTGCTGGTGTAGGTGATTTAATTGTTACTTGTACGAGTAAACATAGTCGGAACTGGCGTGCGGGCTATAAATTAGCGCAAGGCGAGTCGCTGAGTGATGTTTTACATACGATGGGGATGGTTGTAGAAGGAGTAAAAACGACGCGTGCAACTTACCAATTAGCGGAGAAGTATCAAGTAGAAATGCCAATTACAACACAATTGTATGAAGTGCTGTTTAACGGTAAGCAACCTAAATTAGCTGTGGAAGCATTGATGGGTAGAATTAGAACTAACGAAATTGAACAATTCTAATGGGTTCTTGCCTACACCTAATCCGCTCTTTTCTCATATGATGTGAGTAATGCATCGGACTGAGAAGGGTGGAGCGACAAATGGCAAGTAATTCAAAAGATGTGCTTGGAGAAATAAAAAAACGTACAGGTAAAAGTATTTCACCTACTGCAGTCAATAAATTGGCAAGTAAAGTAGATGCTTCTACACTCACTAATGAAGCGGAGCTTAGAAAGTTAGTGAAAAGTGTTGCAGCAATGGCGAAAGTAAAAGTTACGGAATCTACTGTCAATGATATTGTGAAAGCAGTGAAATCTAGTGGGATGAAAACTTCTCACTTGGAATCGCTTATTAATATGATGTTGAAAAAATAATAACAAATGTGACAAAAGTAGTAACGTTTAAAAAACGTACATCTGCTTTTGTCCTTTTTTTTTGCAAATGCTATAATAGAGGATGGTTTATTGTATGATGATAAAAAAATGAGATGAAGTGGGAGATAGATGCTATGGATCCAATGCAAAAAATGTGGATTTCCTTTCTAGGAATTGGTTTAATGGCTGTGGCTGCACTTGTAATTACAATTGCTAGAACGAAAACAAAAGGTATTTTAAAAATTATATTATCTATTGTAGCTTTTATCATGTTAATCTTAGGCTTTATCTATGGTTTTTTCTCTATATTGTAACAAAAGGGTACAGACAAATTACATAACGAAGTATGAGAAGTTAAAGGAGATCGAATGCAATGATTGAACTAACTGGACGAACGATTACAAAAGAGGTTGAAGCCGAAGAAGGATTGTCCATTCTTGATTTAGCCATTAAAAATAAAGTAGATTGGGGCTATTCTTGTACTCGAGGTACTTGTGCGCGTTGTCGCTGTTTAGTGCTAGAGGGAGCAGAATATTTGGAAGAAATAACAGATGCAGAATGGGATCGATTAGAACCGGAAGAGTTCGATGAAGGATTCCGACTGGGATGTCAAACGGTAATTAAAGCGAATGCAGGAACGATTAAAGTGAAAAATAAAACGTATTTTTAAATGAGCTGTTGTACAGTTATTAGTCATCAAGGAAAAGGAAGTGTAGGTAAGATGGAATCTGCTCTAATATATGACGCCATAGCGATACTAGTGAATCGATTAGACGATGCCAAACACACTCACCCATGGGTCATTGGTGGAAGTACAGCTCTTATGTTACGCGGGCTTGCACTTACACCGAGAGATATTGATATTTATTGTGATTTAAATAGTGTGAATTTTTTGTGTGAACGGTTAAATGATTATATGGTGGAAGCGCCTAACTATAGTGTAACGAATATTTATTCATCTACGCTTGCACGCTTTCAGATAGCAGGAGTTTCTGTAGAATTGGTTGGTGATTTTACCGTTCGAACTGCTTGTAGCAGTTACCACATTCAAGTGGAGCAGCTGCTATCTCCTTATAGTGATACTATAACTGTACCTGCTTGTACGGAAAGTACTGCGTTACCATTAGTGCCGCTGGCTCATGAGTTATTGTTCAATTATTTGCGTGGACGTGAAGATCGATTGCTTCAAGTTACCTCTATATTTCAAAAACAATACAATACCCATTTTCCAGCTTTTAAAGCATTAGTAGGGGCAAATGTATTATCAGAAGCAGACAGAATTCACTTACATCGGATCATTGCTATTTAAGAAACGGAGGGCTGAAAATGGATGCCGAGATAACATTCTGGCCATCAGGTCGTAAAGTTAAAGTGAAGCAAGGGACATCTGTTTTAATGGCTGCCAGACAAGCGGGTGTATTAATATCTACACGTTGTGGCGGCAATGCGGCTTGTTTCTTATGCAAAGTGCAACTGTTACCGAATAATGAGGTCATGCCAATGAATGAGGTAGAGCGTAGAAAGCTTGGGAATCCAGAAACAGCAAAGTTTCGCCTTGCTTGTCAAGTGAAAGTAACAGGAAAAGTAGAAGTCGAAGTACCACCAGATCCGTTAAAAGCGGCTGTGGCGCGACAATTGGCAAAACAACAAGAGGAAGATTTATTGTGGTAATGGAATGGAGCTGATAGTTATTTTGAGTAAAAATCGAAGATTAGCAATACAAAAGAAAATCTTACCTGTTGCCTTGTTATCGATTTTAATCGTTGTAACCCTTTCAGGGTGTTTGTACCCTAAGGAACGAATAGAACAGCAGCAAGGGGTGTCGAGAGACGTTGTACGCAACGTGCAAGCTGTTGTTGACGACTATCAAGCTGAAACAGGCTTACTACCTATTTTAAACAGTGCTAAAATGGTTCCTCGTTTTGAAAAATTTCAAATGGATTTCGTTAAATTAAAGGAGAAAAAATACATAAGTGAAATTCCAAAAGCTGCATTTGAAGTTGGAGGCTCCTATTATTTTTTAATTATTGATGCTGAAACTAATCCACAAGTGAAATTAATGCATTTGCCAACGATTCAAAAAGTGAACGATCTGCAAAATAAAGTATTAGAGTATTGGCAGAAAAATAAACATTTACCGCAAAAAGAAGAACAGTATGCCGGTTTCTACGTGATTGATTACGAAAAGCTTGGCATGAAGGCTCCTGCGATCAATAGTATCTTTACGAATCAAAGTCAAGAACTGCTAGTAGATAAGGCAGGAAATGTTTATGTGGATTATGGACCAGATATTATGCAGTTAATACTCACTCAACAAATATCAGATGATCAATTAGTAGGTGATTTAAGAGAGTTACTATTGGAGCATTCTGATTATGTGCCAGTTCGGGCACCAGCGTACTTGTATCAAAATAATGAGCCAGTAGCGATGCTTGATCGTCATATGCCAAAAACAGAATAGTGCGAAGAACAGTTGTACAAAGTAAATCTTTGTTCAGCTGTTTTTTTATTAATGGAGTCATAGTTTCCATATTATCTACATATATTTCAATCTTGGAAGGGCAAAAAAAAGTGTTTAATATTTTATGGACATAATCAGCATAATTGGACAGTCTCAACATATGATATTACTAGTCCTAAAAGTATGTACGAGTTGCGTCGCTGGCCTGCCCTCTTATCCGGTGGATGGCGGCGAACCGGAAAACCAATCAGGAGGGGATATTCAGTGGAGAAAGTGGACATTTTCAAGGACATAGCCGAACGTACCGGCGGGGATATTTACCTCGGCGTAGTCGGAGCAGTCCGGACAGGCAAATCTACCTTTATTAAACGATTCATGGAAACAGTTGTATTACCGAACATTCCAAATGAATCTGAACGGGTCAGAGCCGTCGACGAACTGCCGCAAAGCGCCGCAGGCAAAACAATAATGACAACCGAGCCGAAATTTGTACCTAATCAGGCGGTACAGCTTCTTGTTACCGAAGGGCTCGAAGTGAATGTTAGAATGGTAGATTGTGTTGGCTACGCTGTGGAAGGTGCGAAAGGGTATGAGGATGAAAATGGTCCTCGTATGATTACAACACCATGGTTTGAAGAACCGATACCATTCCAAGAAGCAGCTGAAATTGGTACTCGTAAAGTCATCCAAGAACATTCTACGCTTGGTGTTGTGGTAACTACTGATGGCAGTATCGCTGAAATTCCGCGTAGTTCATATGTGGATGCAGAAGAACGAGTCATTGAAGAACTAAAAGAAGTAGGTAAACCATTTGTCCTAATTATTAATTCAACTCATCCGCGTAATGAAGAAACACAACAACTGAGAAGTGAATTGCAAGAAAAATATGATATTCCAGTTATGGCTTTAAGTGCTGCAACGATGGGTGAAGAAGAAGTCATGTCCGTACTTCGTGAAGTGCTGTATGAGTTTCCTGTTCATGAAGTTAATGTTAACCTGCCAAGCTGGGTTATGGTATTACAAGAAAATCACTGGTTGCGTAGTAGTTACGAAACTTCTGTACGTGATACAGTGAAAGATATTCGTAGACTGCGTGACGTAGATCGTGTTGTTATGCAATTTATGGAGTACGAGTTTATTGATCGCGCTGGTCTGAGTGGTATGAATATGGGACAGGGAGTAGCAGAAATTGATCTGTATGCACCTGACGCTTTATACGACGAGATTTTGATGGAAGTAGTAGGAGTAGAGATTCGTGGAAAAGATCATCTACTACAACTAATGCAAGACTTCTCGCATGCCAAACGAGAATATGACCGTTTTGCTGAAGCGCTCGAAATGGTCAAAACGACTGGTTATGGTATAGCAGCACCTACACTTGCTGAGATGGCGCTTGATGATCCAGAACTTATTAGACAAGGTTCAAGATTCGGTGTTCGCTTAAAAGCGACAGCTCCATCTATCCATATGATTCGTGTAGACGTAGAGTCTGAGTTTGCTCCGATTATAGGGACAGAAAAGCAGAGTGAGGAATTAGTCCGATACTTAATGCAAGACTTTGAAAATGATCCAATTAAAATTTGGGATTCCGACATATTTGGTCGCTCTTTACATTCTATCGTTCGCGAAGGCATTCAAGGTAAAATAGCGATGATGCCTGACAATGCACGATATAAGCTGCAAGAAACGTTAGGTAGAATTATAAACGAAGGATCTGGTGGATTGATCGCCATTATTCTGTAACGCAAAACGAGTCAAGCTAGAAACTGGACATATCGTCCTAGTTTCTAGCTTTTTCAAGTTTTCAAAGTTAGGGCTTGAATTTGGCTAATAGCTGTATTACTATAAGTTTGTTCGGTTAACAGGTATATATTTCAACAATTCCGTTAATAAGATGAATATGATGGTTTTTTCTGCATCACGCCTTATTTAACAAAACACCGTGCAATATTTTTTATATACACAAGGAGGTGAAACCATGAACAAAACAGATTTGATTGCCAAAGTTTCTGAAAGCACTGAACTTTCTAAAAAAGATGCAACAAAAGCAGTTGATGCTGTTTTCGAGGCAATTGCAGAAGCGTTGCAAAGTGGAGATAAAGTACAATTGGTTGGTTTTGGTAACTTTGAAGTTCGTGAACGTCAAGCGCGCAAAGGACGCAACCCACAAACAGGTGAGGAAATTGATATAGCTGCAAGCAAAGTGCCTGCATTTAAACCAGGAAAATCACTTAAAGATCAAGTTTCTCAATAATAAGCAAGTAAGAAGCGCTTGAACGAACTTCGTTCAGGCGTTTTTTTGCGAATGAATGAGTTTGCAAGATACAAAGTGTTACGTGACTAGAATACTATTTGCACTATTAGAAAAGTTGCACTATAATTCACATGGGAAGCAGCATAATGGTGTGGGAGGTATAACAATGGAGCCTAATCATGGTGATTACGTAATTGTTAAAGCAAAAGAACAAGGTGTACAAGTGATTGGCCTTACTCGTGGACACGATACAAAATTTCATCATATGGAGAAGCTGGACAAAAATGAAGTATTGATTTGTCAGTTTACAGACCATACATCAGCAATTAAAGTTCGTGGTAAAGCAACGGTGATGACTAAATATGGCAATATTGAAACAACAGAATAAGTGTTGTCGGAAGCAGGCATAGCCTGCTTTTTTTCTGATTTGTTTAGAGACCGCATAATGTCTCCATGATGCTCGTACAATAGTAATATCCAAATATAATTAATTTGTATGAAATGTATTTTATTTGGAATGAAATCGGTACAAGGTGGAGGTTTTATTATGCGGAGGTTACAATGGTTCGTTTCAGCAATGCTAATTACGATTATAGGAACGATGTTACTCGTCATATTAAGTCCAGCAATAAAGAAAAACAGCTCACCTATAGGTGCAGTCCATAAAGAAGTATTTAGTTATGATACCATTCAACATTTGAATAATTATAATATTGTAGATTGGATTGTAGGATTGTCGTTACAGCAAAAGTTAGGTAGAGTAGAATGGTCTAATCAATTGTTAATTATTGAATTACATGTGGACATCATTCATTTGCAACCGGATGAGTGGTTGAAGGATGTACAGCAGCTAGTGGAGGCAAGCTTCAAACAAGTGACTAATGTGGAACGGATTTTAATTCGATTATTAGAACCGAAAGAACTGAATCGGCAGTTATTAGCTACGGTTGATGTAAGGAAATCGGATAGCTGGATCAATGAACCGGAAACGATGGAACAACTAAAATATCGCAATCCGTTATATGATCCTATTTGGCGAGAAAGACTTCGGATAAATGTAACATCTTTGTGGAAAGAGAAGTTCGGAGTGCCTAGAATATAAAACGAATGTTTCTTTTTTAAAACATCGTGTCGCAATCGTATGCTCTTTAAAAAAGTTATGCTATAATAGTTTAGATTATGGAGCGGTGATTATAGCTACTTGGCTTCGGAGGAAGTTATAATGAAAAATTATCGAATTCCGCAGTTAGCGGATAAGTATACGAATTTTGATATGATTCGTACATATACAACATTACCACCTTTGGCAAACCCAAGATTATGTTTACTACAGGCTGTATTAGACGAAGGTGGTACAGAGTTGCAAAAAAGTGAACTATTCGCGTTGGCAACAGCACTTGTTCAGCTAGCGATGGATACACATGATGAAATCTCTGCACAATATGAAGATCAACGTCTAGAAAAAGATATGCGCTCAACGCAGTTAAAAGTACTCGCCGGAGATTATTTTAGTGCACGATTTTATTACTTATTAGCAAAACAAGGAGAAATAGCTTTAATTGCTAAATTGAGTGGTGCAGTCAGTGAAGTTAATCAACTGAAAATGGATTTGTACTTTAATTCACAAGAACAAGTAATGACGGTAGAGGACTACATAACTACAGTAGTAGAAATTAAAAGCAGGCTATTTTTACAGTTTTCCGATTTATTGACGGGATTAACAGCAAACCTATGGCCTGAAATCATTCGTACCATCAGTAAATTAGAGATCATCACTGGCGAGTATGAGCGGATGAACCAGCTAGATAGTTTTCAGGATAGTTTAATTTACTGGCATTTGTTGGAGCAGATGGATAGTTCGGACAAGCAAGCTATTTTAGCGCAGGTCAATGAAAGTAAATTAATGCAATGGATAGAGCAATATCAGATCAAGCTATGGTTGGAGCAACTACTAGAAGAAACATGTAATCAAGTAGAGCGTTTATGTACAGAGCTAGGGGCTGTAAAGATTGTTTCGCATTTACAATTTCTAACAGAAAAACTGTGCTCTAAGACAAACGGCATCCAAGTGGCTGTACAATAATAGTGGGGTGAATGTAATGGGCACACATCCGAAAAGTCATGTGCACGATTTGTTTGAATCGATTGCTCCAAAATATGATTTCATGAATGATTTGTTGAGTTTTCGCAGACATAAAGCATGGCGCAAATTTACGATGAAAAAGTTGGCGTTAAAACAAGGTGATCGTGCTTTGGATGTATGTTGCGGAACGTGTGACTGGACAATTGCTTTAGCTGAAGCGAGTAAAACAGGCGATATTATTGGGCTTGATTTTAGCGATCAGATGTTAGCAGTTGGCAAGTCAAAAGTGAAAGAGGAGCAATTGCATGATCGTATCCAGCTAGTGCAAGGAGACGCAATGCAACTACCGTTTGATGATAATAGTTTTGATTTTGTTACAATTGGTTTTGGATTACGTAATGTGCCAGATTATGATCAAGTGATCCGCGAAATGTATCGTGTAGTAAAGCCAGGTGGAAAAGTAGTTTGTTTAGAATTATCGAAACCGACATTTTTACCGTTTCGTGCCATTTATTATTTATATTTTGAACGAATACTTCCATCTATTGGGAAGATAGTAGCCAAACGTTATGAAGAGTATAAGTGGCTTCCAGAATCACTGAAGCAGTTTCCAGATGCGAAACAGTTGAAACAGATGTTTGAGCATGCTGGATTAAGGAATGTTACGGCAGATGCTCTAACATTTGGTATAGCTGCGCTTCATATCGGTGAGAAGGAGTTATGATATGATATTTCGGAAATTAAAAATTATATTAGAGATGATCAAGTTTGAACATACAGTATTTGCTTTACCATTTGCTTATATGGGGGCAATACTGGGTTCATTTTCACTCTATGGAACATTTCCTAACTGGGCTGATCTCGGTTGGATAACGATGGCGATGTTTGGAGCACGTAGTGCAGCGATGGCGCTTAATCGAGTTATCGACAAAGCGATTGATGCAACTAATCCACGAACAGCTAACCGGGCAATACCAGCAGGACTGTTGAAATCAGCAGAAGTTATCCTGTTTATTATTGTATCTTTTGGACTATTATTTTGGGCTGCTTCACAATTGCACCCTATTACGATGAAATTAATGCCGATTGCAGTTGTAATGCTCGTCCTGTATTCGTATACAAAACGTTTTACGTGGATGTGTCATCTTGTACTTGGCTTAACGATTGCGTTATCCCCGATGGGAGGATGGCTTGCTATTACTGGGCAAGCATCACCAACGATGTGGATTTTGTTTGTCGCAGTGGCACTATGGATTGCAGGGTTTGACATTATATATGCAACGCAAGATTTCGAATATGATCGGCGTACGGGTGTCCACTCGATACCAGCGCGCTTTGGTTTATCAGGTGCATTATGGATTGCTAGAAGTTTACATTTGATTACGGCAACTGGTTTTGTACTATTATCTTTTTTATCAGAATTAAGCTGGATTTATTTGCTAGGTGCTATAGTGTCCATTATGTTATTATTTTATCAGCACTGGATGGTTAGACCGTATGATTTATCACGGGTACCTACAGCTTTTTTTGGAATGAATGGCACATTAAGTGTGGTGTTGTTTATATTTACAATATTTGATTTGGCGGTGCTGCAACAATGGTCATAGACAAGAAAGTTAATCGCTGGATCGTAGGAATTACTGGTGCGAGTGGCGCTATATACGGTGTACGATTAATCGAACATTTATTACAAATGCAATATCAAGTTCATTTGGTAGTAACGGATGCTGGTTGGCGAGTCATAAAAGAAGAGCTAGGCATCGATGCATTGCGACGGGCGGTTACTCTTACGGAATTGTTCGGCTCAGCATTAGAAGATGGGCAATTGATTTACTACCCCAATGGTGATATCGGGGCTGCTATTGCTAGCGGCTCTTTTCAAAATGCGGGTATGATTATTATGCCTTGTTCTATGGGTACGCTGGCTTCTATTGCACATGGTATATCAAATAATTTAATGGCAAGAGCTGCTGATGTTGCGTTAAAAGAAAAACGAAGCCTAATTATTGTACCTCGCGAAACGCCGATTCATGCGATTCACTTGGATAATATGGCCAATTTGGCAAGGCTCGGGGTACATATTGTCCCAGCAATGCCAGCTTTTTATTTTGGCCCTCAATCGATGGATGATATGATTTCATTTATGGTAGGTAAAGTGTTAGACGCTGCTGGTATTGAGCATACTTTATATCGTAGATGGAAAGAGGAAGAACAATGAAGGATATTTCGAAAATGAGGATGGGGCAAATTATTTATGCAAATAGTTGGCCGTTATTTTATCAGTTAGAGCGAAGCTTGCCGAGTACATATGAAATGATAAGAGATATTCCTGTTTCATTGAATCGGATGCTTGCTTCTGGAGAGTTAGATGTCTCAGGCATCTCTTCGTTTTCATATGGGCAGTACGCTGACGATTATATATTATTACCAGAGTTATCCGTTGGCTCGGTAGGTGAGGTTAATTCCATACTGTTATTTTCAAAAGAGCCGTTGGAAAAAGTACGACCTCGGACAGTAAGTCTATCTTCTAGCTCAGCTACATCGGTTAATTTATTAAAAATTATGATGCAGCTTCGCTATGATTGTTTACCTGAATATGATGTATCATCACAATCGTTAGAACAGATGTTATCGCAGTCCGATGCAGCTTTATTAATTGGTGATCCTGCCATAGTCGCTGCGCGAAAGTATAAGCAGTTACATATTGTTGATTTAGGAGCTGCATGGCATGAGTGGACGGGGTTAGGTATGACCTATGCTGTAGTTGCTGCTCGTAAACAAGCTTATTTGCAACAAAAACCTTTGCTAGAACAACTACATGAAGCATTATTAATTAATAAAACTAGAAATAGTAAAGATCTGTCCGCAATCATTAATGATGCTTGCTTGCAACTTGGTGGAGATCGTGCATATTGGACACGATATTTCTCATGTTTACAATTTGATTTTAATGAACAATTACAAGAAGGATTAGCGCTTTATTATCGTTATGCGCAGCAGTTAGGCTTTTTATCATCTGCTGTTCCGCTTACATTTTTGAACGACAAATTGCCAAATAGGTGAAAGCATGAAACTATTAGACTTATACGCCAAGTTAAAAGGCGATCTTAATTACATAGAGCAAGAATTGGAGAAGGCGGTAAGTGTGGAACACCGCTTGCTGAGCGAAACGTCATTACATCTGCTCAAAGCAGGTGGAAAGCGACTTCGACCTGTCATGATTTTGCTAGCCGGCAAGTTTGGCAATTACGAACTGGACGTTTTGAAAAATATCGCCGTACCATTGGAGCTCATTCATATGGCTTCATTGGTTCACGATGATGTTATAGATGATGCCATGTTACGTCGGGGACAACCAACAGTGAAGGCAAAATGGGATAATCGGATCGCTATGTATACTGGAGATTATATTCATGGTAAAGCGCTCACGATTGCAACCAAACTGGAAAATCCGCTTATTCATCAAGTATTAGCGAAAGCTATTGTTCAAATGTGTATTGGTGAGATGGAACAAATTAGAGATTTCTTTAATGTGGACCAAACGATTCGTAACTATTTACTTCGGATTAGAAGAAAAACAGCTTTACTTATCGCAGTAAGCTGTCAATTAGGAGCGCTCGCAGCGGATTGCTCTCCTAGAGTGATCAATGCATTATACAGCTATGGTTATAATGTTGGTATGGCATTTCAAGTTAGAGATGATTTACTCGATTTATATGGTACCGAAAAACAAATCGGGAAACCGCCCGGCTCTGATTTAAGACAGGGAAATATTACATTGCCAGTAATTATTGCTCTACAAGACCCACAAGTGCGAACTAACCTCTTATCTGAGCTTGCTCACATTCGTACACAAAAAGATGCTGATTCTAAGCAAGCGGTTGCGCTTGTCAAAGCAAGTAATGGCGGTAAATTTGCAGAGCAGTTAGCAGATCGTTATATCGCTAAAGCACTTCATGCCATAACAGTATTGCCTAATATATCTGAAAAGAAGAATTTAATAGACATTGCTCATTTTGCAGGGAAACGTAGTTTCTAACGAGGCAAATGAGTCAAACGAGCGAACGAGAGGATGTATTTGAGTGGAAAGAACGTTTATTATGATCAAGCCAGATGGCGTACAGCGCGGATTAATTGGAGAAATAATTAGTCGTTTTGAAAAAAAAGGACTACAATTATTGGCAGGTAAATTTCTACAATTAGATGAGGAAGCTGCTAAGAAGCATTATGAAGAGCATGAGGGAAAATCATTTTATGATCCGCTATTGGAATTCGTAACTTCTGGACCAGTGTTTGCTATGGTATGGGCTGGCGATAATGTCATTGCATTAACTCGGGCTATTATCGGTAAGACGGATGCCGTCACAGCAGCTCCTGGTACGATTCGTTCTGATTATGCCGTACATACTAACTTTAATTTAGTGCATGGATCAGATAGTGTAGAAAACGCAGAGCGAGAAATACCGATCTATTTTAGTGAACACCAAATTGTGTCCTACGAACATACGATACAGCGCTGGATTTAATGCTTTTCAGGGGGAATAACGATGGAAGAGCTTGATTTTGATCAGTTTATTACATTTATAAAAATGAAAACTAATATTGATTTGGCGCAATATAAAGAAGTGCAGATGAAAAGACGTCTGACGACGCTTCGAGATAAGCGGGGCTTTTCTAGTTTTAAACAGTACAGTGAAGCATTAGTGAATGACAAGCAATTGTTGGTTGAATTGTTAGATCGTATTACGATTAATGTGACGGAATTTTTTCGTAATCCAGCTCGCTGGGAAGTTTTATACAATCGTTTTTTACCAGAACTTATCCAACAATCGACATCTAGCAAATTAAAAGTATGGAGCGCTGCTTGTTCTACTGGAGAAGAACCATATACGTTAGCGATGCTACTTCATGAACTACAAGTTTTGCAGCGATCGGAATTGCATGCAACGGATTTAGATATACAAGCATTGCAAAAAGCGCAGGAAGCGATTTATGTTGATCGTTCTTTACGAGACACACCTCCTGCCTATGTTCAACGATATTTTGTGGAAGAAGATGGGCAATATCGCATTACTGATAAATTAAAACAAGCGATAATATTTCGACAACAAAATTTGTTAGCTGATACTTTCGAACGGAATTTTGATTTGATCGTATGTCGTAATGTCATGATTTATTTTACGGAAGAAGCAAAAACGATACTGTATACGAAATTTGCAGAAGCATTGAAACCAGGTGGTATATTATTTGTTGGAAGTACAGAACAGATATTTTCCCCCGCTCTATTTGGATTAGAAACAGCTGATACGTTTTTTTATCGAAAATTGTAATGATTGTGTTGGGGCATTCATGTCAAACTATAAAATGGTAAGTGGGGAATCGCAATGAGAGAACTGATAGTTGAACTCGGTGAACGATCTTACCCGATCTATATTGAAGCGGGTTTGTTAGATCGAATGGCAACTATTTTTATGGAACATGCTATTAGTAAAAAGTCACCGATATTAATTGTAACGGATACGAATATCGCTCCACTTTACTTGAGTAAAGTGGAAAAGCATTTACAACAATATGGATTTATCGTACATTCAGCAGTAGTGACGGCTGGAGAAGCTGCTAAGTCGCTTACTAATTTAGAGTCTTTAGTAGGTTCTGCTTTAGAGTTCGGACTTGATCGTCGTTCTGCTATTGTTGCGCTTGGTGGCGGAGTAGTTGGCGATTTAGCTGGAACACTAGCAGCAACGTATATGCGTGGAATTTCGTTTATTCAAATTCCAACGACGATATTGGCTCATGATAGTAGTGTAGGTGGTAAAGTTGCTGTCAACCATCCACTTGCCAAAAATATTATTGGCGCTTTCCATCAGCCACAATTCGTATTATATGATTTGAATACGATTCAAAGCTTGCCGCTTCGTGAAGTCAAAGCTGGGCTTTCGGAAGTAGTGAAACATGGGTTTATTTGGGACGAGTCGTTTGTTAGTTGGTGTGAAGAAAATGTTTCTAACTTACTGCAATTGGATGCGGAATCGCTTGGCTATGCGTTGTACAACGGTTGTAGTGTGAAAGCGAACGTTGTATCGCAAGATGAGCGAGAAAATAGTTTGCGAGCTATTTTAAATTTAGGGCATACGATTGGTCATGCGCTGGAAGCGGTAGCTGGATATGGTGAGTTGCTGCACGGTGAAGCCATCTCGATTGGTATGGTAGGTTCAGCTATGTTAGCCGTTCGCTATGGTGTTGATGAGCAAGTATATACGAGAACTAAAGCGTTGCTTGAGCAGTTGGGATTACCGACTAGTATTCCGGCTCATTTTGATGTAGATGCTATTATGCGAGCGATGATGCACGATAAAAAATTCCGAGAAGGTCATATGGTTTTTGTTGTGCCAACGGCAATGGGAACAGTTGAAATTAAAGAAAATGTACCTGTAAGTTGGGTACGTGAAATTGTAGAGCAATTAAAACGGGAGGCATCATGATGATGGGTGTGAGAGGAATTAGAGGCGCTATCACGGTGGAAGCTAATGAAGCAAAGGAGATTGCAGCTGCTACATTAGAGTTAACACGAGCTATTGTAGAAGCAAATGCCATTGATCCGGTTGATATTTGTAGTGTATTGGTTACTGTAACGGCTGATTTGGACGATACTTTCCCAGCGCAATCGATTAGACAGCTTCCAGGTTGGGAGCTTGTTCCATTAATGTGTTCACTAGAAGTTCCTGTCAAAGGAAGTCTAGAGAAATGTATTCGTCTTATGTTATTAGTCAATACCGACAAAGGGCAAGCGGAAATCGAGCACGTTTATTTGCAAAGAGCGCGTATACTTCGTCCAGATTTGACGAAACAATAACAAAAAAATAGTGGTTGACGCATGCCATGAGATGTAATATAGTGGTTGATATAATACTTAACAGTTTAGTTTAGTGAATGATGAATGAGATAAGAGACCAGCGGAGTTTAGCCTAGCAGAGTAGAGCTTAGTTGAGATTAGTAATGTAGAGAAGCGTAGCATAGTGGTATTTATTGTTATATTCCACATCTTTGTAGATATTTGTCTACGTCTATTGTGGTATATATTCATGCTACTCAGATAGTTCCTACAGTTACTACCTATACTTCTACACTTGTAAGCTTCTGCGCTGGCAGAAGCTTTTTTAATGTTTTAACAATGTGATGATGGAGGTAGTAAATAATGACAACAACTTTTGAACAAGTCGAGCAGCTAGCTAAAACATATAATTTAATTCCAATTGTAAGGGATATGATGGCAGACACGGAAACGCCAATTCGGTTGTTTCAACATTTTTCTCAAGAAAAACATGCCTTTTTATTAGAAAGCGTAGAAGGTGGTGTCAAGTGGGCGAGATATTCATTTATCGGTACTGATCCATTCATGATGCTTCACGGTAAAGGTGATCAGTTAATGCTGACGCTTAACGGAAAGCAGGAGCAGATAGAAGGTAAACCGATTGAAACGTTAAAAGAAAAATTAAATGCGTTTCGTAGTCCTGCCTTACCAGAATTACCACCATTTACTGGTGGCGCTATCGGATTTTTCGGCTATGATTTGTTGCAGTATTACGAAAACTTACCGAAACATCAAGTCGATGATTTGCAAATGAATGATTTACAATTTATGTTTTGCGATCAGATTATAGTATTTGATCATTTTAAACAAAAGCTGCAAGTAATCTGTAATGCTCATATTGAACCGAATGCTTCGGCAGCAACGATCGAGGAAGCGTATCGTCAAGCGAATGTGAAAATAGATCAACTGATCGAGCGAATACAGCAGCCCGTTGTTATATCTGCCGCTTCTACGAGCAACTATGCTGCATTGCCAATCGATGTTAGTGAAGTACAATCGAATGTAACGAAAGAACAATTTGAAGCAAATGTGTTAAAGGCGAAAGAATATATACAGTCGGGAGATTTGTTTCAAGTTGTTTTATCACAGCGATTTAATATAGAAACTACGATTGATCCATTATTCGTATACCGGGTATTGCGAACGATGAATCCATCGCCGTATATGTATTATTTGAAAATGGATGAAGAAGTGATTGTCGGTACATCACCTGAAGCATTAGTGAAAGTAGATGGTGATCGAGTAGAAACTAGACCAATTGCGGGAACAAGACCGCGAGGAGCGACAGCAGAAGAAGATTTGCGATTAGAGGAAGAACTATTAGCGGATGAAAAAGAGATTGCCGAGCATGTGATGTTAGTAGATCTAGGTCGTAATGATTTAGGTCGAGTATCGGAGTACGGTTCAGTCGTATGTGATTCTTATATGGAAGTGGAACGATTTTCACACGTTATGCACATTGTTTCGAACGTATCTGGCAAGCTTCGTCAAGACAAAGACTTTTTCGATGCTTTTATATCTTGTTTGCCAGCAGGTACAGTATCGGGTGCTCCTAAACTAAGAGCGATGGAAGTGATTGCAGAACTCGAAACAGAAGCAAGAGGGGCATATGCTGGAGCGATTGGTTACTTAGGATTTGCTGGTGCGATGAATAGTTGTATTACTATTCGAACGATTATTTTTAAAAATGGTAAAGCATACGTGCAAAGTGGCGCTGGTATTGTCCATGATTCTGTACCAGAAAATGAATATTATGAAACGGTCAATAAAGCAAAAGCGATGCTTACCGCTATTCGAACAGCAGAACGATTGTTTGGGAAAGATCAAGCAAAAGCGAAGCCAACAGCTATCAATTCAGATTATGATACACAATTAACAGTTGAAGGGAGGAACAATTGATGAACATAGAACAGTCAGTACAGCCAATTACAATGCAGCAAGCACTGACAAAATTGATTGATGGTGAAGGTTTGAGCCGAGTAGAAGCAAATCATGTGATGAGTTTTATTATGCGTGGAGAAGCGACGTCATCACAGATTGGAGCAGTAGCAACAGCACTGCGGATGAAAGGCGAAACGAAAGAAGAAATTACCGGCTTTGCGCAAGCGATGCGGCAACATTCTAGCCATCTGACAACTAGTAATGAAGGGCTGCTTGATACATGTGGTACAGGCGGATCGGGGATTCACAAGTTTAATATTTCAACAGCGTCTTCGATTATTGCCGCGGCAGCGGGCATTCGCGTAGCTAAGCATGGAAATCGAGCAATGTCTGGAAAATCTGGTAGTGCTGATGTATTGGAAGCATTAGGGGTAAATATTAATCTGTCGCCAGAGCAAGCAGAAATTTGTTTGGATGATATCGGTATTTGTTTTATGTTTGCTCAGTTGTATCATCCTTCTCTTCGCCATGCAGCAGCTCCACGTAAAGAGCTGGGCATTCGAACAATTTTTAATATGCTCGGACCACTTACTAATCCGGCAGGTGCAGATCGTCAACTACTTGGATTGTTCGATCGTAATCGTACAGAAACAATTGCAGCCGTTCTTGGAGAGTTACAACTTAAAAGAGCATTGGTTGTCAGCAGTTATGATGGTTTGGATGAAATAAGTATATCTGCACCAACACAGCTGTCGGAATTGAAAGAAAATGGAACGATTGAAACGTATAGTATAACGCCGGAAGATTTGGGACTCAAGCGATATGACATTAATCAAGTGATGGGCGGTGACGCAACAGTTAATGCCGGATTAATTCAAGAAGTATTTGCTGGGAAACGACAGGATGCCTACCGTGATATTGTGCTAGCGAACGCTGGAGCGTGTATTTATATAGGCGGATTAGCAACATCACTGCAAGCTGGGGTGCAGCAAGCTGCCGCAGTAATAGATAGCGGTAAAGCAATACAAAAATTGGAGCAGTTAATATTAAAGACGAAGGAGCATGAACATGTTTCTAGACAAAATAGTAGCAACGAAGCAACAGGAAGTTGAGCAGTTAGCGGCAACCTTTCATAGCAGTGAGATCGAAAGAACAATTAGCAATCTGGAGCAATGTCGTTCATTTGAGCAGGCATTATTAGCAGGTAATCGTCATTACCCGTTGGGGCTAATTGCTGAAGTGAAAAAGGCATCACCATCCAAAGGGTTAATTCGAGCTGATTTTGACCCTGTACAATTAGCAGTGACATACGAGCAAGCAGGGGCTGACTGTATTTCGGTATTAACAGATGTTTCTTATTTTCAAGGGAGTAATCAATATTTAACGGCTGTTCGTGAAGCTGTTACATTGCCACTATTACGAAAAGACTTTATTATCGACTACCGACAAATATATGAAGCAAGATTGATTGGTGCCGATGCAGTTTTATTAATTGTTGCGATATTGACGAAAGAGCAATTAAAAGAATATTATCATTTGGCTAAATCGCTCGGTCTTGATGTTTTGGTGGAAGTGCATAATCAAGCAGAACTCAATACAGTGCTGGAGCTTGATATATTTACTTTGATCGGGGTTAACAATCGCGACTTAAAGTCATTTCACACCGATATTAAAACGACAGAGTTATTAATAGCTGATATTCCAAAAACAGCGACGATTATTAGTGAAAGTGGTATATCTGGACGTAGCGAAATGACTTATTTGCAATCTATTGGAGCTGATGGTGTACTAATTGGCGAGCATTTTATGCGACAACCTAATGTACTGGAAGCTGTACAGACGTTAATGAGTTAGGAGTGTCTATGATGGAAGCTATGCCGATACAGAACGATCAGCGCTGCCGAATTAAAATATGCGGTTTTAAACATATCGAACAGATGAAACATATAACAGAGCTAGACGTTGATCAAATCGGATTTGTCTTTGCTAAAAGCAAGCGACAAGTGACAATGGAGCAAGCGAGAGAAATGGCAGAAGCATTGCGTAATGGTCATTCTAATCAAAAGCTGCCAGGCTTCATTCCACAAATCGTTGGTGTGTTCGTCAATCATCCGCTTGATCAGTTGCAACAAATCATTGACCAGGTGAAGCTGGATGTCGTGCAATTACATGGTAATGAGTCACTTTTATATATGGAACAACTGAAACAAAATAATCCCGAGCTTATCATTTGGAAAGTTATTTCGGTAGAGGAAGAAATAGTAGCTATTTTGGATGGCGAATTCAAACATAATACAGATCAAACAGCAACTGAAAAAATGTTCCGTTTAGCATTGGAACAACTAGTTACTTATGTGCCTACTGTTGATGCTTATTTGCTAGACACGCCAGGTGGCGGCACCGGCAAAACATTTCGCTGGGATACCATCTCTGCTTATAGCCAAGCATGTCGGTCATTAGGAATACCGCTATATGTAGCCGGTGGGCTTCATCCAGATAATGTGGAGCAGCTGCTACAGCGCTATGCTGTTGATGGTGTTGATGTGTCGAGCGGTGTAGAAACAGATGGAGAAAAAGATTGGACTAAAATACATTTATTTGTGAGAAAGGTGAGAGAATCATAATGCAAGTACCTAATGAGCATGGTCGCTACGGTGTATTTGGCGGCAGATATGTACCAGAGACGTTGATGAATGCACTGCTTGAATTGGAATCGGCATATAATAAACATATTAATGATCCGAGTTTTCAAGAAGAAGTGAATTATTTGTTAAAGCAATATTCTGGTCGTCCAACTTCACTTTATTATGCGGAGCGATTAACGGAACGACTTGGCGGAGCAAAGGTTTATTTGAAGCGAGAAGATTTGAATCATACCGGCGCTCATAAAATAAATAATACCATTGGACAGGGTGTCCTTGCCAAACGGATGGGGAAAACGAAAATTATTGCTGAGACAGGTGCGGGGCAACATGGCGTTGCTTCAGCGACTATCGCAGCATTGCTTGGTCTTGAGTGCAAAGTGTTTATGGGTGAGGAAGATATGAAACGCCAGCAATTAAACGTATTTCGTATGCAGTTACTAGGTGCAGAAGTAGTACCGGTGACATCAGGAACTCGTACGTTAAAAGATGCATGTAATGAAACTTTGCGCTATTGGGTTAGTCATGTTGATGATACGTTCTATATACTTGGTTCTGTAACAGGTCCACATCCGTATCCGATGATGGTTCGCGATTTTCAACGTATTATTGGCGTGGAAGCGAGAGAACAAATATTAGCAGAAGCGGGACGTTTGCCGGACTATTTGGTAGCAGCTGTTGGTGGTGGAAGTAATGCGATCGGTTTGTTCCATCCGTTTCTAGAAGACGAAGGGGTACAGATGATTGGTGTGGAAGCAGCGGGTGCAGGTATCGATACAGAGCAACATGCAGCAACGATGACGAAAGGAAGTCATGGCGTATTCCAAGGTTCAATGAGTTATGTGCTGCAAGACGAGTATGGGCAAGTGTTGCCTGCTCATTCGATATCAGCAGGTCTTGACTACCCTGGTATAGGCCCGGAGCATGCTTATTTAAAAGATCTAGGAAGAGCGAAGTATGTTCCTGTCACTGACCAGGAGGCGCTTGATGCACTGCAAATGCTGGCACGTACGGAAGGGATATTGCCGGCATTAGAATCAGCTCATGCCATTGCACATACAGTTAAATTAGCGCCACAGCTATCTCCAGACAATATCATTATCGTTAACTTGTCAGGACGTGGTGACAAAGATGTGGAAGCAATTATGGGTTATTTGGGAGGTGCGCCACAATGAACTTAATCGACAAAGTATTTGCAGAGCTACAAGCAAAAAAAGAAACAGCACTTATTCCATTTCTGACGATGGGCGATCCCGATAAAGAAACGACGATTGATATTATTAAAGAAGCTGAGGCAGCAGGCGCACATATTATTGAATTAGGCGTTCCGTATTCTGATCCATTGGCAGATGGTCCAGTTATTCAACGTGCTTCGCAGCGAGCGTTAATTTATAATATTACACTTGATGATTGTATGGAAATTGCGCAATCGGCTCGTCAGCAAGGGGTTAAACTTCCTTTTGTATTATTTACTTATTTTAACCCTGTGCTGCAATACGGAGTAGAGAGATTGATTGAAAAGGCAAAAGAAATGGATATTAGCGGATTGCTTATTCCTGATTTGCCGATTGAAGAAAATGCGGTAATTCGTAAGTTAACGGAGAAACATGGCATTCATTTGATTTCACTAATTGCTCCTACATCAGCTGATCGCATAGCAAAAATTGCTAGTGAAGCAGCAGGCTTTATTTATTGTGTGTCTTCACTTGGTGTAACGGGTGAGCGAGCAGACTTTCATCATGAGATTGATCAATTTTTATCGACGGTTCGCAAGCATGCGAACGTTCCGATTGCGGTAGGGTTCGGTATTTCCAGTCGAGAGCAAGTAGAGCGCTTTGAACCGTTGTGTGACGGTGTTATTATCGGCAGTGCGATTGTTCGCACCATCGAAGAAAATATTCCATTGTTACAAAGTAACGAACAACGTGCTACGGGGCTAAACAATATTAGACAATTTATTGCTCAATTTAAGCCGGAGTAAAAATAGCGTCAAAAGAAAAGTAACACAAAACCAGTAGCTGCGCTTCAAGTGCACTGTTACTGGTTTGTTTTCTGTACAAAGGTAGTTTGAAAGTCAAGGGGATCGTAAGGCTAGCACTATACAAATACTATCGACCTGTGAGACAATAGTTACTAGCCATTTTTTAAAATAATCGGTTATGAAGAATGTTATTACAATGAAGAGGTGAATGGCATATGCAGCCAAAATCAAATATTGTACATCTACCCGTATACAAACCAGGCAAGCCAATAGAAGATGTAAAACGGGAGCTTGGACTATCAGAAGTTATTAAACTTGCTTCGAATGAAAATCCATTTGGTTTTTCTAATTTCGCCAAATCAGCAATTCAAGAACAATTACAACAGATTAATTACTATCCAGATGGTGCAAGTGTTGAACTGACGAGTGCGCTAGCAACTCATTTGCTAGTAAAGCCAGAACAGCTTATTTTTGGAACAGGTTCGAGTGACATTATTTTAATGATCGCACGTGCTTTTTTGACGTTGGAAGACGAAACCATTATGGCCGAAGAAACATTTTCTCAATATAAACATAATGCAGAAGTTGAAAATGCAATTGTTGTTGAAGTTCCTTTAGTGGATGGTAAACATGATTTAGTTGCGATGCAAGCAGCTATTACAGAGCGCACGAAAATTATCTGGATATGTAACCCGAATAATCCGACAGGGACGATAGTTACCAATGAAGAATTAGTTGCTTTTTTGGACAAGGTGCCTGATCATGTGATGGTTGTTTTGGATGAAGCATATGGAGAATATGTAGAGGACCCGTCTTTTAGTAATGGAATACAACTATTAGACAAATACCATAATTTAGTTTTATTGCGAACTTTTTCGAAAATATACGGACTAGCTTCTTTACGAATTGGTTATGGTATCGGAGATCCAGAGATTATTGCTTATATTAACCAAGTGCGAGAACCGTTTAATACGACACGCCTAGCACAAGTTGCTGCCAAAGCGGCGCTTGCTGATGATGCTTTTTTAAGCTACTGTCGTGAACAAAATCGTGCAGGTATCGACTTTATAAATCAAGAACTAGAACGATTAGGGCTGGATTACTTCCCAGCACACGGAAACTTCGTTATGTTTGATGCAAAGAGAGCTTCGAGCGAAGTATTCCAATCATTACTGCAAAAAGGGATTGTCGCACGTGCGGGATGGAAAAATTACCCTAATTGGATTCGTATATCTGTCGGTACGATGCCACAAAACGAAAAGTTTATAGCTGCACTAGAACAAGTTTTGCAGGAAGTGACGGTGCAATAATAGCATGATAAAAGTTGCCATATTTGGAGTAGGCTTAATTGGAGGATCTTTAGCGCTTTGTTTTAAAAATGATCCTAATATACATGTGATCGGTTACTCTAATCGACAAAGTTCCATCGAGAAGTATTTGCAGCGTGGTGTCGTGCATAGTGCGACTACATCGTTAAAAGAAGCAGCCGAGCAGGCGGATTTTATCTTTTTATGTGTTCCTGTCGGGTTACTTGAAGAGTACATGATAGAGTTATCGAAGTGTGAGCTGAAGTCAGGGTGCATTATTACAGACGTTGGTAGTACGAAAGCTGCGGTAGCAAAACGGGCGAATCAATTAGCTTTTGCAGATGCTTATTTTATTGGTGGTCATCCGATGGCTGGCTCTGAGCGTTCTGGCGTAGAAGCTGCTTCCTCTCATCTATATGAGAATGCTTATTATATATTAACACCTGACAAACAAACGCCTGCGCTGGTTGTAGAGCGTTTGAAACAGCTATTGACTTTGACTAAAGCTAATATTGTTGTTATGGATGCGGATGAACATGATGAAGTAGTCGGGGCAATTAGTCATTTACCACATATGATTGCCGTTGCATTAGTTAATCAAATTCGTCAATATAACGAAAATAATGAATTATATGAAATGCTCGCAGCGGGTGGTTTTCGTGATATTACGAGAATTGCGTCGAGTGATCCTATCGTATGGCGAGATATTTTGTTGCACAATAAAGAAGTGGTTTTACGTTTATTGCACGATTGGAGCAAGCAAATGACTGATTTTGCATCAATTTTACAAAATGATGATGGAAAAGCAATTATTGCTGCATTCGAGCAAGCGGGACAATTTCGCAGTAAAATGCCTGAACGCCGCAAAGGAATTATTCAGTCTATTTATGATTGCTATGTGGATGTGCCAGATCATCCTGGTATTATCGGAAACATTGCAGGAGAACTAGGTAAACAGCGCATTAACTTGAGCAACATTCAAATTATTGAAAGTCGAGAAGATATACCCGGCGTATTGCGGCTTTCGTTTCATGATCAATTAAGTTTAGACCAAGCGATGGAGCATTTGCAGTCCATTGGTTATGCCGTTCATATGTAAATGATAAAAGTAACTGTTTTGAAATGAATAAATTTCAAAACAGTTGTTGACAAATTGGAAGCGTATACATATAATAAAAGTACAGTATGGTTTCTCTCCACTCCTATCCTAATATGAGTTACCCTATAATGGGCAACGAGTCGCAAATGATTTGCGGCTTTTTTTTTATTCTTTTATCGAAATAGGCGTAGTAGGTCTCATTAGATCATATAAATATAATTATGAGAATTGTTAAAAATGAATGATTTGTCGAAATAGGCAGGAATTTGCGTGGCAATATCGAATTTTATAATACTGGACATTATTTATTATATTATCGTTAACCGCAACTAATTCCCCTTAAAGCAGTATATACAATACATAGTAATGCTAGGGTAATCAATTGCAGGTGAAGGAGGGTTCGCCTGTCATGACTGATTCACAGTTAATACGTGAGATAAAGGATGGCAACGTTGAGCTCTACTCAGAGCTAATGAATCGCTATCAAAGAAAAATTATGGCTTTTATATATCATATGTTAAAGAGTGCTAAGCTTGAATTAATAGCAGAGGATCTTTGTTCGGAGACGTTTTACAAAGCTTATCGTAGTCTTCATTCCTTTCGTGAAGTTGATGCTTCATTTTCTACGTGGTTATATACAATTGCTCGTAATACAGTACTAAGTGAACTAAGAAAGAATAAGGCTGTTCAAGTGTCGATGGAAGATGCAGGTTATGAACCAGTAGAGTCAACAGAACTATTACCAGAACAACAGATGCTACGTAATGAAAGAATGGAAATGGTACGTGAAGCGATTAATAAACTACCTGATAAACAGCGTTCTGCATTAATATTAAGAGAGTATGATCAATTAGACTATCAAGAGATTGCAACAATTATGGGGCAAACAGTCAGCTCTGTGAAGTCATTACTATTTCGTGCCCGCGCGAGTATCAAAACACATTTGGAACCATACTTTGGTCAAACAGCGCTGTTGGAACAGTATGAAGGGATGGATTCGCGATGAACTGCGACGATGTGCAAACATTACTTGGCAGTTACATAGATATGTCGCTTGATGATGAGTTGAAGCAGTATATCGATGAACATCTTGTTCATTGCGATCATTGCTTAGAATATTATGGAAATATGGACGAAGAATTGTTTCAAATGGAATACGATAACCTCGAATCAAGCTACGATCCATTGGCTACGCCATCCTTAGACCGAATGAACGATAATGTAATGAAGCAGATTTTTCAAGAAGAAAGCTGGTTGGCTCCAACAACTGTAAAAAGCTATTCTTTTTCCAAATATTTTCGGCGTAATTTAGCTATCATTGTAACTGTATGTATGGCTATTTTAACAAGTGCATTATTCATGATGTTATTTAATCAGCAGCCGGAAAGTTTAGATATTGCGTCTATGTCAGGGTTCATGGATCCGTCACTTGCTTCTGCTGATCCAGCTCCGATTTCCGCTTCTTTTTATGCTGAAGTACCTGTTGCAAGCATCAGTGATCCGATCATTCTAACGCTGGTACCAACGTTTCCTCAATATTATATCGCTTTGTCCCTTATAGGTATTGTGATGGCATTATTGTCGCTTAATTGGATTTCAAGGACTCGTAATTAATAGTCCATAACAACGTTAGGAAAGAAATATGGGTGGATGATATTCCGCATCGAAGGAGGATTTTTTAGTTGAAGCTTGGGTTTGTTAGACATGGTGAAACAGATTGGAATAGGCAAGGAATATTGCAAGGACAAACGGACATTCCGCTTAACGAAACGGGAGTGTTACAGGCTCGGCAATTAGCAGAACGACTGGCGCAGGAAGAAGCAATTTGGGATGCGATTATAGCGAGTCCACTACAACGTGCTTACGACACAGCAGCCATTATTTCTGATAAGTTAAATATTCCACTATTAACAGCAGATACGCGATTACAAGAGCGGGGTTTTGGTTTGGTGGAAGGAACGAATGCTGAACAACGAGTTGCTCGTTTTGGAAAAGACTGGAGAGATAACGCTGTAAAAATCGGTATGGAATCCGATGAACAAATTTGGGATAGATTCCAATCGTTTTTAGCTGAGTTGCAGCAGGAAGAGCAACCGGGTAATCTGTTAATTGTTTCGCATGGCAGCTTTTTAGGTGCGGTATTACATCTACTTTGTACAAATTTAGAAGAGGAACGAATTGATAATTTATCCTATTCGATCTTTCAATGGGACAGTAGTCAGTGGTCACCTTTATTGTATAATTGCACACGTCATTTGAATAAGTTATAGCGAGGGGATGCCATAGTTGAGCATCCTCTTATTGTTATATCCATCTGTAACTATCCTTCGCTTTGATGCGTCCTCCATCTATCATTCTTCTGACTTCGTTAGCTGAGTCGTCTCAATATTATAAGGCTATTATGGTAATTTTCCTCATAAAAAAGACCTTCTTTCGTGGAATTCTTATTATCAATTTTGACAATCGTAGTTTGAAATATAAAAAAAATCCCCATACTATGTCTAGGCAGCAAGCTTGGCGAGAAAGGGGCTTGAAGTTGATGAGCAATTTGGCGGATATGTTAGTTTATGCTGATATTAATCAACTACATAAAATGGCACAATTGTATCAATGTGAATGTAATAGTAATTCGAAGCATGAGCTTATTCAAGCGATTATGACTACGATTCATTCGAAAGATACGTTAGAGAAACAAATAGAGTCAATGTCATTGGCTGAATTACGATTTGTTAATTCGCTGTTGTTTGAAATAAATCGTAGTTATAGCTTAGAAGATTTACTTGCAAAAGCACAACAAAGCAATAAAGTTGTTCCGATTACAGCAGAAACCGACAAGGTGAAGTCACAGCAACAACCGCGAGAATTGATAAGTAAATTAAGGCATCGTGGATTTTTATTTAATGGGCATCGGGAACAAACGAAGTATCTGTTTCATGTTCCTAGAGATATGCAGCACTCGTATCAAGCGATGCTCAAGAAAAAATTTGCCCAGCAGCTCACTTACACTGCTGATCCAGCGCTATATCGGGATGAACAACGATTGCTTCAAGCAGATATTACGATTACATTGCAGTTTATTAAAGAGCAAGATGTGATGCTAATCGCGGATGGATCCATGTACAAACGTTACTTGACCGCACTACTTGAACAATTGCATATAGAGGAGCAATTACCAACAAAGGTTGCGTGGCGCTTCGGTTATGGCAGACATTTCACTCATTATCCAGATCGTTTTTCACTACTATACGATTATTGCATTGCGCAAAAGTATATCGCAGAACAAGTAACCGGAAATTTAACGTTACTAGCGCCGGGTGAACTACGTCTTTTGGAGGATAAAGAAGTACAAGCTGCATCGAAGTGGAAAGCTGAATCGATGAGGTTGTATGTTCATTGGATGAAAGTTTATAAAAAAGCGATTCCTAATATGCCGTCGCTAGTCACGTGGATAGTTCAATTAGCAGATCAATGGGTTACTTTGGATTCCTTGGAAGCTGTGTTGTTACCATATCTCAATGATTTTTACTATGAACAGTCGACAGATGTATTTCGAAAACGAATAGTAAAACCGATGATTCATTTAGGATTATTGCGTTATGGAGAGATAGAGGAAGCGGGTACAGTTATCAAAACAACGTCGTTATGCAAGACAATCGTACATTAATGTATTGTCAGGCAATTATCTTTAACCTAGCGACGATTTTTGAATATCTTAGTATATACACAAAAATGCTACAAAAATAGGTGAACAACGAACAACGTTATTTCGTACACTTCTCTACATCCCACAATAGCGGAGGTGCATCTGATGGATAAAATGAAAATAGGTTATGAAGTGATATTGGCATTAGCAGCAGAAATGACGCTTGATCAAGCTATTCATTCCTTTGCTCTGGAGAGATTGGATCGTTTAATTGACGAAGCACTAGCAGCAGGTGATGAGCAGAGTTTTTATGAGCTTGTTCAAAAAAGAAATGAATTGCATACGTAAATGACTTCTTTCTTAATTAGAAACCAAAAAAGCTTCCATCTAGTACAACGAAATGTTGTCATGTACTAGCATTTGGAAGCTTTATTATGTAAAATGAACATGATTGTAACAATTATCGCATGTACAGGAGGGTTGTGAGCAGTGAAGTTTAGCGATATAGAGGAGCAAGAGTGGGAGGAACTACAACCTTACCTAGATACTTGTCTACTACCTATCACTGGATTGGATGGTAGTGAGCAGCCATATGAGGTAACCGCTGGCTTGGAGCAGTTACGGGATTTGCTAGATTTGGTAGAAATTCCATACAAGGGAAGAGTAGTAACCTATCCAGCTTATCATTATGTTGATTTTTCTGAGCAATCATTAACTTTAATATCCAATGTTTGCCAAAATTTGAAAGTGGCTGGCTTTAAGTATATTATACTGGCTACAACTAAAGCAGAGCATGCATTGGATGTATGTGAAGCAGATATTGTGCTTACCTTAAAAGAAGACGGGGCATTGCCTAGTAGCAGCGAAGTAGCAGAAGAAATTCAATTGTTATGGAATCGTTCGTCTACATAAACTAACTAAACTTTTTGCATATTTTTAGTAACATTAGGGAAAAACTAATGAAAAAGCTGTCAAATGTGACAAATTGACAACAAATTTTCGAACGACAATTCTATAACAGCTCAAATATTGTGCCAAATTGTTGACGCTATTATATTGCTAGGCTATTATAAGTTATGTCCTGGTTCGTCATTTGTTTTGCCGTGTGGCAAAGCGCGATATATGTTGACAAAGGGGGTTGGAACAGAAGATGAATAATAACGAACAATTTGAGGCTGAAAAAGGTCGGAAAAAGCGTAAAGAAATGACACGTCGTCAATTCTTATCGTATACGCTTGGTGGTACTACAGCATTTCTAATGGCTGGCCCTATTTTACCAATGGTTCGCTTTGCAGTCGATCCATTGTTGAAAAAGGAAGAAGCGGGAGAGCATGTTAAAGTTGTTGAAGTTAGTAAAATCACAACAGAACCGCAAGAATTCAAATTTAAAGTAAAACAAGTGGATGGTTGGTATGAAAGCGAAGCAGAGTTGATCGCTTGGATTTCCAAGGATGACAAAGGAGAAGTATTTGCACTTTCTCCAGTATGTAAACATTTGGGCTGTACTATTTTTTGGAACACGAAGGGTCTCAATGAATACGATTGCCCATGTCACGATGCGCGTTATTCAAAAGACGGCAAAAACATTACTGTTTCCCGTTTACCGCTTGATGAGTACGACGTAAAGATTGATAACGGCTACGTGTACTTAGGAAAAATTAAACCAAATACAAGAATGAAGTAAGGAGGCGTAACTGCAGATGTTTAAAAATATTTACAACTGGATTGATGAGCGTCTTGACATTACGCCTTTGTGGAGAGATGTTGCCGATCATGAAGTTCCTGAACACGTGAACCCTGCGCATCACTTTTCTGCATTCGTTTATTGTTTTGGCGGATTAACGTTTTTCATTACAATTATTCAAATTTTGTCAGGTATGTTTTTAACTATGTATTATGTACCAGACATCATTCATGCTTATGCATCGGTTGACTTCTTGCAACAAGTTGCTTTTGGTAAAATCGTGCGTGGTATGCACCACTTTGGCGCAAGTCTTGTTATTGTAATGATGTTTTTACATACGCTACGCGTTTTCTTTACAGGTTCTTACAAAGCACCTCGTGAAATGAACTGGGTAGTTGGGATGTTAATTTTCTTCGTTATGCTAGGATTAGGTTTTACAGGATATCTACTTCCTTGGGATAACAAAGCGTATTATGCAACAAAAGTTGGTGTGGAGATCGCTGCCTCAGTACCTTTTATAGGTTCCTACATAGCTGACTTCTTATATGGTGGCGATATCGTAGGTGCTCAAACATTAACCCGATTCTTTGCAATTCACGTATTTTTCTTGCCGGGAGCATTGATAGCTCTCTTAGCAGCTCACTTTATTATGATACGTAAGCAAGGTATATCAGGACCGTTATAAGCGAAGGGAGGGTAATACATGGCTAGTGGTCAATCATCAAAGGAAAAAGTTCTTTACGTCGGTGATTCCCGCGTAAAGAAATCAGGTCGTATGGAAAACATACCGCCAGATTTTACTTCATATCCAGGAAAATCAGAAGCTTTTGTACCTTACTTCTTGCTTAAAGAATGGATGGTAGGGGTAGTTGTACTGGTTGGTTTCTTGGCATGGGTCGTTGTAGAAACGCCGCCGCTTGGTTATCCGGCTGATCCAACGAATGCATCATTTATCCCGATGCCGGACTGGTATTTCTTGTTTTTGTATCAGTTTCTGAAATATCCTTATGTTTCACAAGATTATTTGTTACTTGGTATTCTTGGAGTGCCAGGAGTAATGTTCGGTGCTTTAGTATTGGCTCCTTTTCTTGATACTGGCAAAGAGCGTCGTTTTTACCGCCGTCCGATTGCATCAGGACTAATGATTCTATCTCTTGCAGCAGTAGTTTATTTAACTTACACGTCATGGGATGGATACCAAAAACAATTAGTGGCGACTAATACGACACCTGAGCATCATGTTCGGGCAGAAAAGGTAAAAGAAGCATTGGAAGCTGGTAAGCCGCGTCCGAATCCACTGAAAACAGTACCGATTATTGAAGAAAGCGATCCAGCGATGGAAATAGCTCAATCAAACTGTATGAGCTGTCATGCTATTGATCTTGCTGGTTCAGGAAATACACCGCCGTTACTAGGTATCGGAAACAAATATACAAAAGAAGAAATTGCTGCAATCATTACAGAGGGTGCAGGCGATGGTATGATGCCTTCATTTAAAGATACTCTATCAGCAGAAGAGATTGATGAGCTTTCTGTGTGGCTTGCAAAGCAAACTCAATAATAATGCTAGTCAACACCTGATCGGTAATACGATCAGGTTTTTTTTAATCGAAAATGCTGTTATACTGTTGTAATAATGTTCCATTGTCTATAAGTTATTGATAAATCGAAAGGTGTTTACTCCATGAATCCATTTTTTTTGTTTAATAAAATGTTTCTGATGAATCGTTCGTTTTTATGGCTGTTATTTTGGATTAATTTTTTAGGAACTATTTACGGGTATATATGGTACGGCGGACAACTGGCATATACTGCTATAACTGAACCGCTTTGGCTGCTTGTATTTGTTCCAGATTCACCAACTGCCAGTTTATTTTTTACGATAACCATTTTATTTTTATTGTATCCACCATCTACTCGCTACAAATGGATAACTGTAGTCCGTCAAATTGTAGAAGGATTAGCGGTAGTTTGTTCGGTGAAATATGGGGTATGGGCGGTCGCTATTATTTTTGCTGGTTGGTTTGAAGGTGCGCCAATGTATGCAACAGATTTTATGCTCATAGCTTCACATTTGGGGATGGCGATTGAAGTATTGTTGTATTTACGGTTTATGTCGGTTGGCAAAGCTGGATTATTGTTGGCTACTGGCTGGCTGCTCTTGAACGATACAATTGATTATACATATGGGGTTTATCCAAATTTACCTACGCAGCTACATGATAACGTATCTACAGTAAAATGGTTTACGGTTACTTTATCGATCATCAGTTTGTTCATATCACTCTTTGTGTTTAAATTTAAAAAGCGGTCATAATGCAGGACAACCTCTCATAGCCATATAGGGGAGGGATCGTTATGAAAGTCAGGGTCGCTGTTTTGTTAACGATAAGTATATTGTTATTTAGCGGATCGTTTTTTACTTTAACGCGTGCATATGCTGCTGATCCAACGATGCAATACAGAGATGATGGACGGTTGTTACAGCAGGTCGAGAGTACGATGCAAATGGTATATGTTGCAGCTACGAACAATAATAGGCAGGCGGGATATTTGGAGTTAGATAAGCTACGCCAATTAAGTGATCGTATTGCGGAGCGTAAGCTCAAGCGAAATCAAGTGGAGCAAGCGGCGTATTGGAAAAATATTGCGGTAGAAAGCCGTTTAATAATGAATACGTCTAGCGATAGTGTATTGTCTGGTCGGTGGTATCAACAAATTTCTGCTTTAAAGTTAGCTGTCGATGCTCTAGTGAGACCGAATGAGGCGCTCTGGTTGCAGTATGACCGTTTACTTTTGGAAGATATACATTATTTACGTCAACTACTGCTGACCGCTAATTCGAGTGATCTTTACGCTGTACAAGCGGTTATGAAAGGTATGCAGCAAAAGATTGATAGAATTAAATTAGCAGTGGAGATGAGCAAGCAGCAATATGCATTGCCTGCTGTGGAAGAAAGGTTACTTTATACCGCTTATCTAATGGAGCAACAGCCATATGCTTCTAAAGAAATGAGAAATCAAATCGTTCATTCGATCTCTGCATTGGAGAAAACGATCAATCATTTGTTTCCAGTAACTACAACAGCGATTACTTCAATAAGTGTATCTTCTTCTAACGAGAAGCTTTTGTTTGGTTGGTCATTATTTATAGGTGGTATTATTACGTTAATATTAAGTTTGACGGTATGGAGAAAGTATCGTATACAACCATATGGGATGAAACCACTATAAGTGTATAGATGCGAAACATCATTATCATTTCATCATTATAATAGGTATTTCTGGTCGTCGTTATTAACTAATGTTGCTAAACGATGGATAGGAAATATCTTTTTTTATTGTCTTTATTTCCGTAGACGAAGGCATTGATTTTAACAAGAGTGATACGGTAACATAGAGATATAGTTAAGAGGAAGAAAGGAATAAACCAAATGTCAGAAAAAACATTACATGATATACAGCAGGAAGTAGATCAATATATTTCACAATTTAAAACGGGGTATTTTAGTCCGCTCGCATTAATGGCTAGAATGACAGAGGAGGTTGGAGAGCTCGCCCGGGAAGTAAATCATACGTATGGAGAAAAAAAGAAAAAATTAGATGAAGCGGACAGCTCTATTGCGTTAGAGCTTGGCGATATCTTGTTTTTGTTATCTTGTTTTGCCAATTCGATGCAAATAGACTTAACGGAAGCGCATAATAAGGTGATGGAGAAGTTTCAAACGCGCGATGCTAACCGCTGGGAACGAAAGACTGACGAACAGTAGACAAGCTATTTACATATGCTGTACTAACAATCTGTGCATAAGGAGGCTTAGCAGATGGACGGTGCAGCGTGTGTACAACGAGCTTATCACTATATTTTGCAAAATGATTTTGAGTCAGCTATTGCTTGGTTTGAACGAGCAATTGCACTGGAACCTAGCAATGCCGATTTTTATTATCTTTGCTCTATCTCATGTACTCGCAGTAGAAAATGGCAGAAAGCAAAAGATTATGCTAGCACTGCATTAAAGCTTGAACCGCACAATGAAAAGTATCATTACCAACTAAAAGTTAGCGAAGCTAATTTATTATATGAGCAGGCAAAAGGTTACATTGGACAAAAACCACCAGCGTTAAAACAAGCGGCAATATTATTAGAAAAAGCAGTAATTAGTGATGCACTTCACTTTGAAGTACGGTATACTTTAAGCCTAGTGTATAATGAGTTGGGTCAGTGGGAATTGGCTTATCTGCATGCGAGTGAGGCATTAAAGTTATCGCCCGACCATAGAACATTACAACGTTTGATTGTGGATTTAAAACAAAAATTATAGTAGTATTCATTGTTAATTATCGATTATTTTGAAGAGGAGAAATTCGATATGGATAAAATAAAAGTTGCAGTAACTGGTGCAGGCGGTAGAATGGGGCGGGAAGTTGTTAAAATGGTGCTGGAGGACGAAAGCTTGCAACTCGTTGCAGCTATTGATCCTTCAGCAGGCCCGATTGACGCAGGTATTCTGGCAGGTATGGGGCAGTGTGGTGTAGTTGTTAATGCATCGTTGGAAGATGCACTGAGACAAGCAAATGCGGATGTTATGATTGATTTTACTGTGCCACAAGCAGCTTACAAAAATACGTTAGAGGCTATTTCGTTTGGTGTGCGACCAGTAATTGGAACTACAGGATTTACACCAGCTCAAATAGAGGAGTTACAACAGCTTTGTGAGCAAAAGGGAATCGGTGGACTAATTGCTCCCAACTTCTCAATTGGTGCTATTTTAATGATGAAATTTGCTGCTGAAGCATCTAAATATATGCCGCATGTCGAAATTATCGAGTATCATGGAGATCAAAAGTTAGATGCACCTTCAGGTACTGCTGTAAAAACAGCAGAGTTAATTTCAGAAGTGCGTGAAGAGTTAAAACAAGGAAATCCAAAAGAGGAAGAAACAATTGAAGGAGCTCGTGGTGGATACTACAATGGCTTTAGAATACATAGCGTCAGATTGCCAGGCGTATTTGCACAGCAAGAAGTCATTTTTGGCGGCTATGGTCAAACATTGAAAATTCGTCATGATTCCTATGATCGTGCAGGTTATATGCCGGGCGTTAATATTGCTGTCAAAAAAGTAGTTACGTACACCGGACTCATCTATGGATTTGAACATATTATGGATTAAGCGCATGTCGTTGCGCGAGAGGAGTAAAATATGCTTAATATAGCATTTATAGCACATGATCGTAAAAAAGAAGAGATGGTCAACTTTGTAACTGCTTATGAACCGATCTTTGCTGGACATCAGTTGTACTCTACCGGAACTACTGGTCAACGGATAATGGATCAAACGAATTTAAGTATTCATCGTTTTTGTTCCGGTCCATTAGGGGGAGATCAACAAATAGGTGCTCTTGTAGCGCAAAATGAGATGGACTTGATTATCTTTTTGAGAGATCCACTAATGGCTCAGCCGCATGAGCCTGATATTATAGCGTTGTTGCGTTTGTGTGATGTGCAAGGTATTCCAGTTGCTACGAATGTAGCGTCAGCAGAATTGCTTGTAAGAGCTTTAGCGAGGGGAGATTTTGCATGGAGAGAGTTAGTTCATAAATATAAACCGGAGACTGTTGAATAATGGACAAGCTTGATATTTTAGTATTTGGTGCCCATGCCGATGATGCAGAGATTGGAATGGGCGGTACGATTGCTAAGCATACGGCGCAAGGTTACCGAGTTGGAATATGTGATTTAACACAGGCAGAGATGTCTTCTAACGGCAATGTAGAGCTACGTCAACAGGAGGCATCTCAAGCTGCTAGTATACTTGGAGTGGCGATGCGAAGTAATTTGCAGCTTCCTGATCGTGGTTTATATGGTGGGGAAGAGCAATTACACAAAATTGTTGCCGAAATTCGCAAATGGCAGCCGAAAATGGTATTCGCTCCATTTTGGATCGATCGTCATCCGGATCATATCGCTTGTAGTAAATTAATAGAAGAGGCTGTATTTAATGCGAAGTTGCGTAAATATATGCCTGATCTACCAGCTGTTCAAGTCGAACAATTAATATATTATTACATAAATGATGTAGAGCAAGTGAATATAGTTGTTGATGTAAGTGAGTTCTATAAAGTGAAAATGGAAGCACTTCATGCGTACCGTTCACAATTTAGCGCACCCGGGACAGCCGATAGTGAATTAGACCAAGTAGCGACACCTTTGACGAATAGTTATATTGAACATGTGGCAGCAAGAGATAGTTTGCTCGGGAGAAAAACAGCCTCTACTTATGCCGAAGGGTTTGCAATAAAGCAGCCATTTCCTATTGCATCATTTTTATAATAAAAAGTTAAAACATACATGAAGTAGAGGGAGGTGCATAATGACAGAGCCTCGGAAATTGAAAATCGGAATTACGTGTTACCCGACATTGGGCGGCTCAGGCGTTGTAGCGACAGAACTGGGCAAATTACTTGCAGAGCGCGGGCACGAAATACATTTTATTACGCATAGTATCCCTTTTCGTCTAGGGAAATTTCATAAAAATATATTTTTTCATGAAGTAAGTGTCAACAATTATTATGTATTTCGTTATCCGCCGTATGACCTTGCGTTAGCAAGTAAAATGGCTCAAGTAGCTAAAATGCAACAGCTAGACTTGTTACATGTTCATTATGCTATCCCTCACGCCGTTTGTGCGCATTTAGCTAAGCAAATGGTCGGTTACCAGTTGAAAACGGTAACGACTTTGCATGGAACAGATATAACAGTATTAGCGCAAGATGAATCGATGAAAGATTTGATTCGACTAGCGATTAATGAAAGTGATGCGGTCACTGCTGTGTCACAAGATTTAATACGAGAGACGAGAAGTTTGTTAGATATTCAAGCGCCGATCGATTTGACTTATAATTTTGTTGATAAACGTATTTATTATCCACGTGATGTTAGTAGCTTACGTGGTGACTATGCGAAACCACATGAAAGAATATTGATGCATATTTCTAATTTCCGTCCAGTAAAACGTGTGGATGATGTTATTGATATATTTTATAATGTACTGCAAACGATGCCTGTAAAGCTTTTGTTAGTTGGTGAAGGACCAGAACAATCGAAAATACAACATAAAGTACAGCGACTAGGAATCGAGGAACATGTTTATTTTCTGGGCAAACAAGAAGATGTAGCACAAGTAATATCGATGGCAGATGTGCTATTACTTCCGTCGGAGAAAGAAAGCTTTGGACTTGTTGCACTAGAAGCAATGGCTTGTGGTGTTCCGACTATTGGCTCCGATGCAGGTGGTATACCTGAATTAATCGCTCATGGGAAAACAGGTTACTTGTCTCCTATTGGTGACGTAGAGTCTATGTCGCGGGATACGATAAATTTATTAAGTGATCCGATTTTATATAGTCAGTTTAAACATGCTTGTATAGAGCGTGCTAGAACCGTATTTTGTAACGATATTATTACTGTACAATATGAACAAATTTATTATCGTGTGCTCGGTATTGATGTTGACTTACCAATTCCTATTTGTAGTGAATAATGAGGTGTTTCTATGTACTTGCAACTACCAACTGAATTAGTAAAGGCTATTCCAGTGCTTGATCGTTTATTAGCGCATGGCTATGAAGCAGTTTTTGTTGGTGGTGCAGTTCGAGATACGATACTTGGCTTGCAAGTGTCTGATGTCGATATAGCAACATCTGCTACCCCTCATCAAGTGATGGGTGTGTTTGAACGAGTAGTTCCTACTGGCTTACAGCATGGTACAGTAACTGTACTGTATAAACAGAGTAGTTATGAAGTGACGACATATCGTACAGAAGGAACATACGTCGATAGCCGTCGCCCAGCATCCGTTCAATTCGTCAATCGATTAGAGGACGATTTAAGCAGACGGGATTTTACGATGAATGCTATGGCGTTAACAAATGAAGGCGAAGTGCTTGATCCTTTTTTTGGATACCAGCATTTGTTGGCAAAAAAACTGTATGCTGTTGGTGATCCGGCGCAACGATTCGAAGAAGATGCATTGCGCATGCTACGGGCTATTCGGTTTATTGCTTGCTATGAGCTGCAACCTGCACCTTCGGTATGGCGAGCTATTACAGAGCATGGATCTGCTATACGCTTAATCGCTATGGAGCGTGTACAAGTCGAATTGGACAAGTTGTTGCAGGCTCAAAAGCCGGATCGAGCAGTCGGTTGGTTGTTAGCTAGTCGATTGTTACTCCATGTCAAAGAACCACTTTTTCCGGATATAAATTTGCCAAAGGCTAATGCTACAGAAGATCTGTCAGCTTTAGCCTTGCTGCACTGTGTAGATATGCGTTGGGCAGCTTTATTGATCATTATGCAGCGTACAAAAGAACAAACATTAGCTAGTTTTCGTGCTCTCCGATTTGCCAAAAAACGAGCGCAAGAAATAAGTGCCATTGTTGAAGTTCATGAGCTAGTGATGGATCATAAAAAAAGATCGCCGCAACATGTATCGCAGAAAACATGGGTTACCATTGTAATATCGATGGGGCAAGCAGCAATAGCAAACTGGCTTCAAATAGCCCAATTATTGCAGCAAAACAATCAGTTGATATTGGAAAAAAAAGAAATAAAGCAATATAACGAGTGGTTTCATGCGATGCCAATTTATCATATGAAACAATTAGATGTGAATGGCAATCAACTTATGGCACATTTTGCAAAACGACCAGGTGCTTGGATAAATAATCTGTTATATTATTTGCTTCAAGCGGTTGTTTGTCATGAAATAACGAATGAATATAACGAACTGCTTCGATATGCAGAAATGTGGAGAAAAGAGGTTGATGTTAGTGAGCAGCCTATTAGATATATTCAAAAGCAATCCGAATGAGTACTTGTCTGGTACGAAATTAAGTGAATTATTAGGTGTTAGTCGCACAGCAATCTGGAAGCAAATACGGAAGTTAGAAGCGGAAGGTTATGAATTTGAAGCTTCGACGAAACTTGGTTATAAATTAATGATGCATCCTAGCAGTCTGGATCGAGATTTGATCGCTAAACAATTGCACACCAAAACTTTTGGTCAGCAAATTAATGTATATCCAGCGGTTGATTCTACGCAAAATGTAGCAAGAGAAGCAGCAGAACAAGGCGCGCCTGAAGGAACGTTGTTTATTGCAGAGCAGCAACTAAGCGGGCGAGGTAGAATGGGCAGACAATGGGTTTCTCCAGCTGGCAAAGGGATATATTTAAGTATGATTTTACGACCGAATGTAGCCATTCCATTTGCCCCACAATTAACATTATTAACTGCTGTAGCGTTATGTCGTAGTTTGCGAACTATAACAGCTTTGCCGATTGGTATCAAATGGCCTAACGACTTATTAATTGGGCAGCAAAAAATAAGTGGTATATTGTTGGAGTCTGCAACAGAGGATACACGGATCAAATATATTATTGCAGGTATAGGTATTAGTGTGAACTTAACAGAGAAGGACTATACAGAGCAGTTGTTAGTTAAAGCAACTTCACTTCGCTTAGCAGCAGGGAAACCATTCGATAGGGCGACCATAGTTGGACAGTTTCTGTTGGAGTGGGAGCAATTATATGAATCGTATTTGGCAGCAGGATTTCAAGCGATTATACCGATTTGGGAAGCACTATCTGTTTCTTTGGGAAAACCGACAACGATAACGACACATAATGAAACGATTGTAGCTACTCCGATTGGGCTGGATGAAAGTGGAGCGATTCGGATTCAACTGGAAGACGGCAGCGAACGAGCGATTTTTTCTGCGGAAATGGGCCAGCCAAACATTAAAAAATAATAATTGATATTTACGAATGGAAGACAATTTGCTACTATAAATTTTAACAGGCGGTATTTGTAGAAAACTGCACTGGGTTATTGAAGTAAAAAAGATAGTGATTCAAAAGTCAAAATGTGACAAGTCGTACTCTGCTCTGAGCCGTAGGGACCGAGACAGAAGGAAGCGATAGTTAATAAAAGTTTCCTTTTCAGATCTAGGACCTTTTTAGCAGCGGCTAAAAGGTTTTTTTATGTTCAAAATATCCGTAGGAGGATGATACTGATGAGGAAAAGATTAACGATTACGAAATTGGCAGAAATGAAAAAACAAGGTCAGCCGATCTCTGTTTTAACAGCATACGATTATCCATCAGCTAAATTAAGTGAAGAGGCTGGAGTAGACGTTATTTTGGTTGGTGATTCTTTAGGTAATGTAGTACTTGGTTACGATACAACTATTCCGGTGACGGTTGAAGATATTATTTATCATACGAGAGCTGTTGCACGTGGTGCACAGAATACTTTTATAGTAGCGGACATGCCTTTTATGTCTTATGGCGCTAGTCGCAAAAAAACATTGCAAAATGCTGCGAAAATAATGCAGTTAGGACTAGCACAAGCTGTTAAACTAGAAGGTGGAGAAACAATTGCTAAAGATGTGAAAGCACTTGTAGATGCTGGAATACCTGTTATGGGACATATTGGGCTTACTCCACAAGCAGTTCATCAAATTGGCGGATATAAAGTGCAAGGAAAAGATGATGCAGATATTAAACGACTAGTGAAAGATGCAGTAGCTTTAGAAAAAGCGGGGGCGTTTAGTATCGTAATTGAACTTGTCACTGAAAAAGCAGTAAATGAAATGAAGAAAAAAATAACGATTCCGATTATTGGAATAGGAGCAGGGCGTAATTGTGATGGGCAAGTACTTGTATATCATGATGTTTTACAATACTCCTCACCATATTTTGCTAAAAAGTTCGTGAAAACTTATGCTAATTTAGCAAATGATATAAAGGAAGCCATCGGTCAATATGTGATGGATGTGAAAGAAAGAGTGTTTCCAGCTGAGGAACATACATTCGAGCCAATCCCTACAGTAGCTCCACCTAAGCAACAAACCGATAAAGAGCTAGACAACAGCGCTACACCATCAACAGGTGATGATCATGAACAATTATATGGCAGCGGAGCACCTAAAAAATCCAATAGTAAAAAGGAGAAGGGGAGCAAGTGATCACTTGTCATACTATTTCTGATTTACAACAGCAATTGCAAGATTATCGGAGCGAAGGAAAACAAGTTGGATTTGTACCAACGATGGGATATTTGCATGCTGGACATGCCAGTTTATTACACAACGCAAGGCAAAACAATGATATTGTTGTATTAAGCATTTTTGTTAATCCACTTCAATTTGGTGTAAATGAAGATTTGGATCGCTATCCGCGTAATATGCAACAAGATACGGAAGTGGCGAGAAATAGTGGAGTTGACATTATATTTGCACCAACCGTAGAAGAAATGTATCCGCAGCAGCCATTAACTAAAATTACTGTTGCACAAGTAACAGATTTATTATGTGGTGCTACAAGACCGGGGCACTTCGATGGTGTTGGGATTGTCGTTACAAAGTTGTTTCATATCGTTAAGCCGGATCGGGCTTATTTTGGAATGAAGGATGCGCAACAAGTAGCGGTAGTCGAAACGATTGTTCGTGATTTGAATATGGATGTAGAAATTGTACGCTGTCCGATTATAAGAGAACCAGATGGTTTGGCATTAAGCTCGCGTAATGTATATTTGTCAGCAGAACAACGAGCGCAAGCGGTCATTATTTCGGAATCATTAGCCTATGCGGAGCAATTATTTCTTGCAAAGGAAATGACTGGTGAGCAGATCGTGGAACAAGTTCGTCAAAAGCTACAAAGTGCATCGCTAGCTCGTATCGATTATTTACAATTACTGAGCTATCCACAATTAAAGCAGATTGATCTGCATGACATACCTGCACATTTGGAGGAACAATTGTTACTAGCGACAGCCGTTTATTTTGGCGAAACCAGGTTAATTGATAATTGTTTATGGGAAGGGTGAAACATATTGTTTAGAACAATGATGAAATCAAAACTACACAGAGCAACGGTTACAGAAGCAAATTTAAACTATGTTGGAAGTATTACGATAGATGAAGACTTGATGGATGCTGCGAACTTATGGGAAAATGAAAAGGTACAAGTTGTGAATAATAATAATGGAGCCCGATTAGAAACATATGTTATCGTAGGACCTAGAGGATCGGGTGTTATTTGTTTGAATGGTGCAGCAGCACGACTTGTACAGTCTGGAGATCAGGTAATTATTATGTCCTATGCGATGATGGAAGAAAAAGCTGCGAAAATGCATGTGCCTACTGTTGTCATTTTAGGAGAAAACAACCGAATTGAACAACAAATTGGCTCGGAGCCACATTCCACAATTATGTAATGTAATGACTGGACGATAGTATGAAAAATTGATTTGTAACAGACAATGTACGTATCATCTCCTTAGCTCAAAAAAAAGGCGGGATACGTTATGTTTCAGTATATGTTTACGACGATGCACGAAGCACTTGATCAAATTGTTGCCCAGTACAACGAAGCAGATGAAGCAGAGCAAGAGCAATATTTAGAACAGTTGAAGGAACTAAAGCAAGTAAGTGATACGTGTTTGGAGATGTGGTTGGAATTTGAAGAACGATGGACGACCTTAGTTGAATCTAACCAAAGTGACGAAGCAGTTAATTATATCCAACCTTTAGAGCCAGCAGATACTGTCAGCAATAATGATAATCCATGGAATGAATTTGCAGTGGGGAGAGGTTATTACAATTTATTTATGTTTCGTGAAGCAGCTAACAATTTTTTGACAGCTGTAGAACAAGCACCGCATAATCACTTAGCACGATTGTTTCTAGGCATGTGTTATATGCACTTACAGCAATGGCAAGCGGCGGAACGAGAATTTAAACTGCTTCTTGTATTATCAGAAAATGAAAAATGGCTTGCATTAAGTTATAATGCACTTGGATGCATTGCCGCTATTTACAAACAGTTAGATAAAGCTCAGCAATTATTCGAAAAATCATATCAAATTTATCCGCACTTTTCTTATTCTTTAAATAATTTAAAAGCATGTCAAAATAAACAACAGCAATTATCTTTATATTTTGGAAGTACGGAGCTGTGCTGTATGTGAGAGGATCGGGATGAATGAAATATGCTGTTATCGATCTGGAAACAACAGGTCATAGTGCAGAGGATAGTATCATACAAGTCGCTGCAGTAATCATCGACGATAAATTAAATATTATCGATACATTTAATTCTTATGTGAGACCCACGGTAGCAATTCCGCCATTCATTACTAACTTAACTGGGATTGACGATGAAACGGTAAAATCAGCTCCTGTATTAGAAGAAGTGCTTATTTCGCTCATCGGCAAGTTAGACGATACCGTACTAGTCGCTCATAATGTAGGTTTCGATGCTGGATTTTTGAATCAATCATTGGAACAAAATGGGTATATGCCATTCGTTGGTCGAAAGTTGGATACAGTTGAGATGTTACGCATATTGTATCCTTCTATTTCCTCCTACCAATTAGGAGCTGTCGCTGCTTATTTTTCTATTCCTCATGAAGAACAGCATAAAGCTGATCATGATGCGATGGCTACTGCACAGATTTTTATTACAATGACCAAAAAATTGCGTCAAATGCCGCTGCTTACGTTGCAGCGGCTCACTTCTTTCATTGATGAAAGTAGTGATCTCGGTTGGTTTATGCAGCAAGCAGAGCAGCATGTGACGACGTATGGCTTATATGAGCCTGATGATTTGGATTATTATCGTCAATTCGCATTGCGGAGCAAGGAATGGTATAGCGATAAGGAAAAGGATGATTCGCCAGCTTCGGAAGTGGAAGAATTATCGTTTGAACAATACTTTCAACAAGTGCAAACTAATTTTGCTGAAAAATTTCCTCTTTATGAAGAGCGCCCTGCGCAATCAGAGATGATTCAACATGTATACGATGCGTTATTGCAGGATGATCATTTAATGATTGAAGCGGGTACAGGTACTGGTAAATCGATGGGATATTTGTTGCCCGCTATTTATTATAGTAAAAAGTTTGACAAACCAGTTATTGTTAGCACGCACACGATAAATTTGCAGGAACAACTACGTCAGCGGGATTTGCCTTTGTTAGCAGAAATATTACCGTTTTCTTTTCAAGCTGCTATATTTAAAGGTCGTCGTAATTATTTATGTTTACGAAAATTTGAAGCTAGAGCTAATGGATCTGTTCCAATGGAAACGGTAGATGACAAGCATGTTACTGCTCAAATGACGGTTTGGCTAGCGGAGACAGAAACGGGAGATCATGAAGAATTAAATTTAAGCGGACGTGGGTTAGACGTATGGGAAACAGTAGCAAGTGATGCTGATTCTTGTTTGAATCGAGCTTGTCCATGGTTTCGTCGATGCTACTATCATAAAGCGCGGAATGAAGCGAGCCAAGCAGATGTTACTGTAACTAATCATTCCTTGTTGTTTACGGATGTGGCTGCGGAACATCGATTACTACCTGCATATCGACATCTTATTATCGATGAAGCACATCATTTGGAAGAAGTAGCTAGTAAGCATTTGGGTTTTCAAAATAATTATTTAAGTGCTCCGCAACTTATTACGCGCTTATTTAAAGATGCGAAAAATGGTTTATTATTACAACTTCGTCATTGTGCGATGGAAGAAACAGATGAACAAAGTAATGTTTGGATAGAAACAATCGATGATTTAATCCCTCAACTAACTACGATGAAAGAACGTTGGGATGTATTATTTGATTTGTTGTATCAATTGGTGGATCATCAGTCGGAAGAGCAAGTAGAAAATGGTGGGCTAGTATTACGTCTGCATAAAGATAAATTGCCGGAGCAATGGAATGTAATCGTTGAACATGAACAAAATCTACATAGTACAATGAATCAATTTGTCACCAACTTAGATAAGTTACTGTTACAAATAAAAGAACGTGCGGAAGAAAGTGTAACAGAAGCGGTAGTTGTAGATATTAATGGAATTGTTCGCGATTTGACGCGCATTAAAGACGAGCTTAAAATGTTTGTAAAGCTAGAAAATAAAGACTACGTATTTTGGTTGGAAGCGAGTGCAGTCTATCGACATCGCTCTATCTACTTGTACGCTGCTCCGATTGATGTTAGTAGTCAATTACAAAAGTATTTTTTTGATGTAAAAGATAGTATTATTATGACTTCCGCTACGCTGACTGTACAAAAGAGTTTTCAATATGCTGCCGAGCAGTTAGGATTGACAAGCTTTGAACAGGCAGGTAGATTGAAAACAGTTGTACTACCTTCGCCATTTAACTATCGTGAACAGGCACTTGTTGTCATTCCACGTGACTTTCCAGTGTTAAAAGGAGCTAATGTAAGTGAAGAATATTTACTTAAATTAGCACGTTCTCTTGCTGATGCTGCCAAAGAAACGGGTGGGCGTATGCTAGTTTTATTTACATCGTATCGGATGTTAAAGCAAACCTATGAACCGCTCAAGCAATTTTTGGCTGATAGTGATATTTCTATTTTAGGTCAAGGAGTAGATAGTAGTAATCGTACCAAGTTAGTGCGCCGCTTTATGCAGCAGCCAAAAACGGTATTACTTGGAACGAGCAGTTTTTGGGAAGGTGTTGATATTCCAGGCGATGCTCTACTATGCTTGGCGATTGTTAGATTACCTTTTCAGCCACCTAATCATCCATTAATTGCTGCTAAAGCAGAACTATTGGAACAGAAAAAACAAAATCCATTTATGAAGTTGTCTATTCCACAAGCGGTCATAAGATTCAAGCAAGGGTTTGGCCGACTAGTTCGTTCTAGTCAAGACAAAGGAATTGTGATTTTATATGATACTCGGGTAATTGAAAGCTATTATGGCAAACATTTTTTATATTCTCTGCCTGGTCCAAAAATCGAAACGATGTATGCAGAGCAAATGATTTTACGAATGAGAGAATGGCTTTCTACTTAACTGGTAGAGAGCTGCGGAGGTGCAATGATGAAGCAAGCGAAAATATCCGAAGCTGTTGTCAAGCGTTTGCCTGTCTATCTGCAGGTACTAAATGAATTGCAATTTCGAGACATTTTGACGATCTCATCTCAGGCTTTGGGTATGAAGCTTGATTTGAATCCAGCACAAATTCGCAAAGATTTGGCTTATTTTGGTGAATTTGGTCGAAAAGGAATCGGTTATGATGTCGCTTATTTAAGTGAGAAAATTAGAGAAATATTAAAAGTTGATCGAAAAATAAACGTTGCTTTAGTAGGCGCAGGTAATTTGGGTCATGCTTTATGCAATTATAATCGTTACTCTAAAGATAGTATGAAAATAACTGCGGTTTTTGATACGAACCCTACTAAAATCGATACTAAAATAAATCATCTACTCGTTTTACCAATAACGGAATTGAAACATAAAATTAATGAGCAAGATATTAAAATCGGCATTATTACTGTTCCTGCGCCAGAAGCACAGAAAGTGGCTAATCAGTTTGTGGAAGCAGGAGTGAAGGGTATTTTGAATTTTGCTCCAACGGTTATTAGAGTTCCTGAAGAAGTTCGGATTCATCATGCTGATTTTACAAAAGAATTGTTAAGTTTAGCCTATTATTTGCATCGTGAAGGAGAAGAATCGGATGAGTCAATTGTGGATTAAAGATGGATTGTTTGTGACGATGAATGAGCAAGCGGAAGTGATACAAGGTCATATGGTTGTAGAAGATGGTGTAATTGTTTATTTGGATAAACAAACCCCTCCAGCAACATTACTTCATAGCAATGTAGAAAAAGTAAATGGGCATCATCTTGTCTTTATGCCAGGGCTTATTAATACACATGGACATACACCTATGTCGTTGTTGCGAGGGTATTCCGATGATCAAAATTTGCAAGTGTGGCTAGAGCAAAAAATGTGGCCAATGGAAGCTAAATATACAGAGCAGGATACGCACAATGGCGCTGCAATCTCGCAAGTAGAGATGCTGTTAAGCGGTACGACGACGTTTGTTGATATGTATGATCGGATGGAAATTGTAGCTGCATTAACGGAGCAAACAGGAATGCGCGGTGTGTTAACACGTGGGGTTATTGGACTTTGTTCTCCAGCAGAACAGAAGCAAAAATTGGATGATGCGATTCAGTTTGCGGTAACTTGGAATGGTAAAGCAGACGGACGTATAACAACGATGCTTGCTCCACATGCTCCTTATACTTGTCCTCCAGATTACATTGCTCAGTTTGTAGAAGCAGCTGTAAAATATCAATTGCCTTTACATACACATATGTCGGAATCTCGTGCGGAAGTAGAGCAAAACATAAAACAATATGGTACTCGTCCAGTGGAACATCTAGATGCGCTTGGTTTTTTCTCTGTACCGAGCTTGCTGGCGCATGCTGTACATTTGACGGATGAAGAGATTGCCTTGTTAGCTGCCAAAGATGTTGCTATATCGCATAACGTTATTAGTAATTTGAAGTTAGCTAGTGGGGTAGCTAGACTACCTGAACTGTTGCAAGCAGGAGTGCGTGTTTCCCTTGGAACGGATGGTCCGGCAAGTAATAATAATTTGAACTTATTTGAAGAAATTCGACTCGCTGCACTGCTGCACAAAGGAACGACTTATGATCCTACTGTAATTCCAGCAACGGAGGCGTTAAAATTAGGTACGTATTACGGCGCGAGATCGCTACGGATGGAAGACAGTATTGGCAGTTTGCAAGTAGGAAAACAGGCAGATTTCATTGCGCTAAATATCGATCAACCACATTACTATCCGCTTACTGATATTACATCGCATCTCGTTTATACAGCGAATGGACATGATGTGCAACATGTATGGGTAGCAGGAAAGCAATTAGTGAAAGATCGTCAATGTCTCACATTAGATGTAGAAAAGATTAAATATGAAGCACAAGCCAGCTTTGAGCGGCTAATTGAAAATTAATGCGTTCTACAGATAGAAAAAGTTCAACCTTTATGACGCCACGACGTTGGGCAATGGTAACGATATTATTGGTACTTGCTTTAATTAGTGCGACTATTTACTACTTTACGATTATCCAACAACCTAAATGGGATGAAATGAAGTTGATCAAACAACGTTTAGCAACAGAAGCTAATGTAGTAGAATGGGATCAGTTAGCTAAATATGTATGGGATGAAGTCGTTTGGGTTGCGGAAGGAGCAGTAATAGATCAAGAGATCAACACTGTTATTTTGCGAGACGAGCAACCGCCATTGATTATTTTGCAAAATGAACTTATAGATCGTACACAGATAGAAGCGCAGTTTATGCAGTCCTATAGTAATGAAGATACAGTAGAATTATTAAGTAGTCGTCTAGGTTTTGTGGCTGGTCAGCCAGTTTGGGAAATATACTATAAAATGGATCAACAATATAACTATCACTTTTACGAAGCAACAACTGGACAAACGATTGATAATTATCGATTGATCAATAAACATTAAAGAAGCGGAGCCAATTGGCTCCGCTTCCTGTTTTTACAACCGCTAATAGAGTATAAACTATGATATACTTTTTGATATACGAAATAGTGTATTATTAGCTATATTACTTTTTTAGCAGGGGGCTCAATGATGAATCAATTAAAGGGAAAAGTGATCCTTGTTACTACTATTATTACTGCAATTGTATTGTTTGGAGGTTGGGCAATATATGAGCAGTTTGTCGTTAAAGCTCCGCTAGAACAAGCAATTATGAAAGTAGACGGCATTATTAAAGCCGATAAACCAGTTAGAGATCAAAAGACGATGTCAATCCAAGTGGAATTATCACCTACTGCTAATTTAAAAGAAGTTTATACGGCAATTAGTGAGCAAGGGAAGCGGATGATCGGAAATCGAACATTGCAATTAGATGTAAATAATCAGGAATACGAGCGATTAGATCAAGTCTGGGAAAAAAGTATGTTTCAAATTGCCGAAGCGATGGAAACAAGAACTTATTCCACTATTCCTAACGTGTTAGAGCAATTAGCGTCCGATGAAATAGAAGTATATACAGAAATGGATGATAGCAATGTGTATATTACTTTAAAAGATCAAAATACAGCATTACACAAAATTTTGCCGCGTGTTGCTGAAAAGTTGGGGGTTTGGACAAATGTCTAAATACTGGAAAGAAATTGTCATTGGCATTGTACCTATTGGATTATTTTTTCTAGTCTTTTTGAACAACGCTTTTCTTCCGATAGCAATCGTCGCACTGTTAGCAGTTGTTTTGTTATTTATTGCTTCTAGAGGAAAAAGTGGACTGATGGCTATGCCAGTAGCTAGATCTGAACGTCAAACGTTAGAAACGTCGTTTAGTTTTGCAGAGATTGGTGGACAAGAACGAGCAAAGCAAGAGCTAGTTGAAGCATTGGATTTTTTAGTAAAGCCAGAACAAATTGAAAAATTAGGCATTCGTCCTTTAAAAGGTATTTTGTTAACTGGTCCACCCGGAACGGGAAAAACACTATTGGCTAAAGCTGCGGCTCATTATACGGACTCCATTTATTTAGCGACATCTGGTAGTGAGTTTGTGGAAATGTACGTCGGGGTTGGAGCGGGAAGGATAAGGGACTTATTTCAAGAAGCTCGCAAAAAAGCAAAAAAATTAGGGAAATCCAATGCGATTATTTTTATTGATGAAATAGATGTCATCGGCGGTCGTCGTGATGGAGGACAGCAGCGTGAATATGATCAAACGTTAAATCAATTGCTTACAGAAATGGATGGCATTCATAGTGAGGTTGCTCCGCGAATATTTATTATTGCTGCCACAAATCGTAAAGAATTATTAGATTCTGCGTTGATTAGACCAGGTAGATTTGACCGCCATATTGAAGTTGGTTTGCCAGATAAAAAAGGACGTTTGCACATCCTAAATATTCATGCCAAAAATAAACCGTTAGCTACTTCCGTTGATTTGGAGAGGATAGCAACACAATCTTACAGTTTTTCTGGTGCTCAATTAGAATCAGTAATGAATGAAGCTGCCATTTATGCATTACGCCATAATTTAACAGAAATTACAGAAACGGAATTAACGATGGCGATTGATAAAGTGTTGATGGGTGAAAAGACAGATCGAGAAGCTGCTGAAGAAGAAAGAAATAGAGTAGCTCGTCATGAATTAGGTCATGCTATTATGGCTGAGATTGTGTCGCCGGGAAGTGTTGCGCAAATTACGGTTGCCCCTCGGGGAGAAGCATTAGGATTTGTTAGACATCATCCCGAACAAGATAAAGCATTGTATACGAAACAATTTATTTATGGTCAAATTAAAATTGCATTAGCTGGCGCTGCGGCGGAAGAAATTTATTATGGAGAAAGAAGTACGGGATCGCGAGGCGATTTTGACCAAGCGGTAAAACTAGTTCGTACCCTTGTCGAGTCTGGAATGACAGAACTTGGTATTGTTAATCAATCGATGATGACACCAGATGGTTGGGCAACGATAACACGAACAATATTGGATCAGCTGATGAGTGAGACAAAGGATAGTTTATTACAGCATAAACAAGTGTTAGATCGAGCACTGGATGTTCTTATTTGTGAAGAAACAATGAACGGAAATGAGTTTCGTCAACTGTTAGTGAGTTAATTAATTCATGAAGCGGTTTCATTCTAACAATTTGAAGGCAGACTGGTTTGATGCCTTCTTTTTTGTTGGAAAAGAGTTATAATATAAAGTGAATAACTACCTAAAGGGGCAGTAAAGATGATAATTAAGAAAGTCGGCGTTGTTGGAATTGGAACAATGGGACAAGGGATCGCTGAAATGCTAGCAGCTAATGGTCTTGATGTAGTCATTGTAGAAAGTACAACAGAACGTCTTGCACATGGATTGAAAATGATCGAGCTAAATCTCGATAAGCAAATTGAAAAATGGGCACTTACTAATGCAGAAAAGAAATTGATTCTGTCGAGAATTCAAGGTGCTGACCATTATTTTTCACTATCTGATTGCCAGCTTGTCATTGAATCTATATCGGAAGATTTGGATGCGAAAAAAAAGCTGTTTCAAGAAATGGATAAATGTTGTGGACCAGATATTATTCTTGCAAGTAACACTTCGGCATTAAGCTTAACGGAGCTAGCTAGTGCAACGCAGTATCCAGAGCGTGTAATTGGTGTTCATTTTATTTATCCGGTATTAAAAATTGATCTTGTAGAAATCATTCGTGGTCTAAAAACCTCTGATGAAACATTCAATACGACAAAAGAATTTGTGGAGCATACGATTCAGAAAAAAGGAATTATGGTGTACGAATCTCCAGGTTATGTTACTACCCGCTTGATTACGTTGTTGATTAACGAGGCGTTGCATGTACTTGAAGAAGGAGTTGCTTCGGTAGAAGATATAGATGAAGCAATGCGTATTGGCTATTCATTCCAACATGGCCCATTCGAAATGGCAGATAGATTTGGGTTAGATTCTGTATTAGCTGCGCTTGAAAATATGTTTAGAGATTACGGGGAACTGAAGTATCGTCCGTCTATTGTGCTGAAAAAGTTAGTTAGAGCAGGGCATCTTGGCGTGAAAACTGGAGAAGGTTTCTTTAAATATGATGAGGAAGGGGATCGTATTTGATGATCGTTCTAATTCTTAATGCGGGAAGCTCTTCTTTGAAATATCAAGTGTATAATATGACGAATGAATCTGTACTTGCCAAAGGATTGGTCGAAAGAATTGGTATGGATTCTTCCATTGTTACGCACAAATCTACAGGATTTGAAGAAGTACGTGAAGTAAGTGAAATTTTGGATCATGTAACAGCGGTTCGCCGTGTGATTGATATGTTGACTAATAGAGAATACGGTGTATTGAAAAATATAAATGAAATTCAAGCAGTAGGACACCGAGTCGTTCATGGTGGGGAAGTCTTTAAAGAATCTGTCTTAGTTACGGACGCAGTAAAGCTAGAAATAAGAAAATTGTTTGACCTAGCACCATTGCATAATCCAGCCCACATGATGGGGATTGTTGCTGTCGATTCTAACTTGCCAAATGTACCGCAAGTAGTTGTATTTGATACAGCGTTCCACCAAACGATGGATAATGTAGCTTATTTGTATCCTATCCCAACAGTATTATATCGTCGTCACAAAGTTAGACGTTACGGATTCCATGGTACGTCACATGCTTATGTCAGTGTGCATGCAGCAGAGCATTTGCAAAAACCATTGGAAGATTTGAAGATGATAACTTGTCATATTGGAAACGGTGCTAGCTGTACTGCAATCGTTGGTGGTAAATCTGTTGATACTAGTATGGGTATGACTCCGCTAGAAGGTTTAATGATGGGTACACGAAGCGGTGATATCGATCCGGCTATCGTTCCTTATGTTATGAATAAAGAAGAGCTAACGATGAATGAAGTTAACTCGATGCTGAATAAGCATAGCGGGATGTTAGCTATTTCGGGTAATAGCAGCGATATGCGTGAAATTACAGAAGCGATGCAAGAAGGCGATAAAAATGCGCAACTAGCATTTGATATGTACGTTTACCGACTTGTAAAATATATTGGATCTTACGCTGCTGCGATGAACGGTTTAGATGTGCTAGTGTTTACGGCAGGTGTAGGAGAGAATTCAGCCGTTGTTCGAAAAGCTGTTTGTGAAGCTATTACGTTTTTCGGAATAGAGTTGGACGAGCAAGCAAATGCCGTTCGTTCTGGAGATATAAGAGAAATATCTACAGCTAACTCCAAAGTAAAAGTGTTAGTTGTACCTACTAATGAAGAACTACTTATTGCAAGAGATACGTTTCGGATCGTTAATGAGCTAAAATAATTATTTATGCAGTTTAGTCATTAGAGGAGGAGTCATTTCATGAAAGACGAAATATGGAAAGCATATTCGCATGGAATGGCTGTAGCGATGCAAGAAGGCGGTATATATTTACCGTCTCTTTTGTTGCGTAGCTACAGCCAGCTAGGTCTTGATAACTTCGAGATGATGTTGATGCTGCATCTCATATCATTTGCGCAGACGGAACAAATAGAATTTCCTACACCTAAGCAGTTGGCAGATAGAATGGGAACTACAGCAGAACAAGTAGAACAATCGTTAGGACGATTACTAAAAGAGCAATATATTACAATTGAAGATTACATCGATGAAGAAAGTGGACGTCATACAGAGCGATATAACTGGCAACCTTTTTTTGTCTTGGCTACGCAGTTTATTGCAGAGGAACAACGTCACAAAAAAACAAATCAGAAGCAGCCAGTAGTAGAGGTTAAACCTTCATCGACTAATCTATTTTCTACATTTGAACAGGAATTTGGCAGATTATTATCTCCAATGGAATGTGAAACAATTATTAATTGGCTAGACAATGACCAATATACAGAAGAAATAATTTTATTCGCACTTAAAGAAGCTGTGTTTGCTGGAAAACTAAGTTTACGCTACATAGATCGCATTCTTATAGAGTGGAGTCGGAATCGGATAACGAATGCGGACGAAGCGAAAGCACATATCAATCGCTTTCGCAAAGGGAACGGATAGAGTTAATGTACTAGAAGTAAAAACAGTTAATTAGTGTTCAAAATAAAAGTAAACAAAACAACAGCTTGCCGACAAATGGCAAGCTGTTGTTTGTACTTTAGCGTTGTAAAAGCTCCATTTTATAGACATATTCAAACAAAAATTCAAACGCTTCAAGATGACGTTTTGCTTCGAACGCATTGGCTCCCCAAGCGTAAATGCCGTGTTTTCGTAGTAGGATACCAGGAATTTTACTGTCTATTCTATCCGTTACTTCGGGAACAATCGCTGGTATATGGGCAAAATTAGAGACGATTGGAATCTCGATATGCGCATCTTCGTCCCATATATTAAAAGCTTTAATCAATTCTACACCGTCTACCGGCACAGATTTACGCTCCCAAAAATATTCCGAGATAATGCTATTGTACACACTATGAATATGGAAGATAGCACCTGCACCTGTTAACCGATAAATTTCGCAATGAATCAACGTTTCAGCTGATGGTTTAAGGGAAGTTAATTCGCTCGGCTGTCCTGTTTGATCGACTAATAAAAAGTCGGAAGGAGTATCAATCGTTTTATCTTTACCGCTAGCAGTAATAGCAAAATGAAATTGTTCGGCATCGAAGTCACCGACTCGCACCGATAAATTACCACTTGTGCCTGGAAACCAGCCACGCTCTGCAAAGAGCTGCTTCACCGATCGTAATTCAGCGAAAGCTTGTTGTTTCTCTTCTAAAGTAATGGATCTGTTACTCATTTTTATTTCTCCCTTTCCATTTCGGCAATAATATCATGAAAAGTAGCAAAGTCTGTATAGGGTAAGTTTAATTCGGCACATTGTTCAGTAAGACGGGCACGTGAGTAGATTTTGTCAGCTAGTTTGGCAGCTTCAAAATCGGTGACACTATCTCCAATGACGATACGATTATATTGTTCAGTTGGAAATTGCCGCATAATCGTCGGTTTACACATGCCACAATTACGCTGACAATGCTCATCGCAAGGGTGTGGCCATGTTATTTCAATCGTATCTCCTGCAAAATTACTACCATTACAATAAATATGGGCTGTGTCGATGTTATAACGAGCGAGTGTCGGATAGACAAAAAAATCAATGCCACCACTCGTTACATATAAGATGATGTTATTATCGTTACAGTATTGTACGAATTCAGCAAACCCATCTCTTATTTCAACATTAGTAATACTGAAATCAATCACTTCTTGTTGCATAGAGGAAGGTAGTAGGTGGAACATCAGACCTACGCCTTCTTTAATTGTCATGGATGTATCTAACACTTTAGTTGCTATCGCTTTCCAACCTGGTGGGTCGAAATGTTGAATAATCGCAATAATATTATCATTGATCGTAATCGTACCGTCAAAGTCACAAAAGATAACTTGTTGTTTACTCATTGTTTAATCCCCCAAGTTTCAATAGCTACTTTCAATGATTCATTACCCGCATTCTCTGTTGCTGCTTGCAAAGTTAATCCGTTCTTTACCGCATCAATCGCTTGTCTAAATGCTTGTCCGCCAGCACTAGTGCCGAGTGGGTGACCATGGATGCCACCGCCAGCGTTAATAACGACATCTTCTCCAAAATCTTGCATCAGCAATGGAACGATTCCGGGATGAATACCAGCAGAAGGAACCGGCACACTTTGTTTCAGATGATGAAGTGGAGCTAATAGTGCTTCTTGTACCGCTAAATTTTCTTGTTTTGGCATAACGACAGAACCATATGGCGATGGGAAGAGTACTAAATCTGCTCCGGCAAGTCGCATTAATTTTCCTAATAGGAGAGGAGCGGCTATACCATAATGGGGGGACGGATAATAAGCACCTGCGAGCGCTGGGTGAGCGGCTATAGGTACTTGAATATCTTGGTGGCTACTTAGCTCATGAAGCGCATCATAACCATACGCTAGTACGTTAAATAGCAAACCATTTGCTCCCGCATCAATTGCTCTTTTCGCTTGTTCGATTAATTGACTAGTTGGACCAGTGATATTTGTAAAATAAATCAATTTTTGTCCCGTTTCACTTTCGGAGCGGCGTGCCATATCGATACAGGCAGCTACTCTTTTTTCGATAGGAGTAAGTGGATTTTCGAATAATATTTCATCATCTTTAATAAAATCAACGCCACCAAGAGCTTGTTTGTAAAATTGTTCTTGTAGGTTAGTTAGATCATGACCAACAACCGACTTGAAAATGCTCATTAGCAGCGGTCGATCGTATACTTGTAGTTGTTCACGTATGCCAGCTAATCCGAATTTCGGGCCAGCAAATGAAGCAGCAAAATCATCGGAAAACTGCAAGTCGAGTAGCTTGATTTTTCCATCCATCGATAACTTACCAAACACAGTAACAAGTAGAGCTGGTATATCTTTACTAAAATTAATATCAGGATAGGCTATCGTAATATCGGCATATCGTTCGCCTGGCTGCAAAGCAAGCGGTTCATGCACCTCTACTTTAACGACTTGTCCTAAATGCTGTTCCATTTGCTTTTTTTGTGCTTCCGGTAGATCTGTCCAGCTGCCAACCGTTAATCCTACCGCAATACTTTGTGCTTTTTTTTGAAAGTCAGCCTTATCATCATAAGAGCGATAAGTAGCTACACAATATTGATTCATCAATGGATGCTCCTTTCAATTTCTTTGCCAAGTTCATCTGCTCGAGTACAAGCACGCTGAATGGCATCCGATATCGTAGTAGATAATTGTTGATCTATCATAACATCGAGCGCAGCAGCAGTTGTACCATTAGGCGAAGTGACATTTTTTCTTAATTGTTCCGCCGGAAGCTCCGTCTGTTCTAACATAGCAGCAGCGCCTTTTAATGTATGCAGGACGAGCTTACTAGCATCTGCTGTTGTAAATCCTAGCTTTTCGGCAGCAGCAGTCATCGCTTCTACAAAGAAATAAATATAAGCAGGTCCGCTTCCCGAAATAGCGGTAATCGCCGACTGCTGCTTCTCGTCAATCGTTAGTGCTATACCAATTGCTGAAAAAATAGACTGAATGGTCATTTTTTCAACTTCCGTTACTTCATCAGAATAGCTAATACCAGTAACACCTTGCCCAATCGAACTTGATGTATTCGGCATGGCTCTCACAACGGGTTGCTTAACTCCGATGAGTTGCTTGATAGAAGTAATAGACAGACCAGCAATGACCGAAACTAACACTTGATCTGCTCGTATATGTGCTTGCAATTCGGTAAGGGCAGCAACAGCATCTTTTGGTTTCATTGCAAGGACGATAATATCTGCTTGCTGCAATAACAGCTGTTTTTGCTGCTCTTCATTACTAACGGTAACACCATATTTACTATGTAAATGGTGGAGACGTTGCTCGTTACTTTTATTGAGTACGGATACTTGCTCGGGTAGAAAAATACCTTGAGCAAGTACCCCGCTAACAATTGCTTCTGCCATTGCGCCAGCACCAAAAAAGCAGATAGTATTATTTTGTTTATTCGATTGCTCCATTGTGTACTCCTTTACTACTGACGAATTTGTCCGTTTCCTGTAATTTGATATTTGGTTGAAGTAAGCGCTGGTAATCCCATTGGACCACGTGCATGTAGCTTTTGTGTACTAATACCAATTTCAGCACCGAATCCGAATTCAAATCCATCTGAGAAACGAGTAGATACGTTATGATAAACAGCCGCTGCATCCACTTCTTGTAGAAAGCGAGCAGCATGAGCAGCATCATTGGTTATGATACTTTCCGAGTGTTTCGTACTAAATCGATTGATATGAGTAAGTGCTTCATCCAAACTTTCGACGATAGCGATATTTAAAATGTAATCATTATATTCGGTAGCAAAGTCTGCTTCTGTCACAGCAGTTGCTTCTGGTATATTTGCCAAATAAGCTGCTGGAAGTTTCAATTGCACGTTAGCTTCTGCGAAAAGTTTACATAATGCAACGAGGTGCTCATTGGCAAATTGTTGGTGAATAACTAATGTTTCCATTGCATTACAAACAGATGGGCGTTGCACTTTTGCGTTATACGTAATTGCGGCAGCCATGTCATAATTTGCATCCGCATCAATATAAGTATGGCATATGCCAGCACCTGTTTCGATTACCGGAACCGTTGCATTTTCAATGACATTACGTATTAGTGAAGCACCACCGCGAGGGATAATGACATCAATAAAACGATCTAGTTTAATTAATTCCGTTACGGAAGCACGATCTGTATCTTCAATTAGTTGCAATGCCTCTGCTGGAAGAGCAGATTGTTGCAGTGCTTGCTGTAATACAGCAACAATTTTACTATTAGAGTGTAGAGCAGCAGAACCACCACGTAGCACAACACTATTGCCTGTTTTCAAACATAATCCTGCCGCATCAACGGTAACATTCGGACGAGCTTCATAAATAATGCCAATAACGCCAATCGGAACGCGAATTTGTCGAATATTTAAGCCGTTTGGTCGAGTAAACTGTTGTAGTTGTTCTCCAATTGGATCAGGCAGTACAGCAATTTCTTTCAAGCCTTCTGCAATAGCGGCAATTCGTTGTTCATTGAGAGTTAATCGATCGAGCATAGCGCTACTCGTTCCTTGTTGCTTGCCATATTCCAAATCGAGCTTATTAGCGGTAATAATTTCGTCTGTAGCAGCGATAAGCGCATCTGCCATCATTAGCAACGCTTCATTTTTTTGTTTCGTTGTTACATTATTTAACGATCGTGCTGCCTGTGCAGCTAATTGACCCTTATTAAATACTTCGCTCATATTTTTACGCCTCCAAATAGTTAGATTATATCGAAACCCACTCATTACGATGGATAACTTCAAGACGAGCCGCATCTATGCGACGACTAACTTCCTCTGTTGATAAACCTGCTGCTGCTAACAATTGTTGCTGGGTGTAATTAACAACGCCTCTACCTAACAATTGTTCTTTATTATTATACACTTCTACAACATCTCCAGGGTGAAACTCGCCGCTAGTTGTTATTACACCTGCCGGTAATAAACTTTTACCACCATGCATTAGTGCTTCTTGCGCACCATCATCTACAATAATTTTACCTTTGACGAAAGAGTGAAAGCCAACCCATTGTTTTTTAATTGAAAGACTGTGTAATTGCGTGTCAAAGTAAGTGCCTTTGCCGTTGCCTTCTAGTGCAGCTTGTAAATCTAACGATTGTTGTACTTTTCCAATAAACGTGTTTACGCCACCACGCATCGCTATTCTGGCAGCTTCTATTTTGGAGCGCATGCCACCAGTTCCGACGCTAGAGCCAGCACCACCTGCTAAGGCGATAATGTCGCTAGAAATTTGATCTACGCGATCAATTTTACTAGCGTCAGGGTTTTTACGTGGATCTTCTGTATATAAACCATCCATATCCGTAACTATAATAAGCTTATCTGCACGAGTCATGGCAGCTACCAACGCTGATAAGTGGTCATTGTCTCCGAATTTAAGGACAATTTCATCGGTAGAAACAGTATCATTTTCATTAATAATGGGAATAATATTTTGTTTTAATAATTCTTCAATCGTAATAAGTGCATTGTTAATTCTTCGGCGATTAGAGAAATCTTCTCTCGTTAATAAAATTTGTGCCGCTGTAATCTGATGTTGAAAAAAAGCATCTTGATAAGCTTGCATTAGTAATGCTTGACCTACTGCGGCGGCAGCTTGTTTTTCGTGAACTAATTTAGGTCTTTCTGTATATCCAATTTGCCGAAAACCTGCGGCTACAGCTCCTGAGGTAACTAACATCATCGGATAGCCTTGTTTATGTAAATAAGCAATTTCGTTGGCGAAAAAATTGATTTTTTCCCGATGAAGTCCTCCTTCTGCTGATGTAAGAGAACTGCTGCCGATTTTGACAACGATTCGTTTCGACATAATATATCCCTTCCTCATTGTAAATAATATAGCTTATAGTTAGCTTAAAAAACAAAAAAACTTTCATCCTTATGTAAAGGACGAAAGTTATACTTCCGCGGTACCACCTTTGTTGATGCTCGCACGTTTAAAAGATAAGCATCCAGCTCATACCTAGTAACAGCAGGCAGACTGTTCGGCAAAAACGCCGACCGTTCAGGGGTAGGATTCAGCTAAAAGTCAAGACGCATTTTCCAGCCGTTCGAATGCGATTTCTGGGCATGACATAAGTAAGCTTACTGGTCCCATCTTTACGTTTCAGATTATTATAATGAGCATAACATGAACTGAAATGACTGTAAAGGTGACCCTTTTCATCTAATATAGTCATTCCACAAAGATGGTGGAAAATTTTAAAAGAGCTGCAATTTTCCAATCCGATCTATCGCTTCGATCAGTCGCTCTTCACTAGCTAACAAAGCAATACGAACATATCCTTCGCCATATTGTCCAAAACCAATGCCTGGTGCAACAACAACATTAGCTTGCTCCAATAGTAAATCTGCAAACTGCTCGGAAGTGTAGGGGGCAGGTACTTTTAACCAACAGAAAAATGAGCCTTGTGGTTGTGTTGATTGCCAGCCAATTCGATCAAGTGCTTGGAACAAAGCATGCCGACGGTTTTCATACATGTTTCTTAATTGTACAACCGATTGTTGATTATCGCCGAGTGCGATAGCGGCAGCTTCTTGGATACCACCAAATAAACTACAATAGTAATGGTCTTGCATAAGATTAATCATTTCGATTACTTTGGCGTTACCGAGTGCAAAGCCCACTCGCCAGCCAGCCATGTTATATGTTTTGGATAATGTATAAAATTCAACGCCAACTTCTTTTGCACCTGGAATACTTAAAAAACTTATGGGCAAATTACCATCAAAGCCAATGGCACCATAAGCGAAGTCACTGGCGATGACGATGTTATGTTGTTTGGCAAACTGAATGACTTGCTCATAAAACGCTACATCTGCAATGGCGCCGGTTGGATTGTTAGGATAATTTAAAAACATCAACTTTGCTCGCTCTGCAATAGCAGGTTCAATAGCTTGTAGATCGGGTAAAAAGCCGTTTTCGGATAGTAGTGGCATAAATGACATTTCTGCTCCCGCCAGTGCTACGCCTGACCAATAATCAGGATAGCCGGGATCAGGGACTAGACAAATGTCATCAGGATTCAATAAACATTGGCTAATTTCTACCAACCCTGTTTTTCCGCCAAATAAAATAGCCACTTCCGTATTCGCATCTAACGAAACGCCATGATCTTGCAAATAGCGGTTGGCGATGGCTTCCTTTAGAAAGGAATAGCCGCTAAATGGGGGATATTTGTGATATAACGGATTAGTAGCAGCTTGCTGTAGTTGTTTCACAATATGCTCTGGTGTTGGTTGATCAGGATTACCTTGCCCTAAATTAATCACATCATGCCCTTTAGCAATTTGCGCATTAGCTTTGGCGACTAATTTTGAAAAAAATTGAGTTGGTAATTGTTGCAGTCGTTCTGCAGCTTGTATAGAAAAAGTATAATCTGTCTTCATCTTGCATTGCTCCTCAACCATTATTCACATTAAACATAGGTTTTTAGTTTACTTTAACATGTTTGTGTATGATTGAGAAGCCAGATTTTTAAAGCAGCGATTAAGCAGCTTTTTCGATCATCTTCATTAATTTTTTTGCATTGGTATCACATTGAAATAAAAATGGTTTTCGTTGTTCGCTAAAAACAAGTACTAATGGCTCTTCATTCTCACAATTGAAAATAAACAATTCATGAGCAACTATAACTTGATCTTTTAATTTTATTTCGCGTGGCTCCAGTAACGGCAGTTTTATAATATGAGTGCAATCTGTCGAGATTTGTAATTGGGGAGCTAAAGTGTCCATTTTTTTTATTATTTTATTAGCATATTTTTGAAATCGTTTGTTATTTTCCACCTGTAGTACTATTTTTTCTTGTTTAATATCAAACACTTGAATCTGACTGGTGGCAGTTTGATCGGAAGCAAAGCTGACTGCTGGAACGTTGGAGATAATAATGGAACTAAGCATAAAGATACAGACAAGAGTCCGGATTGTCGATTTTAACTGTTGCATAATCAAGCTCCTTTGTTTTTATTAGTGGTGAACGGCTATCTCTTCTAATACGATTCCCTGCTTGACAGTAAACCATGAGCAGTTATGATAAGAGAAATAATACAAGTGTAGGAAGGAAGCAGTGATTATGGCAAGTAAACTACAAGTGGCATTACTTCAAATGGATGTTTTTATTGGAGACGTAGAGCGGAATTATGAACAAGCAGCACACCTGATTTCGCAAGCAAAACAAGAACAACCTACCATCAAAGTTATAATATTACCTGAATTGTGGAATACGGGGTTTCAACTCGATCAAATTAAACAATTAGCTGACCAAGATGGACATCGTACGAAGCAGTTTTTGGCACAATTGAGCAAACAACATGATGTATATATCGTTGGTGGTTCTGTTGCAGAATTAAAAGAAGATCAAGTGCTAAACACTACTTATGTTTACGATCCAACAGGAGCGCAAATAGCAAATTACAGTAAAGTACACTTGTTTCGTCTAATGAATGAGGAGAAACATTTGACACCAGGAAATGATACTAGCTTGTTTTCTGTAGAAGAAACGACAGCAGGTTCGATTATTTGTTATGATACTCGTTTTCCTGAATTGTCACGTAAGCTGGCAATTAGTGGAGCGAAGATGATGTTCGTTCCAGCACAGTGGCCACATCCGAGGTTACATCATTGGCGTACGTTATTGATGGCAAGAGCGATTGAAAACCAAATGTATGTTATTGCTTGTAATCGATCAGGAGTTAGTGACAATACTCACTTTTTTGGTCATTCGCTTGTCATTGACCCTTGGGGAGAAGTTATCGCCGAAGCTAGTGAAGAGGAGACGATCTTGTATGCCGAAATCGATCTACACTTAGTTGATGACGTTCGTGCAAAAATTCCTGTTTTTCAAGATCGTCGTCCTGAAATATATAAAATTGAGGAATAGACTAAACATTTATTTATAAATTGATTTATGTTTCGTTCTGTTGTAATTGCATCGTTTCATGTAACGTTTGAATAAAAGCTTCCGCCGCTTTGGATACATATCTCCCTTTTCGACTAGCTATTATTAATGTTCGAGTTGGTTTAGATTGCAGTGGTAAATAAACAGGTGCAAATTCAGAGCGAGCGGCTCTTGCTAACATTTGAGGAACAAAGGCGATTCCCATGCCACCACCGACGAGCGATTGGATCGTTTCGATATTGCTGCTTTCAAATACAATTTTTGGTGTAAAGCCGGCCTTCACGCATAAGTCGACTGTAATTTGGCGAAAACCTTGACCTCGTTTTAAACCAATAAAAGGTTCATCCTGTAACATTTCTAACGCTACTGGCTGCTTATAATTGGCTAGCTTATGTGATTTTGGAACGGCAAGCCAAATTTCTTCCTCCAAAAAAGGGCTCCACTCTAAAGTGTTGTCTATTAAAGGAAGGGAGAGAAAACTAATATCTGTTCCACCACTAATCGTTAACTGTTCTAACTTCGCTGTTGTTTCTTCGACTAGCACTACTTCAATTTGCGGATACTTTTTGCCGAAAGCAGGTAGCACTAACGGTAATACGTGGGAGCCGGTAATCGGAAGAGTGCCTATGACGAGCCGTCCGCGCTTCATTTGAGCCAAATCATCCATTTCTTGCTTTAATTGCTCGACGGCATCCATAATATGCTGCGCTCGTTCGATAAACACTTGACCAGCTGGTGTAACTTCGACAGAATTAGTCGTTCGTCTAAATAGTAATAAACCAAGTTCTTGTTCTAATTTGGACAATTGCTGACTAAGAGAAGGTTGAGCAATATGTAGCTTCTCCGCCGCCCGTGAAAAGTTTTGTTCTTTGGCAATTTGTAATACATACTGTAATTGACGAAATTCCATATATTTACAACTCCTTATAACATCAATTATTGATCGGCGCCTTATAGTTAATTCTTATAAACGCTATAGATATTATATCTTGGCTCTATGAAGATTGTCATGTTATGATGTATAAAGTTAATATTATTCGTAGAAGTAAGAACTGAAAGAAACGATGGGGTGAATTATTATGACAAAAAAGACAATGTTTGAAAAAATTTGGGACAATCACGTCATTCATCAAGAAGAAGGTAAACCTAGCGTTATTTATATCGATTTACAGCTTGTTCACGAGGTAACATCTCCACAAGCATTCGAAGGTTTGCGCTTGTCTGGACGTAAAGTAAGACGACCTGATTTAACATTTGCTACGATGGATCACAACGTACCGACTAAAGACAGATTTAACATTAAAGATCCAATTTCGAAACAACAAATCGACACATTAACACAAAACTGTGCTGATTTCGGCGTTAAATTGTTCGATCTAGATAATATCGATCAAGGTGTTGTTCATGTTATGGGACCTGAACTTGGTCTAACACACCCAGGTAAAACAATCGTATGTGGTGATAGTCATACCTCTACACACGGTGCTTTTGGAGCATTGGCATTTGGTATCGGAACGAGTGAAGTTGAGCACGTATTGGCTACACAATGTTTGCAACAGTCTAAGGCGAAAACGATGGAAGTTCGCTTCGAAGGTAAGCGTCGTCCAGGCGTAACAGCTAAAGATATGATTTTAGGTGTTATTTCACAGTATGGTACAGACTTCGCTACGGGATACGTTATTGAATTTACGGGTGAGTCAATTACTAGCTTAACAATGGAAGAGCGAATGACAGTATGTAATATGTCTATCGAAGCGGGAGCTCGTGCTGGTATGATCGCTCCTGACGAAACAACTTTTGAATATTTGCGTGGACGTGAGTATGCACCAGCATCTTTTGAAGAGTCTGTAGAAAAATGGAAGCAACTTCGCACAGACGAAGGGGCACAATTCGATAAAGTTGTTACCTTTGATGTGGATGCATTGATTCCACAAGTGACTTGGGGAACTAGCCCAGGGATGGGAACAGATATTACTGCAAAAGTTCCTAATCCAGCAGATTTGCCTACAGAAAATGATCGTAAAGCAGCTGAAAAAGCGCTTGAATATATGGATTTACAGCCAGGTACTCCAATGACTGATATTGAAATCGATTATGTATTTATCGGTTCTTGTACAAACGGTCGTATTGAAGACTTACGTGCAGCAGCAGAAATTGCTCGTGGCTACAAAGTAAGTGAAAAAGTAACAGCTATCGTTGTTCCAGGTTCTGGACGAGTGAAGCTGCAAGCAGAAAAAGAAGGTTTGGACAAAGTGTTTACAGAAGCTGGATTTGAATGGCGTGATGCAGGTTGCTCTATGTGTCTAGCGATGAATCCTGACGTATTGGAGCCGGGTCAACGTTGTGCTTCCACGTCAAATCGTAACTTTGAAGGACGTCAAGGACGCGGTGGTAGAACGCATCTTGTTTCACCTGCAATGGCAGTAGCGGCAGCTATTAACGGTCGCTTTACAGATGTGCGGAATTGGGAAGTTAAACAAGCTAATTAAGAAAGGGGAACGAATATAATGGAAGAATTTCAGCAACATTCAGGCATCGTTGCACCAGTTGATCGTGTGAACGTTGATACCGATGCTATTATACCTAAACAATTTTTGAAACGTATTGAACGTAGTGGATTTGGTCAGTTTTTGTTTTATGAATGGCGTTTTCATGAAAATGGTGAAGTGAATAAAGAGTTTGAACCTAACAAGTCTCGCTATGAAGGAGCATCTGTGCTTTTATCTCGTGCTAACTTCGGTTGTGGTTCTTCTCGTGAACACGCACCATGGGCAATTTTGGATTATGGATATAAAGTTATCATTGCGCCATCATACGCAGATATATTTTATAACAACTGTTTTAAAAACGGAATTTTGCCAATCAAACTGAGCGAAGAACAAGTAGAAGATTTGTTTCAACGAACAGCTACACACGAAGGATACCAATTGCACGTTGATTTGGAGAAAAAGCAATTGACGGACGATCATGGACTAGTGATTGATTTTGACTTGGATGAACATCGTCGCCAATTTTTGTTGCAGGGTCTTGATGATATCGGTCTTACACTACAACATGAAGATAAAATTACAGCTTATGAAGCAGCACAAGCTGCTCGTCTAGCTAATCAATAATATGGATGAAAGGATGTTTTTCGCGTATAAGTAAAGCGAAAAACATCCTTTTTTATTCCTCTGAGTAAATGTTCATTATTAGTAGATGAATTTCGTAAACCGACACAATTATTTAAAAATCCAATTATTGCCGCAACCTTTTTAGACAAAAAGCGTCTATTTATATGTCTGGGCATGTCAATTGGCGCATGCATAGGGGCAATACATCATTCGAGGTGCAAAATGAAAAAAAATTTATTGATGCTACTTACTTGTCTACTGTTTTTTGTAATTGCAGATTATGGACATGCTGCCACCGTTGCCAAGCCAAATCCTAAATTGTTTTTGAATGGGGAACGAATTCATTCAGAAGTAGAGCCTTATATTGAGAAAACCGCAACACTTGTACCACTTGCGATTTTGTCAAAAGAACTTGGCTATCAAGTGAAATGGGATAATAAGTTAAAGCAGGCAACAGTGATTAAGCATGACAAAACGATCAAACTTATCATTAATAAGCAAGATGTGCTAGTAAATGGTGAAGTACAGAAAGTGACGATACCGCCAAGACTGCACAAAGAAAAAACAATGGTGCCACTTCGTTTTATTGGAGAAATTATGGGTTTATCATTTAAGTGGGATCAAAAAAGTCGTGAAGTACATATAACGAGTGAAACTGCTCCAAAACCATCTCCACCAGAAGTAGAAACGAAACCAGATCCTGGTCAATCCGTAGAGAATGCCGCAAGTACCATTTCTTCGATTGCATGGGAAAATAATTCGTTGTTAGTTATTTCTTATACGGGAAAACTTTCACCGAAAACATCGTATTTGAAAGGGACAGATAATAGTGCAGATCGATTAATTATTGATATGGCTGGTACTAATTATAGTATGAAGGCGGCTAATACTGTAAAATTGGATAGTAACCCATATATTCAAGGTTATCGCCACTCTCAGTTTCAAGAAAAACCGTTAATGGCGCGAGTTGTTGCTGATATTCATCCTAATCAAACACAATATGCGGTGACTCAAGCAAATAACCAATTGTTTATTCAATTTGCTGCCATAGGTGAAGAGATCCCAGGTAATAATTCAGAAGTTGATCCTAATGAGCAATTACCAACCGAGCCTCAGCCAGAAGAGGAACTACCACCAATAACAGGTGGACAAGTATATACGGTTGTTTTGGATGCAGGGCATGGTGGTACTGATCCAGGTGCGAGCGACAGTAGTAAAAAACGATTAGAAAAAGATTTTAATTATAATGTGACGCTGCTTATGAAACAAATTTTGGATCAAGACGGTCGAATCAATGTTCAATTATCTCGTCCAGAAGATAAAAAGGTAGAGCTGCGTGAACGAGTAGCTTTTGCTCACCGAATGAAAGCTGACCTCTTTATTTCTGTTCATGTCAATAGCCATACAGCAAGTTCTGCTAATGGTAGTGAAACGTATTATTATCATGAGCGAAGCAAGGAACTTGCGAACGTGATGCAAAAGTATTTGTTGGCTGGAACAGGACTCGCTGATCGAAAAGTGAAAAAAGCAGGTTTCCTTGTAATCAAAGAAACGACGATGCCAGCTATTCTTTTAGAATCAGGTTTTGTCTCTAATCAACATGATGCCGATGTACTTTATAACTCTGAAAATCAACAAAAAATTGCTGCACAATTAGCGCTAGGTGTAAAAGAATATTTAAAGCTGAATTAGGATAAGGGGTGCGAGCATGAGAAACTACAATAACCGACTGAGGATGTTGCCTATACTGGTGGCTGCATTGATGGTACTATTACTAGCGGGCTGTGGTGCAAATAAACAACCTGTAGGTGGCAGCGCAACGCCAGATCCTTCGAATGAATTGTCAGAAGAAAAAACAGAAGAACAAGAAATAGTCATCTATGGTGTTGACTTGAACGGTGAGGAGTTAGTCGAACGTACAGAGAAAATCACCTATAAGACGGAGCAAGAGTTGGTAGAAGCAACGTTACAAGCGCTACAAGCAGAACCCAATGAGGACTCTGTTTCTCCGTGGAAAAAGATTATTGTTCATTCTGTTCAATTAGATCAAAATCGGGTGAAGCTTGATATTGCTATTCCGAGCGAAGCTAAATTAGGAGCAATGGGAGAGCAACAATTTATTGAAGTATTAACGAAAACATTATTTCAATTGGAAGTCGTGCAAGAAATTGAACTTTTAGTTGATGGAGAACAAGTAGAAAGTTTAATGGGACATATAGAGCTTGACTATCCGCTCAAGAAAGAATCACAATAGAAAATATTATATAGATTTAAAAAGGAGATATGTTGCATGAAATTGCATCGTCATATGAAAAAAACAATAGTGAGTGTAGCAGCAGCTACGTTATTAATGGGGGGGATCCCAACGTTAGCACCACTATCATCCTCTGCTGTACACGCCGAAGTAGTGAACCAAGCAGCGACGATTTTTAAAGATGTGAAGGCTGGGTTATGGGCTGAAAAACATATTGCCAAGTTATCATTGCAACGAATCATAAATGGATATTATGATGAAAAAACAGCGACGTATTCCTTTAAACCTAACCAAAGTGTATCGCAAGAAGAAGCGGTAGTTATGGCACTTCGTTTTGCAGGATTAGAAAAAGACTTAGATAGTTCAACTGATATTACATTCGATGAATCTTTCCAAGTAACGAAGTATGCAAAGCCGTACATTCAATTAGCATTTGACAAACAGTTTCTTGACAAAGAGCAAGAGTATTCCCTCGCAGGCGAAGATAAAGCAAATAACTGGGGGACGAAACCAGCTACTCGTGAATGGGTAACGAAACTGATTGTTAGAGCGATTGGGGAAGAAGAAGCAGCGAAAAGATTGCAGAATAGCGAGTCTTCCTTTAGAGATGCTGATGCGATCGATTCCAAATATGTTGGCTATGTAAACGCGGCAACACAAATGGATTTAATTAAAGGAATTACGAATAGTAAAGGAACGTCATTCGAGCCGAAAGATCCAATCAATCGTGCTAGTTTAGCTACTTTGCTCAGTCGTGCCCAACATCAAATAGAAGTAAATTATGAAGGTCAATCCACTGGAATTGTATCGAAATTGACAGATAAAGAAGTAGCTTTATATGTGGATGGCAAAGAAACGACGTATCAATTGAATGATCAAACAGCTTACTATCATTTTCAAACAGAAAATTCTATGCGCAAACAAGAGTTAATTGAGTATGGAGATGCACTTGTTATTGCAGAAAATGGCGTAGCTAAATATGTTGAAGTGATGGGTGTCGAAAAGAAAGTTGAATCCGTGGTAGGTACAGTTGTTCTTTACAATAACGAAGAGAAAATGCTGTATTTATTAGTGAATGGTAAGCCAGAAGGGTTTTTGACGAATGATCAAGTAATTATTGAATCAGCAGATGGAAAAGTGTTGCAATTGGCAGACTTAAAACGTGATCGAGAAGTAACGGTATTACGTGATAAGTTCCGCAGCACCCCTCAAACGATCAAAATTGTTGTTTCTTCTGCACCAATCGTATCTACAGTTAGCGGGAAATTAATGAGTAAAAGCAACAAGTTAGTTACTATTTCGCAAACGACAACGACTAACACAACTGGTAAGCTAGATACGTATTATTTGGCACCTCATGTTGCAGTTGAAATTAATGGTATGCTTGATGCCTCTATCGAGCAACTTGTAGTTGAAGGTGATGCGGATGGAAACGCAGCTGGTGACGTTGTACAGTTAAGTATTAATGAAGATGGTCAAGTAACTAAAATTAAAGTGGAAAATCGTTCGGTAGAAGTTTTAGCGGGTGTAAAAGCCTTTTTTAATAAAGATTTGCCGAATTATATTATTTTGACAGATGCGTTTGATAAAAATGCTAAAACGTTAGCTTTTACAGCAGATACTCGTTTTGATATGAATGGAACGAAGCTGGACAAAGCAAATGCTTTGCAAATGTTAAATACAAATGTGAACGTAAAAGTTAGCTATACTTCCGATAAAATTATTTCGATGTCTTTTGTAACAGAGTATACAGGCACAGTTGTAGAGCGTAATACGGTTGATAAGACATTAACGTTCAAATTAGCGGAAGGTGCAACGGTCAAGCTGCCTTATGCCTCTTACGGAAATATGGCGATGCCAATTGAGAAGCGTGGAATTTCTAATGCGACTATTGCAGATCTGCGTCAAGGTGATACTATTTCGGTAGGTATGAATATGGGACAATTACAAATTATGAATGTACGTGTACAGGCTACGGAGCAAATGCAAATTACTAATATTGATTTAGCCAATAATAAAGTAACTTTCCGGACAAATCAAAATACGACCTTTACGCAATCTATCAATAAAGCTGAGCTGCTAGGATCAACAGGTTTGAAATTAGCATTAAATCGTTTCAAAGTTGGTGAAACAGTAAATACGACATTTATTGGTAATGAAATGTTGAAAATGCAGTCAATAGATAGTGGTAATTAATTGCTTTGTTATGATCTATCATTAACTTTCTGTGAAAACTGCTCGTAAGAGCAGTTTTTTTATATTAAAATTTATAAATTCATGTTGATTATAGTGATGTTTTTCGCTACACTTTGAACGATAGTAGTTTATTGGTTTGCTATTGTAGTGGTTCGGGGAATTAAAATAACAGATTTAGAGAACACTGTATATTTTTGAGGAGAGAATAGAAATGAATGCTAAGCAAAAAACGCGCATTATTTTGGATCAGTTAGCAGAGATGTTTCCTGATGCACACTGCGAGCTTGTTCATCAGAATCCGTTTGAGCTTACTATTGCTGTATTGTTATCAGCCCAATGTACCGATGAAACAGTAAATAAAGTAACAGCTACGTTGTTTCAAAAGTACAAACGACCGGAAGATTATTTGGCAGTGCCGCTTGATGAGCTGGAACAAGATATTAGGCGAATTGGTTTATTTCGTAGTAAAGCCTCAAACATTCAGAAACTATGTCGGATTTTGATTGATAAATACGATGGAGAAGTACCAAACACGTATGAGGGATTAATTGAGTTACCTGGAGTTGGTCGCAAAACAGCTAACGTTGTAATGTCTATAGCATTTGGAGTACCAGCTATTGCGGTAGACACACACGTGGACAGAGTATCTAAGCGATTGGCGCTTGCTAAACCTGATGATACGGTATTGCAAGTAGAGCAAAAATTAATGAAATTAGTTCCTCGTGAAGAATGGACAATGACGCACCATCGACTTATCTTTTTTGGACGTTATCACTGCAAGGCGCAAAATCCACAGTGTCCGCTTTGCCCGTTATTGGAACTGTGCAAAGAAGGTAAGCAGCGGATGAAAAACCCAGTTAAACCGAAACAGCGAGGTAAGCTTGCCTAAGCTCGGAAGGATAGTTGTGTTTCATTGGCAGTAATATGCCTGTAGGCGACTGTTTTACAAAGCTCATGGCGATCTATCTTGCAATCCTATACTGTTGAATGAGGGATGAGAAGATGAGAAAATGTATTTCTGTATACACAAAAGATTTTGAAGCTTTTTCGGATATTTACGAAGAGGTATTAGGGGCGCCGCCGCAAGAAAATGAAGATATAACGGTCCAAGGTATTACCGTCAGTGGATCTGGCGAAGTGCCTGAGCAATATATCGATAGAATGCGTAGTAGACCAGAAGTAGTTGTTATGCGCGAAAAAGAACGAGGAATTATGATTTTACAACATGGCAATGTGTTCGAAATTTGTATGCCAGCAGATCCTACGGATGAAATTATAGAACAATAAGATCGATAAGAGAAATAGTATAGATATAGAAAAGGAATGACTGTAATGACGGTGCAGAGCATAGCGCAAGCGTTATACGATATCACCGCAGCAATGGAAAATCGGCAAGATTTTAAACACAGCCGACAAATCCAGCAACTGAGCAGTAAGCTGATCGATGATCGGCTTACTGTTGCTTTATGTGGGCATTTCTCAGCTGGAAAGTCTACGTTAATAAATACATTGTGCGGTGCAAAATTGTTACCTTCTAGCCCGATACCAACGAGTGCTAACGTGGTACAAATTAGTGGTGGAAGTAAAGCGATTGCTTTTGTTGAACAGAAGCAAGCCGGGGAATTAGTAAAAAACGAAGTGCCTATTGACGAGTTAGAGCAATATTGTCTAGATGGAGAAGCGATTGCGTCCATTTCTATTCAATATCCTAGCGAGCTATTAGGTGATCATATTATGTTGTTAGATACACCAGGAATAGATTCGACAGATGATGCTCACCGTATGGCTACGGAATCAGCCTTACATTTGGCGGATGTTGTTTTTTATGTGATGGATTATAATCATGTGCAATCAGAAATCAATTTTACATTTGCCAAGCAGTTAAAAGATTGGGGCAAGCCACTTTACTTTATCGTTAATCAAGTAGATAAACATCGTGAACAAGAAATAAGTTTTGCTACTTATCGAAAAAGTGTTAGTGATGCTTTTCAAATGTGGCATTTAGAGCCTGCCGGTATTTTATATTTATCGTTACGTTACCCAGATCATCCATTGAACGAGTATAAGAAGTTGGTAGCGATAATGGAGCAACTTGCAACGCAACGTCAATCATTATGTGCGTATAGCGTCGTTGCATCTTTACATCACGTTGTAGAGCAGCACAATGCCCTCATAAAGCTAAATAACAGTGATCAGTATGAGAAGTTGCTTGTAGCGATTGGCGGGGAAGAGGCGGCAACTACAGCGCAGCTACAGCTAGCTCAATTGGAAGAGCAGAAACGAGAGTTGTTGGAACAACCACTTAGAAAAATGCAACAGCTTCGTGAACAAGTGGAAAATATACTAGATAATGCTAATATTACACCAGCTAGTTTGCGAGAGCAGATTCATTCGTTTTTAGTTAGTCGGCAATCCGGGTTTAAAAGTGGTTTTTTGTTTGCTGGAGCGAAAACAGCTACTGAAAAAGCGAAACGTGCTTCAAATGTGCTAGAAGAGCTACACAAGTTAATTCAAGCGTCGATCCAGTGGCATGTCAAACAGTTGTTACGTAAAGAAATGATTGCAGTAAATGATATAGCGGAACAACAAGTCTTCTTCGAACAGTCGCTAGAGCAAGCAATTTCGTTTTTGCCAAATGAAAGCTGGTTAGAAAGCCGAGTGAAACAAGGTGCGATTATGGGTAACGAATATACGATGACCTATAGTCATGAGTTAGCAGCTGATATAAAAAGAACTTATAAGCAACAATCGTTTCAACTAATTGAACAAATTGGTGAATATGTACAAGAGCAAGTGAATGAGCAGATCGCTAGTTTGCAACAACAGTTAGAGACGATGGGCGAAACGATGGTTCGCGTCAACCAATTGCAGCAACTACAACTTGCAGAGCAACAAATGATGGAACAAACAAGTAAGCTATTACCGGACAAATTAACAGCTCCGTCGCTACCCCGCTTACCTGAAAGCGATTTAAGCAGAACGGATACTATAAAGGAACAACTCGAACAAGCAATCGAACACGAAAGTAGCAAAGGCATTGATGTATCTGCTGTAACAAAAAGACATTCGGATAGCGATGCTGCGGTACAAATAAGGAAGGCTACAGAAGCAAAGGGGACATTGCTACATAATCAGCGTCTAGCGGCACAACGTCTGCAAACAGCCGCAGACTTTATACGTACAGAGCCAACACTTGTACAAGCGACACAAACATTAAGAGAAAAAGCAGATCGATTGCAGCAAAGTAATTTTACGATAGCATTGTTTGGTGCATTTAGTGCAGGGAAGTCATCGCTTGCTAACGCTTTAATAGGTGAAGCGGTGTTGCCGGTATCTCCTAATCCGACGACAGCTTCTATTAACCGTTTGTTGCCACCTACGGAAGAGTATCCGCATCGTTCTGCTCGTATTGTAATGAAATCAGAAGAAGAGATGGCGGATGACTTACGATATTCTTTGGCATTGTTAGGGGAAGATGCTAGTGAAGCGACATTGCCTACGATTGCTACTATTTTGTCTGCGGCAGAAAAAATGTCACCAGATCGGATTGCGGCGAATGGACGTGCGCACTACAGCTTTTTGCGAGCGGCATCTATCGGTTTTGCAGAGCATGAACAGTGGCTTGGGCAAGAGTTGCGTGTAGATCATGAACAGTATGAACGTTTTGTTGCTGAAGAATCGCGTTCTTGTTTTGTTAGATCTATCGATTTTCACTATCTTTGTCCATTAACTGCCGAAGGCATAATATTAGTAGATACTCCTGGAGCGGATTCTGTCAATGCGCGTCATACTGGAGTTGCCTTTGATTATATTAAAAATGCAGATGCAGTATTGTTTGTAACCTATTATAATCATGCTTTTTCCCAAGCAGATCGACAATTTTTACAGCAATTAGGGCGAGTCAAAGATCAATTTGAGTTGGATAAAATGTTTTTTATCGTTAATGCGGCTGATTTGGCAGCGGATGAACAAGAATTAAGCGGAGTATTAACTCATGTGGAACAAAATTTGTTGCAGCATGAAATACGTTTTCCACGATTATTTCCTGTGTCCAGCCTACAAGCTTTGCAAGCTAAAGTAACGAATAATCAAACTATTTTGCAACAATCTGGCATGGCGCAGTTTGAAGCAGCCTTCTTACAGTTTGTTCAGCATGATCTTGGCACGTTAGCACTTCAAACGGCAACATTAGAATTACAGCGAGTGTATGCAATGGTCACAAGTTGGCTACAGGCTACACAAGGAGATCAAGCGAAGCGAGAGCAACAATTAACTGATCTACTAAACAACTATGAACAGCTACAATCGCAGTTTGAAGGATACCGACAAAAGACAGTACCGCAACAATTGAATGAAGATATTAGTGAATTGCATTATTATATTGCACAACGACTACAATTTCGCTTTGGTGAGTTTTATAACTTGTCGTTTAATCCTGCTGTATTGCAAGATGATGGGCGTGATTTGCGCAAAGCACTGTTGCAAGCATGGTTGGAATTAGAACGGGTCATACAACGTGAATTAGAGCAAGAATTACAAGCCACTAGTTTACGGATAGAGAATAATTTGCAAAGAGAATTAACGGCATACTACGATCAATTGACAGCTCCAATAGAGCGAGTTATTGATTACTATCAAGCAGCTACTGTGTCGTTTGATTCGATTCGTCCGCCTGCGATGAATCGTCATTTTCAAGCACCAGTTATTGAACAAAAATGGCTTTTTCAAATGTTCAAATCTCCCAGAGCATTTTTTGAAGGAGAAGGAAAAACAAAATTACGCACTGACTTAGAACAGCTCATCTTGCCTGCTGTAGCAGAGTGGTTAAAAATATATACAGAAGATTGGCAAGCATTTTATCGGAAAATGTGGACAGAACAATTAGCGGTTACGATAAGTAAATTGGAGTTAGATATACAAGAACATGTGCATGGAATTTCCAGTACGCTGCGTGATGAGCAACAAAAAGAAAAGTGGGAAATATTACACAAAAAATTACAATCATTGTTAGATGATCATCTGGTAGAGAAGTAAATTTTTAAATTACAAAATTCTCCTATTCATCTAATGTAGATAGCGCTTTCTGATCAATTAATATCATAATCAGTTCGATACACCCGGTTCTTTATGAAGGCGTCCGGGTGTTTTTTTTTTATAGTGAAGGATAAAGTCAAAAAGAGAGCAAATGGAATAGAAGCCAACATTAAAGGACGATTTAAGAGGTTTCATGCTATTTTGCTGTATATTTGGCATATTAAGATGAAACGTTCACCATTTCGAAACATTATCGAATTTGCTCCTCGTACCCGATGCTGATAATATTCATTCATACCAAGAAGAACTTTTTAATTTAAGGACGAAATTTACAGCGATGAGGGAGTTCGCTTGGCAACGTTAGAAATATAAAAATAATGAAGACGGGGAGATGGATAAGGTTGGACATATTAAGGCAGCTAAAGGCCTTTTATTGGCCTGAGCGTAAGCTGTTAGTCGCTTCAATCGTATTTTTAATGATTTCTACAGCGCTTGGGCTTGTTTATCCAAACTTGCTTAGCTATCTAATTGAAGAAGTCATTAGACCAGAAAAATTTGAAAGAGTACCGACCTTAGCTCTTGTAGTAGTGGGAGTTATAACTGTGAAAGCGCTCAATCAGTTTTTGCATGGTTTTTTTGGAGGGAGATTAGGGAATAAAGTTGCCTATCGATTACGCAACTCAGCGTATTCCAAATTGCAACAATTGTCATTTCAATATTATGACAAAGCAAAAACGGGCGACCTTATGTCACGATTGACAGCAGATTTGGAAGGAATTCGGCAGTTTATCGGATTTGGTTTTGCACAAATATTGAACATGGTCTTAATGGTTGTGTTTGGTGGAGCAATGATGCTTTACTTGAACTGGCAGTTAACATTAATAACACTGGTTACTATTCCAGTTCTTGCATTTTTGGCGCTCCGTTTTGAGAAATTGATTCACCCTGCGTTTCGAGAAATGCGACAAGCATTTAGTAACCTTACAACTGCTGTTCAAGAAAACATTACTGGTGTTCGGACAGTGAAGTCTTTTGCACGGGAAGACCATGAAGTAGGGAAATTCTCGATACGAAGTGATGCGTACAAAGATAATCAAATTGGAATCGCCAAAATATGGGCAAAATATTTCCCTGTTATGGAGTTAGTAGCCAATTTGAGCGCAGTTATATTATTTATCGCAGGTGGTTTATTAGTTATTAACGATCAATTGAAACTAGGAGATTTTGTAGCATTCTTTAGTTTAATTTGGTACATTATCAACCCGATGTGGCAACTTGGTTTTCATATTAATAACTATACGCAATTTAAAGCTTCTGGTGAAAGAATATTAGCATTGTTGAATGAACACGTACATGTAAAAAATAAGCCTGACGCTATTGTATTAAATAAAGAACAAGCAAAAGGTCATGTCCAGTTCGAGCATGTGTCCTTTCATTATCCAGATAAATCGAATGCGGTAACAGATATTAATATCGAAGCGCCGGCAGGTTCAGTGATTGGATTTCTTGGACCGACAGGAGCAGGGAAATCAACGATTATTCAGTTGTTGATGAGAGCTTATAACGTGAAAAAAGGTAGTATCAAAGTAGATGGTGTAGATATCCGCGATTTGGATGTACACAGCTTGCGTAGTATTATAGCTACTGTGTTTCAAGAAACGTTTTTGTTCTCGGCATCGATACGGGACAATATTGCTTATGGTGCTGGCAATGTGACGCAAGAACAAATTGAATATGCTGCCAAATTAGCGCAAGCCCATGGTTTTATTATGGAATCGCAAGAAGGCTACAATACACTTGTTGGTGAACGAGGTATGGGGCTATCTGGTGGACAAAAACAGCGTATTGCGATTGCAAGGGCACTACTGATTAATCCACGAATATTGATTCTTGATGATGCGACGAGTGCTGTTGATATGGAAACAGAACATGAGATTCAAGCCGGGTTTAAGGAATTAATGAAAGGGCGGACGACGTTTATTATTGCCCATCGTATATCTTCCTTACGTCATGCGGATGAAATTATTGTGTTAGATGATGGCCATATTGTACAACGAGGAAAACATGCAGACTTAATTCACGAGGCAGGACCATATCGCGATACGTACGAAATACAATATGCCGACTATTTGCTTAAGCAGAAGAAAGAAAAAGCAGCTGCTTCTAACGTCGTGCATATGGATCAGAAAAGGAGTAGCATATAAATGAGTGCAACATCCAATTCAAAAACACATAATCGTAATGAGCGCTTTGTATATCAGGATGATGAACAAATAGAAAAACCATTTAATTGGGCACAATTGCGTCGATTGTTCGTTTATATGAAACCATATCGTAAAGAATTGATGCCTGTTCTTTTAATGATGGTCATCGGCACATTAACACGGTTAGCCAATCCGCTAATTATTGTTATAGCGATTGATACTGCTCTAGATGGAAAGAACAAACAACTCGTCATATGGCTAGGAGTGGCGATGTTAGCTCTTTATATTATCCAGTGGGTGACGAACAAGTATAGAATCAAACATACGACTATTATTGGTCAAAAAGTTATTTATGATTTGCGTAATCATTTATTTCAACACATTCAACGGTTATCTTTTAACTTTTATGACAAACGACCAGCAGGTTCGGTATTAGTTAGAATAACGAATGATGTTAATGCATTGCAGGATTTGTTTACTAACGGTGTTGTTAACTTACTGATGGATTGTATCCAATTGTTTGGAATCGTCTTTATATTATTGTTTATGAACGTGAAGCTTGGGCTTGCCGTTATGATAACCGTTCCGTTGATGTTTTTTGTCTCATCAGCACTGCGGAAACGAATTCGGTTTGGCTGGCAAGATGTACGGATTAAACAAGCAAGAATCAATGCTCACTTGAATGAAAGTATTCAAGGAATGCGAGTAACACAATCTTATGTACAAGAGAAAAACAACATGAGTTTCTTTGATCATATGAACTCGATTAATTTGAAATCATGGAATAAAGCATCAGCACTTAATCAGGCATTTGGTCCAATTATCGAAATAACAGCTGCGATTGGAACGTGTATTTTGTTTTGGTACGGCACATCTTTAATAGCAGCAGATGTAATTACGGTAGGGTTTTTAGTTGGTTATGCGAACTATATGGGTAACTTCTGGGAGCCGATTAACCGACTAGGTCAAATGTATTCACAATTACTTATTGCCATGGCATCATCCGAACGTATATTCGAATTCATAGATGAGCAGCCTGACATTGCTGAAAAAGATACGGCTCAACCACTACCACAAATTCGTGGTGATGTTCTATTCGATGATATTATATTTGAATATGAGCCAGGCAGACAAGCGCTGAAAAATATTACGATTAATGTGCAAGCCGGACAGTCTATAGCGTTAGTTGGTCATACTGGTTCAGGAAAAAGTACAATCATTAACTTGTTATGTCGTTTCTATGATCCGGTGCATGGCAGTGTGAAAATTGACGGAATCGATATTCGTGATGTAACCATCGAAAGTTTACGTTCACAAGTAGGGATAGTACTGCAAGACACGTTTATTTTTAGCGGTTCTATCCGCGATAATATCCGTTACGGTCGTTTGAACGCAACAGATGCAGAAGTTGTAGAAGCGGCAAAAGCAGTCCATGCGCATGATTTTATTATGAGTTTGCCTGATGGATACGATACGCAAGTGGAAGAAAGAGGTAGCATTCTATCCATGGGTGAGCGTCAGCTTCTGTCATTTGCTAGAGCATTGTTGGCAGATCCGCGTATTTTAATTTTAGATGAGGCTACCGCTAGTATTGATACAGAAACGGAATTAAAAATTCAAGAAGCGTTAAAATCTTTGTTACAAGGTCGCACATCGTTTATGATTGCTCACCGACTATCTACTATTCGTAATGCCGATGATATAGTTGTACTGGATCATGGAGTGATTGTAGAGCAAGGTACTCATGAGCAGCTAATCGAAAAAGGCGGATATTACAATACGCTTATTGAAGCACAATTTAGATTTATATAAGTAGCATGAAATAGTTGCATTTTCATAATAGAACCCCCAAAATAAAGGAAAAACAATTATTTTGGGAGGTTCTATTTTTTATGTCATTTACTGCGGCTAATCAAAAACATGCACGGAAAATAATGTTGTTAGGATCAGGTGAATTAGGTAAAGAAACGGTTATCGAAGCGCAACGTTTAGGAATCGAAACGATAGCAGTGGATCGATACGATCATGCTCCGGCGATGCAAGTAGCCCACCGCAGTTATGTGATCGATATGTTAGATGGTGATGCTTTGCGTCAATTGATTTTGCAAGAAAAGCCCGATATAATTGTTCCAGAAATTGAAGCGATAGCAACGGATACACTCGTCCAATTAGAGCAAGAAGGGTTTCATATTGTGCCAGTAGCTCGCGCAGTTAATTTAACGATGGATCGTGAAGGAATACGTAGATTAGCTGCAGAACAGTTGCAGTTGCCAACTGCTCCTTACCGATTCGCTGATAGTTTGGAACAACTACAAGTAGCAGCAGAAGAAGTAGGCTTTCCTTGTGTCATTAAACCGCTGATGAGCTCGTCAGGAAAAGGACAAAGTGTTTGTTATTCTGAATTAGAACTAACACATTGCTGGGAGTATGCGCTGCAAGGTGGACGAGCTTATAATCAACGTGTCATTGTGGAAGGATTTATTGCTTTTGAATCGGAGATAACGTTATTGACGGTGCGTTCGGTATCGGGAACGACATTCTGCCCGCCGATTGGTCATATTCAAAAAGATGGGGATTACATAGAATCTTGGCAACCACACCAGATGTCAGCGAAGCAATTGCAGCAAGCAGAGCATATTGCTAAACGTATTACAGACGAATTAGGTGGCTACGGTGTATATGGTGTTGAATTGTTTTTAACGAAAGACGGTGTTATATTTAGCGAAGTATCTCCTAGACCGCACGATACGGGGATGGTTACTTTGGTAACCCAACAGTTATCAGAGTTTGCACTACATGTGAGAGCGATGTTAGAATTACCGATTCCGGCGGTACAATTAGTAACTGCTGGTGCTACTCGCACACTTAAAGCAGAAAAAGATAGTATAGCGTATACTATAGATGGCGTTGCAGAAGCATTAGCTGTTCCAGATACGAATATAAGGTTGTTTGGAAAACCATCGACGCTCAAAGGAAGAAGAATGGCTGTTGTGTTAGCAAGTGCCACATCTGTAGAGGAAGCTCGAGCTTATGCTGAACGGGCTGTTGCTCAGTTATCTATACGTTACGACGTTCTATAGTGAGCGATATGATAGATATAATGAGCTCTACCTCAAAATTATTACTTGACGTGTGAAAGTGCAGATAGTCTCTCACCGCTCGGACATTTACAGGAAACAGGAAGTGATTTATACGATTTTTCACACAAATTGCCTCCAAATTGATTCCAATTGATGCCGATTGTACGAAAAATCGTACATAAAGGAAGGCGCGGCATTCAAATAGCGAAATTTTGTACGATTTATCGTATAAATTAGTCATCATTGCCTGGAATTGACCATTCTTTGTACGAAAAATCGTACATTCCATGCTGCGCTACCCAATCAACATCAGCACAGGTCAAGCACTGATTTCGGTTTTGAGCCATAAAATGAGGTGAATCTTTTGAAAAAAAATAAAAAAAGCAAAACTTTTAATGGAAGAGAACAACGTGGGCATGTAGACGAAGCAAAGCAGCAAGTATCAGGGCACACGATGCAAGATTTGATTGATGATACGATGTTACAAAAGCTTAAACTGCAAGCCAAAGAGTTAGAAGCAGCAGAACAACAACGGGTAGAATTAGAACAACAAAAAAAACTCGCTGCTAAACAAGCGGAAAAGAAACAAAAGGAAAATGATTTTGCGTACCTATTAGAAAACAGTGATCCGAATTGGAATAAATATAAGTAATTAAACACCTGCCGTCTGCTCGAACCATATGCTATTACACAATGAGCAGCTGGAAGGAGAATGACTTTGAATATAGTAGTGCAACGTGGCGATTCTCTATGGAAGTATAGTCAATTATTTGATTTACCTTTACAATTGTTAATTGATTCTAATCCAAATATGCAAACGGAAGCTTTACAAATCGGGCAAATTATTCGTATACCAGGTTATTGGTTAGATTATTATACAGTTGCAGCGGGTGATACATTGTGGTCCATCACTAATCAGACAAATACTGATCTAGATCAAATAATACATTTGAACGTGATTACGAATCCACAAACGCTCACCATTGGGCAAACGTTATTGTTGCCTCGCCGTGTAACAGAATTATTAATAACGTGGTCAAAGCCTTATTCATTCGAAACGATGCAAGCCGATTTATCGAAGCTAATAGCTATTTATCCGTTTATTGTACAAGAAATTATCGGTTATTCCGTTATGGGAAAACCACTCTATGCCCTTTCCATCGGGCAAGGAGAAAAACAAGTAGGGATGAATGCAGCGATCCATGCGAATGAATGGATTACAGCTCCGACTGTCCTTCGCTTTCTCAATGAATATGCTTTGGCGATAACGAATGGAAAAAGTTTGCGAGGACTTGCGATGTTGCCTTTCTATTTGCAGACTACACTTGCTTTGGTACCAATGGTAAATCCTGATGGAGTCGATTTAGTGATCAACGGTGCGCCAAGTGAAGAACCATATCGTAGTAATGTGCTGAAAATTAACAATGGTAGCAACCAATTTAATGGTTGGAAGGCTAACATTCGCGGTGTAGATCTTAATAAGCAATTTCCAGCTTTGTGGGAGCAGGATGCCGTAAAAGGACCGCAACAGCCAGCCCCGAGAGATTATTCAGGTACTGCGCCACTTACTGAACCGGAAGTAATAGCACTAGCAAAATGGACGGAAGATAATCAGTTTGTTCATGTGTTAGCTTTTCATACGCAAGGAAAAGTGATATATTGGGGATTCGAGCAGCTCGAACCGCCAGAATCAGAAGCGATAGCAGCAGAATTTGCGAGAGTTAGTGGTTATGTGCCGATTCGTAGCATCGATAGTACAGCAGGTTACAAAGATTGGTTTATTATGAAATGGCGGAAACCTGGTTTTACCATTGAGCTAGGTCAAGGAGTTAATCCGCTTCCGCTCACCCAAATAGATGAAATTTATGAGGCAGCAGCGGGTATTATGTTAGCAGCTTTATACGAATAGTGTATAGGGGAAGGCTGATGTGCAGTCTTCCTTTTCCATTCCGTATCGGAAAGAAGTTATAGATAGATGGCTTTACGAATCTGAATTGTTGCTTTAAAATAGCGGAAGGTGTATTTCTGAACGGGGGGAACATATGTCGGAGCAATTGAATTTGTTTTCGCAGCAAGATGAACAGGCAAAATTATATGATGCTGATGATATACAAGTGCTTGAAGGGTTAACAGCAGTTCGCAAAAGACCTGGAATGTACATTGGTAGTACGAGTAGCTCTGGTTTGCATCACTTGGTATGGGAAATTGTCGATAATGCGGTCGATGAGCATTTGGCTAAGTTTTGTTCAGCGATTGATATTACATTACATCGGAATGGCTCGATAACTGTTTATGATAACGGACGAGGTATACCAACAGGAATGCATAAACTGGGGATACCTACTCCGCAAGTAGTGTTCACCATGCTGCATGCTGGTGGTAAGTTCGGTGGCAATGGCTATAAGAAATCAGGCGGATTACATGGGGTTGGTGCTTCTGTAACGAACGCTTTATCGGAATGGCTGGAAGTCGAAATCTATCGAGATGGCAAAATTCACCGTCAACGATTTGAATATTGGATTGATGCAGATGGTAAGGAGCATGTAGGTGAGCCTGCTTCTCCTTTAGAAGTAACCGGCAATACGAATCGTACGGGAACAAAAGTGACGTTTTTACCAGATAAACGAGTGTTTCCGACAGGAATATCGTTTAGTTATGATACGCTCGCAGAACGACTACAAGAAATTGCGTTTCTTAATTCTGGACTAAAAGTAACGATTAAAGATGAACGCAGTGATAAAAATGATGTATTTCATTATGAAGGCGGAGCTCGTGAGTTTGTACAATTTTTGAATGAGTCCAAAACAGTATTGCATGAGGTAATCCATTATAGCGGTGAACGTGATGATATCGAAGTGGAAGTTGCTTTGCAGTACAATGATGGCTATACAGAGACATTAGCTTCATTCGTTAACTCGATCCCAACTAGGGGCGGTGGAACGCATGAGACAGGGTTCAAAACAGCTTATACACGCGTGATGAATGACTATGCTCGTAAAACAGCATTATTGAAAGAAAAAGAGAAGAATTTGGAAGGAAATGATTTACGCGAAGGTATGATGGTTGTTATTAATATAAAAATGTCGGAAGTTGAATTCGTCGGTCAAACGAAAGATCAACTCGGAAGTGCTTCGGCGCGTAGTGCAGTAGATGCGGTTGTATCAGAGAAAATGCAATTATTTTTGGAAGAAAATCCACAAACAGCCCAGTCTATTTTAAAAAAGGCGATGCAAGCATCGAAAGCACGTGAAGCAGCACGTAAAGCTAGAGAAGAAATTCGGAGTGGCAGAAAAAGAAGTGAAAGCTCTAATTTAGGCGGAAAACTTACTCCAGCTCAATCCAAAGACTATACTCGTAACGAATTGTTTATTGTGGAAGGGGATTCTGCGGGCGGTTCTGCCAAACAAGGTCGTGATTCAAGACATCAAGCGATATTACCGCTAAAAGGTAAACCGATGAATCCAGAAAAAGCTAAACTCGCTGATATTTTGAAAAACGATGAGTATCGTGCTATTATCGCGACCATTGGTGCGGGTATCGGTTCCGAGTTTGAAGTGGATGAAAGTAATTACAATAAAATTATTATTATGACAGATGCGGATACAGATGGAGCTCATATTCAAGTATTACTACTTACTTTTTTCTATCGGTATATGAAACCGTTAATTGATGCTGGAAAAATCTATATTGCACAACCGCCACTTTATAAAATTACTAAAAAGTCAGGGAAATTAGAAACGATCCGTTATGCTTGGACAGATGAACAATTACAAAATTATTTGAAAGAATATGGGAAAAACTATGAGTTGCAACGGTACAAAGGGTTAGGCGAGATGAATCCAGATCAGTTATGGGATACAACGATGAATCCTGAGACAAGGACATTACTACAAGTACAAATTGAAGATGCGGCTAAAGCTGAACGTAGAGTATCGACGCTTATGGGTGATAAAGTAGACCCTCGTAAACGATGGATTATTGAAAATGTCGATTTTACACAATATGAAGTATAGGAGGGATTACACTTGAGTACGTTGGAAGAATTTTTACCGGCATTTTTAGAAGAAATTGTAGGTGACCGATTTGGACGTTATTCGAAGTATATTATTCAAGATCGAGCTATTCCAGATGTACGTGATGGATTAAAGCCCGTGCAGCGACGGATTTTATATGCGATGTATGACGCTGGCAATACGCCAGACAAAACGTATCGTAAGTCGGCTAAGACGGTCGGAGATGTCATGGGTAATTATCATCCTCATGGTGATTCCTCGATCTATGAAGGTATGGTCCGAATGGCACAACCATGGAAAATGGCTCATCCACTCATAGATGGTCATGGTAATTGGGGTTCGCAAGATGATGACCCGGCGGCGGCAATGCGGTATACAGAAGCAAGATTGTCGCCCATTGCGTTAGAGTTACTACGTGACATCGAAAAACGAACGGTGCAATTTAAAGATAACTTTGATAATACGACAAAAGAACCGGTCGTTTTGCCTGCAAGATATCCTAACTTGTTAGTAAACGGTGTAAGTGGTATTTCATCCGGCTTTGCTACAGATATTCCCACACATAATTTGCGAGAAGTCATTAATGGTTGTATCGCCTTAATGGAAAATCCTAATTTAGAGATAGAGCAAATTATGGAGCATATTAAAGGACCTGATTTCCCTACTGGCGGCATTATTATGGGAGAACAAGGGATTATCGATGCCTATAAATCGGGAAAAGGACGCATATATGTTCGTTCTGTAGCAGAAATCGAAAATGTGCGTGGCGGTAAGCAGCAAATTGTTATTACAGAAATTCCTTATGGTGTAGTAAAGTCTCGTTTGGTAACAGCGATGGAAAATATACGCTTAGAACGTAAAGTAGAAGGTATAGCAGAAGTTCGTGATGAAAGTGGACGGGCAGGACTTAGAATTGTAGTTGAGCTGCGGAAAGATGCGGATGCGAAAGGTATTTTAGCTTATTTGCTCAAAAAAACCGATTTGCAAGTGACATACAATTTTAATATGGTGGCGATTGTTAACAAAACACCGATGCAACTTGGCATAAAAGACATATTATTAGCTTATATTAATCACCAAAAAGAAGTTATTCGTTTTCGAACGGAATATGAGCTAGAAAAAGCAGAAGATCGTGCTCATGTGGTGGAAGGGCTAGTAAAAGCGCTTCAAATATTAGACGAAGTTATTGCTACGATTAAAGCGTCGAAAAATCGCTTAGATGCACAAAATAATTTAATTAAGCAGTTTCAATTTACAGAGCGACAAGCAGATTCTATTCTAACGTTGCAATTGTATCGATTAACTAATTTGGAGATTACAGCATTAGAAAAAGAGTTTAAAGAAGCGATGAAACGAATCGCCTATTATCGTTCGATACTGGATAGCGAGAAAAAGTTAATAGGTGTTATCCGTACAGAGCTGCTAGAGATAAAAGATAAGTATGGTATTGACCGACGTTCTTCGCTTCGCAGTGAAGTAGAAGAATTGAAAGTGAATGTGGAAGTGTTAGTCAATGCAGAAGATGTGTTGCTTACACTAAGTGAAGAAGGATATGTGAAGCGTACAAGTATGCTATCCTTTACCCGGTCTGGCGGAGATATTACAACGGCTGGTGTAAAAGAAGGCGATGTCATACGTAAATTGTTAGAAGTAAATACGCTCGACCAATTATATATATTTACAAAAAAAGGGCAATACTTTATGTTGCCAGTTCATCAAATTCCAGATTTTAAATGGAAGGATATTGGAACAGCTATCGTTAATTTAGTAGCTATTTCGAAAGATGATGCTATTGCGGAAGTTTTTGTCGCTCGTAGCATACAAGAAGCAACAGAATCGATTGTTTTTGTAACCAAACGTGGTCAAGTAAAGCGAAGTGAACTAAAAGATTATTACACGACCCGTTCTACAGCAATTGCGGCATGTCGTCTAGCTGCTGACGATGAGATCATTAAAGTGGTGCTGAGTCAGGGCGATAAACATATTATGCTAGTTACAAAAGCGGGTATGTCGATTCGTTTTGAGGAGCAAGAAGTTAATGCAATGGGTAGAGTAGCTGCTGGTGTTCGCGGTATTCAGCTGAAAGATGATGATGAAGTAGTAGCAGCGGAATGGGTGGCGAATGATGAAGGCGAAATATTATTAATTACAGAAATTGGATATGGAAAACGAACATTGTTACTTGACTACCCTGTACAAGGTCGAGGTGGTCGAGGAGTACAAACATTCCAGTTTAAAGAAGGAAAACGAGTACGATCCAATGGTAGTTATATCGTTGCTGCTTTTTACTGCAAAGAAAAGTTGGAGCTTACAGCAATGACGAATGAAAAAGAAGGTTTGATTAATAGTTCTGAAAAAGCACCAATTGAGGATCATAAGTCCGTAGGGAAATTATTATTTGCCGTAGAGAAACCACAATTTATTCAAACGGTATTTGTACAGCCATCCATCGTTGGAAAACTGGATGACCAGCCTGAACGACCATAAAGAAAAGACAGGGATATACTTCGATTATGTATGAATCGACAGTGAACCTGTCTTTTTCTGTTAGTTTATATAAGTTACACTCAGCAAATGACAGAAACTATTAATAGCATTAACCTTTTATTCGACAATTTCAGTTGCTATAATTAGTTAAGAGACTAGAATTTGAGAGAGTGGGTGAACCCATTGGTAGCAGATCAGTTTACAATACTATGGACAAGATTATCAAAGGAATGGAAAATGAGTTTAGAGCAGTCATTAGCACCTTTAACAGAAGGACAATTACATGTTTTGGAACTAATAGAGCAGTTAAAACAAGTGAAACCATCCGATTTGATCGAATATTTATCTACTTCCCCTGCAGCAATTACGACGTTGCTTGATCGAATGGAACGTAATCAGTTAATTGAACGAACAAGAGATGAACAAGATCGTCGTATTGTCTGGGTTACTGTGTCAGAAAAAGGGAAATCCGAAATGGAACGAGGCAGACAAATTCGTAATCAGTTGGTGGCAGGCTCCTTGAACCGTATATCGGAGCATAACCAACAATTACTTGTCTACTTATTAGGAAAAGTCGCTAATCCATAGTTGTTGTAGCTGTTATTGTTTCATCGATTCTAATCGCGTTTTTAACATAGCAAAATCACTTTTAAGTTGTTTATAATCGTTAGGTGCAAGGAGTGGATCTTGTTGCTGTTGTAAAACTTGTTCCACTGGCAAAATTCTGTATCTGTAGTATTGATCTGGCTTGTAACGATGTACCCAAGTGGGAATAGCAGTAATATCGGTTAGCTCTGTAAAATTTGACGTTAATTCTTTTTTTAGGTTAACTTTGTATAGTACGCCATAATCTTTTGTATCTCCACGTTGGTTAGATATAAAGTTACCGAGAGAGTAAATAATGAGTGCTTTTTTTTTCTTACCTGCACTCGTAAAGGTTTCAATTACTTCATAAGGTTGAATAACATGCGGGTGGGAGCCAGCAATAATATCTGCACCTGCATCGACAAGTTTACGAGCCAATTGTTTTTGTTCTTCACTTGGTATTGGATCATATTCAATGCCGAAGTGTAAAGCGACCGTTATTATGTCGACTCCAGCATCTTTTAACTGTGTAATATCCGACTTTATTTTTTGTTCATCTATTAGATTGACCAAATAAGGCTTACCTGCTGGTATAGCAATACCATTGGTTCCATACGTGTAAGCTAATAAACCCATCGTAATATTATTTTTCTCCACAATGACTTGTTTTTTGGTCATTTCGTCTGATAATGCTGTACCAACGTAATGAACATCTAATTTGTCCAGCGTCTTCATCGTTTGAAGTAACCCTTGTTCTCCTTGATCAAGTGAATGATTATTGGCAGTAGACAAGATATTAAATCCAGCATGCTTCAAAGCTTCTGCTAATTCATCAGGAGCATTGAACAGAGGATAGCCTGAATACCCAACATCTTTTCCTGCTATTGGCGTTTCTAAATTAGCCATTACAAAATCACCGGTTTTTAAAATCGGTGCAACATTAGCAAAGATCGGATCAAAATTGTACCGTTGTTCCGCTGCAATATACGAGCCGGGCAATTGTGGTTTATGACTCATAATATCGCCAGCCCCGATCCAAACAGCTTCTGTATACTGAAGTTTGGGAGTTGCTGACGGTACTACTGGCGTAGGTGTAGGCGGGGGAGTAGTAATGAATTGTTCCGTTGGTTGTGGAGTTGTTTGCATTGTAATATGATCACTTAATTTACTAGATGTATTAAAAATAAAAACGTAGAAAGCACCAAACAAGCCAAGGGAAAAAACAATTATCATCATTATACGCTTGGTTAGGCTGCTTTTATTTCTTTTGTTCATGTTAAATCCCTCGGCTTTATGATTAGTTTACCCGTCTGCTTTTTGTTTATAGAAAACAATGGGTTGCTTCGTATAATTGTTGTTCTGTCCATTGATGAAATAAGGGAATATGAGTAGGCAGGGCGGTATAAGTTACGTTCTCTTTTGTCGTTGGATGAGCAAAAGATAGCGCTGCTGACCAAAGAGCAATGTTGGAACGTTTTCCTTGTTTTGTTTCCCCATACTTCATATCACCTACTAGAGGACAGCCAATATGTGCAAGCTGCGCTCTAATTTGATGTGTTCTACCCGTATGTAAGCGAACAGCAAGTAAGCTCGTTTGCCCGCTTGTAGTGATGACCTTATAATCTAGCAGAGCATGTTTAGCACCTACTGTTTCTGTTTCAAACACATCGACTTGATTACGTTTCACATCTTTGCGCAAATAATGCTGTAAGCTAGCCGTTGCTGCTGTTGGTTTACCATGGACGACACAAATATATGTTTTATGAAAATGTCTATTTCTAACGCTATCGGATAGCCGAGCTGCTGCTTTGGATGTTTTGGCGAATACCATGACACCGCCGACAGGACGATCCAGTCTATGGACTAAGCCCAAATAAACGTTGCCAGATTTTTGATAGCGCTGTTTGAGATCATCTTTTAATATCGTTAACATATCTACATCACCAGAAATATCTGCTTGTGTAGGAATTCCAGCTTGTTTTTCTACAACTAGTAAGTGATTATCTTCATAAATAATAGGAAGAATTGGATAACTCACTCTGCTTCCCACCGTCCTAATATGCCACATGGAAGATGTAGTTTCGAAGAGCGAATCGGCAAACCGATTTCTGCACAATCGATTGTCCCACCATAATTTTGTTGCATAGTAAGTTGTAATATGTTGCGTAATACAGTTGGTGATAGCCCTGTTGTGTAAGAGTTAATGAGTAAAAATAATGGGCGATCAGATAAGATCGACATACACGTTTGTAAAAATGGAAACAAATTTTCCTCTAGCTTCCACGTTTCACCTTGAGGCCCACGACCATAAGAAGGCGGGTCCATAATAATCGCATCATATTTATTACCACGTCGTTGTTCTCGCTGTACAAATTTGAATACATCATCTGTAATGTAGCGAATTGGTGCATTCTCTAATCCTGATAGTTGCGCATTTTCTTTTGCCCATTGCACCATACCTTTTGCCGCGTCAACATGACAAACTTCAGCACCTGCTTTGGCAGCAGCTACAGTTGCTCCGCCAGAATAAGCAAATAAATTCAATACTTTGATCGGTCTATTAGCGGAACTGATTTTGTCCATCATCCAGCTCCAATTGACTGCTTGTTCTGGGAACAAACCAGTATGTTTAAAGCCTGTCGGTTTAATATGGAAGGAGAGTGGACCATAATTGATCGTCCATTTCTCTGGCAAATTGGGTTGTAGCTCCCATGATCCGCCACCATTTTTACTACGATAATAATGCCCATCTATTTTGTTCCAAAGGTTTGGTTGCTCGGGCGGCCAAATGATAAGTGGGTCGGGTCTACGCAAAATATATTTACCCCAACGCTCCAACTTTTCTCCATTACCGCTGTCCAATATTTCGTAGTCTGTCCAATTGTTCGCAATGTGCATCAAAATTATCCCTTTCAATATCAAATTAAATTGATGAAGTGTTATTATATTCGCTAATTATAACGAAGCAGACGTAATTAGGCAATCAATGAAAGAATTCTATAGATTGATTACACTACGCACTAGAATAGTGGTAAAATAAAGAATATAACGCTAGATCGATAAATCTAACGAATAGTGAGACGGGAGATTGTTACATGGATAGACTGGTAGCATTTTTGCAGGAAGTTCCTTTTTTTAGTAACTTAGCGTATGTAGAATTAGAAAAAGTTGCTTCATTGCTTATCACTAGAAAATATGAGCGAGGAATAAATGTTTTTTTAGAGGGTGGGGATGGGGACGAGTTTTATGTGATCTATTCCGGTAATGTAAAAATATATAAGGAAAGTGTTTCTCGCGAAATTATTCTTGCTATTTTTGGAGAAGGGGATTTTTTCGGAGAAATGGCAGTATTGGAAAACGAAACGACCCGTTCTGCTTCAGCGATGACGTTGGAAGAAACGACATTGTATGTACTGAAAAGGCAAGATTTTCTCTGGCTGATGAATCAAACACCACAAATTCCAATTAAAATAATGAACACTGCGATGCAACGGTTGCGAACAGCAAATGAATTGATAAAGGATTTAACTTTTCGGGATGCTAAGACAAGAATTGCTAAAGGATTGTATCGACTCGTTGAAAAGCATGGCGTGCAAAAACAAGACAATATCCTTATTGATTTAAAGCTAACGCACCAACAAATTGCTGATCTTACGGGAACGGTACGTGAAACTGTTACGAAGGTGATGCAGGAATTGCAAACGATGGGAATTCTCAAAATTGAGAAAAAACGAATTACAATTACCGATCACCAACAATATTTACTGTTGTTTGATGAAGAATAGGGAATGACGAATTTATTATTAAACTATAGGCATACTACAAAAATAACAAAATAAGGAGCGAATAAACATGAAGGATTTCTTACAACGAGCGGTATCTTTAGGATTAGGAATTGTCGTAGAGAGTAAAGAACAAATAGAAAAATTAGTGGATGATTTGGTGAAAAAAGGTGAAGTTAGTAAATCAGAGTCTACTGCGTTAATTGAACAGATGGTGCAAAAGGGTGATCAAGTGAAAGAGCAAATCAGTGCTATCGTTCAAGAAAAAATGCAAACTAACTCCAGTGAACAATGGGTGACCAAAGAAGAATTTCAACGATTAGAAGCTCGAATCGCTCAATTAGAACAGCAGTTAACAGAAAATAAATAGCTGTTTCTCATTGGAGATAGGAGTTGTATGTATGAGAAGAAAAAGTAGTTGGCGCTACTTACAACGCTATCAAAAAATAACTATGGCCTTAGTCCGCAATGGATTCGGATATTTTATCCATGAACTAGGGCTTCCCGGTGGTGTTCATTCTACCGAAAAACATGATAATCATAAGCTATCTATATGGGAACGACTTAAAAATATTTTAGAAGAACTTGGACCAACCTACATTAAACTAGGACAAATAGCTAGTACAAGAGCAGATATATTGCCACCTGAACTTATTAAGCACCTGCAAAGTTTACAAGATCAAGTAACACCATTTACTTATGAAGAGGCTTCGGCGATTGTCGAAGAAGAAATAGGCAATGGGAAAACGATAGAGGAACTATTCGCTTGTTTTTCAACAGAACCATTAGCCTCCGCATCAATCGGGCAAGTTTATGAAGCAGAGCTGTGGGATGGAACTGCCGTAGCTGTAAAAGTGCAACGTCCCAAAATCAAAAATATGATCGAAACGGATTTACAAATGTTATTCGAGCTTGCTAGTTTAGCGGAACGTAAGTTAGAGTGGGCAGCTCGCTATCAGTTAACCGCCATAGTTGAAGAGTTATCAGAAGCGTTATTCGCTGAATTAGATTATAAAAAAGAAGCGGCAAATATGCAGCGATTTTTCAAAATATATCGTAATAATCCAATGGTTCATGTTCCTGAATTATATGCTAGATTTTCAAGTAGTAAAGTACTTACTATGGAACTTTTATCTGGTGTGAAATTATCACAATTGCAAAAAATTGAAGAACACGGCTACAACCGAGCAGAAATAGCGAAGCAACTTACAGAAACGATCTTACATCAAATATTAATTGAAGGTTTTTTCCATGGTGATCCTCATCCTGGAAATTTGTTAGTACTGCCTGATCAGCAATTAGGGTTACTCGATTTTGGGATGGTCGGACGGTTAAGTGACGAAATCAAGTATCACTTTGCCAGTTTAATTATAGGATTATATCGGCAAAACTCGAAAGCTATCATTCGAGCAGTTAATAAAATGGGTGTTATTCCGGATGATGTTAATGAGCTGGCGTTATATGCTGATGTGGAGCAACTTAGAGAAAAGTATTATGAAGTGCCATTTGGTCAAATTAGTATTGGTGAATCGATACAAGATTTGTTCGCAGTAGCGTTTCAGCATCGAATAAAATTACCTACGGAACTAACGATATTAGGAAAATGCTTTGTCACACTCGAAGGGGTAGTTAGTGCATTAGATCCTAATTTTAATATTATTGCAGTTGCTGAGCCTTATGGAAAACAATTGCTAATAAAGCGATTAAATCCGCTTCATTATATAGAAGAAGTAGTCGATACAGTTAGCGATATTATAGATTTTTCAAAACAATCTCCCTCTTACATGAAGAAATTAAGTGCAGTATTTAGTAGTGGAAAAGTACGGGTTGAAGTGAGTTCTCCCGAGCTTGAAGCGCTGCCTAACAAATTAGAAAAAATCGCTAATAAGCTATCGTTTAGCATTGTTTTACTAGCGCTTAGTATTATTATGTCAGGACTAATAATCGGATCTTCATTACACCATCAACAATCGTTTATATGGCAAATTCCAATATTAGAGATTGGATTGATCGTATGTGTTATTGTCGTTATTGTTCTTATTTACAAAATACTGCGATCTGGACGGTTTTGATTATTGTGCGAAATATGGGCTTGATTAGATAGTTGACAATTGGATCATTGTTTACTATACTTGGCATTAATCAAAAAAATGAATGCGAAGAATGAGCGCAGTAGCAACTATGTCACTGTTTTTAGAAAGCCGAGGGTTGATGCAACTCGGTACACACATAGAATGTGAAATACACTCAGGAGCAACTCAGGTAATGCTGAGCGGATTAGTGAACGTTATATCATGTTAGAGTGGCAAAGTTGGCGAAGGCATAGGTTATGCTGCGCAGCATTGCAATATGGGTGGTAACACGGTTAATAATCGTCCCTAGTCTTATCTATGATAAGATTGGGGATTTTTTGTTTTTCTATATTTTTAATAATTTGCTGAGGTGGATAACATGAACATTATTAATGAATTACAATGGCGTGGAGCGATTAATCAACAAACAGATGAAATAGGATTGCGACAGTTAGTAGAAGAAAAATCGATTTCTTTGTACTGTGGCGTTGACCCAACGGGCGATAGTATGCATATAGGTCATTTGATTCCATTTATTATGTTGAAAAGATTTCAAATGGCAGGACATCGTCCTGTTATATTAATCGGCGGTGCTACGGGAACAATTGGTGATCCTAGTGGACGTCAGACAGAGCGTTCACTACAAACGATGGATCAAGTAGAGGAAAACGTTCGTGCGCTTACAGAACAAATGAAGAAGTTATTTATTACAGATGGCGATAACCAAATCCGGATGGTAAACAATAATGACTGGATGAAAAATATTACGATCATTGACTTTTTGCGTGATTATGGAAAAAACTTTAGTATAAATACGATGCTTGCTAAAGATATCGTATCAAGTCGATTAGATAGCGGTATTTCTTTTACCGAATTTGCATACCAAATTTTACAGTCCGCTGATTACTTGCATTTGTACCGTCATGAAGATGTTCAGTTGCAGATAGGTGGGTCAGATCAATGGGGAAATATTACAAGCGGTCTTGATTTAATTCGTAAAAAAGAAGGATCTGAAGCGAAAGCATTCGGTTTGACGATTCCTCTAATGCTAAAAGCTGATGGTACAAAATTTGGAAAAACGGCCGGCGGAGCAATATGGCTAGATCCGAAAAAAACAACGCCGTATGAATTTTACCAATTTTGGGCGAATGCAGATGATCGCGACGTTATTAGATATTTGAAATACTTTACTTTTTTATCGCAAGAAGAAATTGAACAATTAGAAGAAAAAGTGAAGACAGAGCCACACAAACGGGAAGCACAAATGAAATTAGCAGAAGAAATGACGTTGTTTGTCCATGGACCAGCATTGTTAGAGCAAGCACAACGTATTACGAGAGCACTATTTAGCGGAGATATAAAAGCATTAACTGTTGAGGAAATTGAACAAGGGTTCAAAGAAATGCCGACGTTTACGGCTAGCGCGCAACAACAAAATATTATTGATTGGTTAGTCGAGGTAGGTATCGAACCATCTAAACGCCAAGCAAGAGAAGATGTGAAGGGTGGAGCGATATCAATTAATGGTGATCGAATTACCGACGTAGATTTTGAAGTTACGAATGAATTAGCAATTGGTAGTAAATATATCATTGTTCGTAAAGGAAAGAAAAACTATAGTTTAGTCCATCTACAATAAATAGATCGATGCTGCATGCAACAGTACCAACTGTGCTCAGCATCTTTTTTTGTCTAAAAGTGTAATGAAAACCTGTAATGCAATACAAATATATTGATATACGATAAAAATGTGTTGCAAAAGGATTTAAGTTCGTTATAATTAAATTAAGCAATACGATCTAAAACAAAGAAAGGAGTACCCATCATGACTAAAAAATATATGTTTGCTATCACTCCCATCATGCTGGGATTGGTCTGTTTTATTAGTAAAGCTGCAGTAGGTAGTTATGTAGCTGACGATGGAACATTAGTTGAACCATTTTTCTTATTACCAATCGGATTTTTATTGTTGTTTAGTGGAATTATTGCCACGTTATTTGTAGCGATATCTTCCTTAAGAAAACGGAATAAGACTGTGACTTAAATCGCTAATTCGATTTTGATTAACATTTTCTCACATCTATTATATAGGCAGTTGTCCGAACGCAAGAATGTCGGCAGCTGTCTTTTTTTATTTTAAATTTGAACAGAGTTTGAACTATGACGGAAATGTATCGAAATGATGAGCGGAACTAATTGTTATATGGTGGAAGATCGTTGCAACTTCTATACGGAGATGCATGATAGTAAGCGATTTTACTAGTGAAGTTAGTTAATTTGTCATTTATACAAATACCTTTACAAGAAATGTGACGATTAAACGTCTAAATTATATCTAAAGATTGAACTTGGATGGCAACAATGATTCATTTAGCGGTGGGTGACACTTATCACTGCGGCAGGTAAAGTAGAACAAGATTAAGTCGTATTACGAGGATTGACAGGAGATGAAAAGATGAATTTAAAGAAAGGATTGCGCTGGATAGGGTTGTTCTCCATGTTAATGGTGTTGTTAGTTGTCGCCACGGGATGTACTGAAAACATCATTATCCTAGATCCTAAAGGGCCGATCGCTGCACAACAACGAGATTTGATGGTAATTGCAACTATTCTTGTTTTAATTATTATCATACCTGTCTTGTTATTGACAGTTTTCATTGTCTGGCGTTACCGAGACAAAAAAGGAAGTAAAGCAAAATATGCACCTAATTGGGCGCATAGTACATCGTTAGAACTTATTTGGTGGAGTATACCTGTTGTCATCATCATTATTCTTGGTGCTGTAACAGTGAAGTATACGTACGCACTTGAACCATCTAAGCCAATCGAATCAGAAAAAGAAGAGCTAGTCATTCAAGTTACTTCATTAGATTGGAAATGGTTATTCCAATATCCGGATCAAGATATTGCGACAATTAATCATATTGTTATTCCAGAAGATGTACCTGTCCGTTTTGAGATAACGGCAGATGGTCCGATGAACTCGTTTTGGATTCCACAATTAGGCGGTCAGATGTATGCGATGAGTGGAATGGCCATGGTATTGTATTTGGAAGCGGATGAATCAGGTAATTATTGGGGATCAGGAGCTAACTTCACAGGTCGGGACTTTGCCAAAATGTATTTTGATGTGAAAGCTACGTCAGAAGAAGAGTTTGATAAATGGGTAGATGAAATTAAAACTAGTCAGCCGAAATTAACGCAAGATGGTTATGAGCAAATACGTTTGCCAGCAGCATCTGAGCAAATGCAATTTTCTGCATTCCCGGATCAACTATTTGAAAATACAGTAAATAAATATGCAGCATCCCACCGTCATCATATGGCAGGTAGTTCGAGTGATAGTGATAAGCAACATGATGATCAGTTAAACGAGCAACACGAAGCAAGTGAAAGCAACGAAACTGATGCTACTCATAGCGGACATTAAATTATGGGAAAGTAAGGAGAGAGACTCATGTGGGAGAAAGTGAAAGACTTTGCTTCTGAATTTTTTGTCACCGGTGATCCGATGATATACGGAGCAATGGCTTCCATCGCACTTGTAAGTATCGGTATTGTTTTCGTACTGACTTACTTTAAAAAGTGGAAATGGCTGTGGGAAGAATGGATTACTACAGTAGATCATAAAAAAATAGGAATCATGTATATTCTCGCCTCTATGTTAATGTTATTTCGCGGAGGTGTCGATGCTCTCTTAATGCGGGCACAGCTAGTGATGCCAGAAATGACACTTTTAAACGCGGATCACTACAACCAAATATTTACGACTCATGGTGTCATCATGATTTTATTTATGGCGATGCCATTAATGTTCGGATTGTTTAACGTCATCGTACCGTTACAACTTGGTGCACGAGATGTTGCGTTCCCATTTCTGAACTCACTTAGTTTTTGGTTATTTTTATTCGGAGCGATGCTATTTAACTTATCATTCGTCATCGGTGGATCACCGGATGCGGGATGGCTAGCCTATCCTCCTTATTCGGGTAAAGAATTTAACCCCGGAGTCGGGCAGGACTTCTATATATGGGGGATTCAAATATCGGGTATTGGTAGTTTGATGACCGGTATAAACTTTATCGTTACTATATTAAAAATGCGTGCACCAGGTATGAAATTGATGAAAATGCCAATGTTCTCCTGGTCTGTATTATCGAGTTGTATCGCTATCATTTTTGCTTTTCCAATTTTAACAGCTACATTAGCTTTACTATTTTTAGACCGCTACTTCGGAGCGCATTTTTTCACGCTTGACGGAGGCGGAAATCCGATGATGTATATTAACCTCATTTGGATGTGGGGACACCCTGAAGTATACATTATTATTTTACCAGCATTCGGTATTTTCTCGGAAATCGTTGCTACGTTTTCTAAAAAGAAATTATTTGGTTACAAGTCCATGGTTTACGCCATGATGATTATTAGTATCCTATCCTTCCTCGTATGGGCGCATCATTTCTTTACGATGGGATCGGGGGCCGATGTCAATGCCTTCTTCGCCGTCACGACGATGTTAATTGCCATCCCAACCGGGGTCAAGGTGTTTAACTGGCTCTTTACGATGTTTAGGGGAAGGATTACGATGTCCATCCCGATGATGTGGACAATCGCTTTTATTATCTGTTTTGTTATTGGTGGAATGACAGGTGTTCTATTGTCCGTCGCTCCAGCAGACTTTCAGTTTCATAATAGTTACTTCCTTATTGCTCACTTCCATAACACCCTTATCGGTGGAGTGGTGTTCGGATTTTTTGCAGGAATTTACTATTGGTGGCCAAAAATGTTTGGTTTTCAGTTGCAAGAAAAATGGGGAAAATGGGCATTCTGGTTCTGGAATATCGGATTCTATCTCTGTTTCATGCCACAATACGTACTTGGTTTAATGGGTATGACAAGACGTGTTTACACGTACGGATGGGATAAAGGTTGGTTCGAGATGAACCTTGTTTCTACTATCGGTGCAGGACTTATGGGGATCGCATTTATATTCCAAGTTTGGCAAATTGTTGTTAGTGTTAAAAACCGTAAGATGGATACGAATGGTGATCCATATAATGCAAGGACGCTTGAGTGGTCTATTCCTTCTCCAGCTCCACACTATAACTTTGCGATAACACCAACAGTATCTAGTATCGATGAGTTCTGGGAGGAAAAGCAGCGAATTGCAAGTGGCGTGCCACCGAAACCAACACCACCAATCGAACCAATTCATATGCCAAAAAATTCTGGTGTACCTTTCGTTATGTCGTTCTTCTGGTTTTTGGTAGGCTTCGGATTTGTTTGGTCATGGACATGGTTAATCGTAATAGGAGCGCTTGGAGTGGCAGGCAGTATGATTTATCATTCCTTTAATTACGACACAGATTATTATATTCCTGTAGATGAAATAAAACGCACGGAAGCTGCATTAAGGAGGGCTTGATCACGATGTCACATTCAAAAGCTGCTGTACAAGCAACAACGAATCAGGCTGATGCAGCACACGAAGAACATATTGATATGGAAGAAGTCCGTACGTTTGGATTTTGGATATATTTAATGACAGATATTATTATATTCGGTGTATTGTTTGCTACTTTTATCGTTTTGCGACAAAACTATGATGGTGGCCCTACGCCAAAAGATTTAATTGAAATTGGTGGTATTATTGTTTCCACCTTTATACTACTGACAAGTAGTTATACAAGTGGATTAGCAGTACTATCGATGAACAAAGGCAATAAAAATGGATTGATAGGTTGGTTAGCTGTCACTGCATTGCTTGGCGCATCATTTCTATATTTGGAAATTAGCGAATTTGTTCATTTGGTTAATGCAGGAGCATCGATCGGTACTAGTGCTTATTGGTCTTCCTTCTTCACCCTAGTCGGTACACACGGTATTCATATTGTGATAGGGCTAATATGGATGATCGGTATCATAATACAAATTAGTAAACGTGGCATTACTCCTGTAACAAAGCGAAAAGTAAATGTCATCAGTTTATTCTGGCATTTCCTTGATATCGTTTGGATCTTTGTACTAACACTAGTCTACTTGTTGGGGGTGAGCTAATATGGCACAGCATCCATCACACCAAGAAGAGCAGCAATCGCATGGTTCGATTAAATCCTATACGGTAGGGTTTGTGTTATCAATTGTGCTAACGATCATTCCAATTATGATTGTATGGAATGGTTGGCTGGAAGGTATGACGAATGTTATTGTACTGATGATATTTGCTGTCATACAAATGGGAATTCAGCTCATCTTCTTTATGCACTTGCGTGAAGAAAAAGGACCACGTTACAATTTAATTTCATTAGTACTTGGTTTGGTCATTATTGTAATTATCGTCGCAGGATCGATCTTTATTATGATGAACAATGTGGTAGCAACTTAAAGTTATTTAGAAATAAGCGAGTGTTAATCGAAAGATTAGCCTCGCTTATTTTTTCTCGAGCAGTCCATACTGTAGATGTCATCACTAGGTAACGTTCAAAATCAATTAGTGGAACAGTAAGCTTGTCCGTTTTTTCGTACAAAGTTGCATTCTGATCATCGTAATTATGGTTTTTTGTTTGTTTTATCGTATAAAATCCTTACGTTCAACCATTTATCGGGGTCACTTTATATGATATTTCGTATAAACTTGATCTCCTTCGGTACTTATTTGAAAGTTTGTCCGTTTTTTCATATAAACTTGATCTAGAAAAATGGTGAGAAAGATTATTTATCTACCCAAGAATAAAACAATTAAAATGGTTGGTGTCATGAATCAAATAAGGAGAGCTAGCGTGAATTTTCACGTTAGTTCTCCTTATTTTGAGTATGTGTTATGGCGTTTGTAGCACCGTATGCAGTGCTTTAGCGAAGCGTTGCACGCCAATCGCTATTTTATCGGTATCTGGTCTTGCAAAAGTGAAGCGAAGGTGTCCTGTTTCTTTGCCAAACACGGAGCCAGGCATAAAGACAACCCCTTGTTTAATGGCTTCATCTAATAGCTTTGTCTCACTTACTTTAAAATGGAGCTCACACCAGAGATGGAGACCTCCTTCTGGTATTTCGAAAGTGACTAGCTCAGAAAGATGTAATTGTAATGCTTCTATTAATAAATCTCGTTTATACAAAAGATGAAGTCTTAGCCTACCCAGATGTGCTTGAAAATGTTCAGAGCTAATAAATTCAGCAGCTACTTGTTGTGGTAAACTGCTTTGTCCATAGTCGATTAATTGTCGTGCTTCTGCTAATTTTTCGACTATGAGGCGGGGGGCAACTAACCAGCCGATTCTTAAACCTGCTGCTACTGTTTTGGATAACGAGCCGATATAAATAACTGATCCTATGGAATCAGATGATTTGAGCGGTTGCGGGCATTTGCTTTGAAAAGCTGTTAAGCTAAAAGGATCAACTTCGACAATGGGAATTCCTAGATCATTTGTTAGTAATAATAGATCCAGCTTCTGATCCTCACTCATTACCGCCCCGGTTGGATTTTGAAAGTTTGGATTTAAAAATATCATTTTGACACGGTTTTTTTTAAGCGCTTGGTGGAGGTCAGAGGAAAGGGAAGTTTCCCCTTGCTGATCTGTTTGTTCTAATTTCATGCGAAAGACGCGTAAGCCGGCATCTTCAAACATGGGCATAGAATAGTAAAAGGATGGATCTTCAATGGCAATTGTATCGCCTGGACTGAGTAAATAATGGCAAATTAAATATAATGCTTGCTGCGTTCCCGATGTAATTAGAATAGAAGCATTAGATGTTTGAATTTGATTTTCACTTTGTAGATGGTTGGCAACAGCAGAACGTAATTTTATGGACCCTAAAGGATCATTGTAGCCAAGCATTTCTTGGTACTTCTGTATTTTCATAAATTGATTTATTTCATCGATAGGGGAGAGATCGCTATTTAACTCTCCACTCGCTAAATTAATTAAACTGGCATCTTGCTGGAGGGCATCACGTACTCGTTTTTGCAAACCTTTTGGTGATACAGCATTTGCGGGTTGCAAATATTGATCCCACTGGATGCTTTGCTTCGGAATAGTTCCCCACTTTGTACTGTTAACTCTTGTGCCGCTACCTGGTCTGCTTTCAATCAAACCAAGTGCTCGAAGCTCGGAATAGGCAAGTACAATGGTACTGCGATTTACATCTAACTTTTCTGCTAATTTACGTTCGGATGGTAGCAAACTGCCGGGAGGAAATTCGCCACTTATTATTTGTTGTTCGATATAATCGGCTATTTGCATATATAGAGGAGAATCATTTTTTCGGTCGGGTTTCCACATGTACATATCTCCTTATGGTTGCTAGTGTATACGACAAAAAGAAATCGCTACTACTTATCGTATCATTTCTCACTATACTTAGGATGGACATATCTTTGCGAAATAATGACGAATATTTAGTAAAGCGTTGAACTTGGATGGGTTGATAGTTGAAAAGTGGATGGTCTATAGCTGTTATAGAATTTTGCACAGTGCTTGAATAATGAATAATCGGCTGATTTTCTTGTAATAACCAGTTATGATAGCGCTTTCTTGAATAATGCACATTCGTTGAATTATTCCTATTTACAGTATGCAGCGGCTAAGGTTAAAGTTTGAATACCAAGTTTGTAGCGCTTACATTGTTGACCGAACTACAAACAGGGAATTTTAACAGACGGGGGGATGAATTATTCTGAAAACGTGGAAAGAAGCAGGTCAGCGATGGCAACTGTATCTTATGTTCTTATTACCGTTAGCGTATATCATTATCTTCAAATATGTACCTATGTTTGGAGCAACTATTGCTTTTAAAGATTTTACTATTTCAAAGGGGATTTTTGGTAGCGATTGGGTTGGTTTGAAACATTTTAATCGTTTTTTTGGATCCTATGAATTCAATCGATTAATGTGGAATACAATCTCGATTAGTTTGTATACGCTACTGGCCAGTTTCCCGTTTCCGATTTTATTAGCGCTAAGTTTAAATATGGTTAAAAATCAACGCTTTAAGAAAACTGTGCAAATGATTACGTATGCTCCATACTTTATTTCTATGGTTGTATTAGTTGGTTTAATTATGCAGTTGTTAGACCCAAGAACAGGAGTAGTGAATCACTTTTTAGGATTGTTCGGAATGGAGCCAATTAACTTTATGGGTGAAGCATCGATGTTTCAGTCTATATACGTTTGGTCACATGTCTGGCAAAATGTTGGATTTTCGTGCATTATCTATTTAGCTGCATTAGCAGGCATATCGCCGGAATTGCATGAAGCAGCAGTAATGGATGGAGCTAACAAAGTAAGGAGAATGTGGCACATTGATATTCCTGGTATATTGCCGATAGCTATTATATTATTAATTTTGAATACTGGGCAGTTACTGGATACTGGATTTGAAAAGATATTATTAATGCAAAATCAATTAAACATGCGTAGCTCTGAAGTAATTGACACTTATGTTTATAAAGTAGGTATAGTGTCACAAGCAGTTAACTTCTCTTATGCAACAGCAATTGGACTGTTTAAATCTGTGATTGGTTTTATCTTACTCTTTATTGTAAACCAAACATCTAAAAAACTTGGACAAGAGAGCTTATGGTAGAAAGGCGGGTATATTATGGAGAGTATGAATGCAACTCCAATAAAAGATTCGCAAGGCGATCGATTATTTAATATTGTCAACAATACATTACTGTCGCTCTTGCTTATAATTGTGCTTTACCCGCTCTTATATGTTGTAAGCGCTTCATTGAGTTCGACAGATGCGGTTATGTCAGGGCGAGTATGGTTATTTCCAGTAGAGCTTTCATTGGAAGGATATGCAGCAGTATTTAAAAACAAAAGTGTGTTAACGGGTTTTATCAATACGATTACTTATACAGTGCTTGGTACAGCAATTAATATTGTTTTATCTATACTAGCTGCATACCCACTATCACGAAAAGATTTTAAAGGACGTCATGTCTTTATGCTAATGTTTGTTTTTACGATGATGTTTAGCGGTGGTTTAATTCCTTCTTATTTAATTGTGAAAGATTTAGGAATGATTAATACATTATGGTCAATGGTTATTCCTGTTGCGCTTAGTGTATGGAACGTTATCATCATGAGAACTTACTTTAGTGTGACGATACCTGGTGAATTGTTAGAAGCTTCACAAATGGATGGTTGTACTGATTTTACATTTTTATGGCGCATTGTGTTACCGTTATCCGGACCGATTATAGCTGTTATTGGACTGTATTATGCGGTAGGTCATTGGAATCAATACTTTAATGCATTACTGTATTTAAAAAGTGCCGACAAATATCCTTTGCAATTGGTTTTGCGTGATATTTTAATTCAAAATGAAGTGAACGTTGAGATGTTAAGTGATACGAAAACAGCAGCAGCAAGACAAGGATTACGTGAATTATTAAAGTATTCTTTGATTGTTATTTCATCGTTACCACTTCTCATCGTTTATCCATTTATCCAAAAGTATTTTGTTAAAGGTGTCATGATTGGTTCTATTAAAGGCTAATATTATAATGTCTAAAATGACTAGGGGGCTGGAAATATTTATGAAAAATAAGTATATTCTATTATTAGTGCTTGTGCTTGTTGCTACGACTGTTCTTGCAGCGTGTGGGAGTGGTGGTAATAAGGGTGAAGAGAATGGAACGGGTACAGCGAATACAGCGAAGCCAGAAACTAAAAAAGATAATAAAAAAAGTGGCGAGTTATCAGAAGAGGATTTATTAACTCCACCTGGTACGTATCCGATTACAAAAGAAAAAGTTACGATTAAAGCGATGGTACGTGGCAATCCACTAGTAGAGGATTTTGCTACAAATGATTTTACGAAATGGTATGAAGAAAAAACGAATGTTCATATTGAATGGGAAGTAGTTCCAGAACAAAGCCGTCAAGAAAAGCTTAATTTGGCTTTAACAGGTAACGATTATCCAGACATTATTTTTGGAATTAACGTTTCTTCTACGCAACAAATGATTTATGGTTCACAAGGTATTTTCTTACCGCTTAATGATTTGATTGAAAAGCAAGGAACACAAGTGAAAAAGATGTTTGAAGACAAACCGTTTGTTAAAAATACGATAACTGCACCAGATGGTAATATTTATGGATTGCCAGATGTCAATGAATGCTTCCACTGTTCTATGGCACAAAAAATGTGGTTGAATAAAGAGTGGCTAGACAAGTTGGAGTTGCAAATGCCTGCAACAACGGAAGAGCTTTACGAAGTGTTAAAAGCATTTAAAGAAAAAGATCCAAATGGAAACAATAAACAAGATGAGATTCCATTAGCATTTACTCAAAAATCTTGGTTAAGTAATATGGAAGCATTTTTAATGAACTCTTTTGTGTATACACCGATGATCAATAGTACGACCAAATATTTGTATGCAGATGCTGATAATAAAGTGAATGCATCGTTCGAACAACCTGGCTGGAAAGAAGGGCTAAAATATTTGAACCGACTATACAGCGAAGGGTTAATTGCGCAAGAATCGTTTACACAAGATGGTAATCAACTTATTCAGTTAGGTGAAAATTCTGATGAAGTGATCTTAGGTGGTGCTGGTGGTGGGCATCAAGGGGTGTTTACCGTTCTTCATGGAGACAGCGGTAGATGGATGAATTATTCAGCTGTTCCACCTCTAAAAGGACCAGAAGGCGTACAATACGCATCATATGATCCAACAGGTATGACAGCAGGAGCATTTATTATTACAGATAAAGCTAAATATCCAGAAATAGCATTGCGCTGGGCAGATGGATTGTATGAGTTCGAACATACGCTACGTAGTAACCACGGTCGTCCAGGTGTAGAATGGCGTGAAGCAGAGCCCGGTGAACTTGGTATCAATGGGGAACAAGCGACTTGGGCAGAAATAGAATTCCACGGTACGCTGCAAAATAATAACTATTCACAAACAGGTCCAGGAAGGCGCTCCAATGAATTCAGATTAAGCTCTGTAGCAAAAGGAGATACGGATTCCGAAGTTATTTTATATAAAGAAACGAAAGAAAAATACGAACCGTACCAACCGAAAGACGTAAAGTCATTACCACCGTTGTTCTTGACAGAAGAGCAAGCAGCAGAAGCAGCTGATTTGCAAAAAACATTGTTTGATTATGTAGAAGAAATGACTGCTCGTTTTGTCATTGGCGATGCGGATATCGAAAAAGAGTGGGAAAATTACTTAAAGACCTTGAAAGATATGAACTTGGCACGTTATATTGATATATATCAGGAAGCATATCAACCACACACTAACTAATATATTTTTTGGTAGGCCTGAACGAAATAGATAAAGTTCAGGCCTACTCACACAAAGGAGAGAAACTGAAATGAAATTAGGAATGAGTAGCTACTGTGTTTTGCCAGCATTAAAATCAGGAGAATTGCATATTCTCGATGTACCAAAATGGGTGAAGGATCATGGTGGAGAACATTTGGAGCTTGTACCCTATGGATTTACACTGATCGACCAGCCAGAGCTTGCTGATCAACTACGTAAACGAGCAGAAGAAGAAGGAATTGAACTATCGAATTATTCAATGCCAGCTAATTTTGTACAAGATACAGAAGAAGAATTTGTTGCAGAAGTAAATCGATTAAAGGAACATGTTGATCTATTAGATAGAATGAATATTAGACATATGCGTCATGATGTTACCGCTTTTACGCTACCTCATGAAAAAACGTTATTGCCATATTTTCTAAATAGTTTTGATCAAATTATTGAAGGAAGCAAACAAATTGCTGATTATGCGGCACAATTCGGTATTACTACTACGATAGAAAATCATGGATTTAGTGTGCAACAAAGTGATCGGGTGCAACAAGTATTGTTGGCGGTAGATCGTCCTAACTTTAAAACGACATTGGACATTGGTAACTTTTTGTGTGTCGATGAAGATCCAATGGTTGGCGTGAAAAATAACTTGCCTTATGCTTCTTTAGTTCATGTGAAAGATTTTTATATTCGTCCATTTGATGAAGATCCGGGTGAAGGCGCGTGGATTAAAACGACGCATGGCAATTTTATAAGAGGTTCAATTTTTGGACAAGGTGATGTAGAAATTAGAAAGATTTTTAAATACATTAAAGAGTCCGGATATGATGATAAGTTGACATTAGAATTTGAAGGAATGGAAGAATGCTTAGAAGCGACGAGAATAAGTCTAAACAATGTACGTAGATTGTGGGATGCTGTCTAATCTATAAGCAGTAACTCTTACAAACGATCATAGTATTTGTCTGAGGGAGCTGTGAGAATGAACCGTACAGCGTACGATAAGTTCAGAATACCGTTTCATTTCTTTGTACCTACAGTGTTTATTTTATTAGGAGCATTACTGCTGGGAATGATAGCGTATACGAATACTTCTAAATTAGTCGAAAGAGAAACGATCAAAAACAATTTGGCTGTATTGAATCAAACTCGAAGCATTCTTGATCGCCGCTTGGCAGAAATTGAAATGATCGCTTATTTAGTTGCTAACGATACGAAAGTAGTTTCATTTCAATATGTGCGGGACCCACTTAGTGGAACTAATCCTTATAAAATGTATGAAACGGTTAAAAAGCTGTTTAATTATCCGCTGACTAATCATTTTCTTATAGACTATTATTTGGTGTTTAAAAGTAATAATATGATTTTTGCTCCAGACAAAGTATATGATTTGGATCAATTTTATAATATGCAGCTACAAGTAGAAGGAATGGACGTGGCAACTTGGCGTCAATCTATATTGGCCAATTTTCATACACGTACTTATTATCCTTCGCAAAATATGACGTATATGAAAAAAGAGCATTCTGTTTTGCAATATGTCCATTCTTTTGGCAATCAAAGTTATTATGGCGGCGCAGTAGTAATGATGATCGATAATAATCAAATTCGCGGTATGCTTAGTGAGCTTGATCTGCACGAAGGTGGTTATGTATACGTCGCTGATAGTGATGGCAATATTGTTAGCTATGTGGCAGAGAAAGACGAGCAATTAACTACGATAGATACGAATGAATTAGGCGATCGAATGCATGATCAAATGCAGATTAATGGGCAACAAATGCTCGTTACACAAAGCAAGTCGACCTATAATAGTTGGACGTATATATCGGTTCAGCCGCTTAAGCAAGTATTGAATAAGGTAACTTATTTAAAAACAATGATTACGGTTATTTTTGTAGCAGCATTAATATTTGGATTAGCGATCGCAGCTTTTTTTGCGTATAAACAAAGTAGACCGTGGAACGTACTAATGTCTATGTTAGCACGACCTCAGCCAGACGAAGGAACTGCTACTTACCGAAAAAATCCGCTCGATGCGATTCAAACTTCGGTAAAACAATTGATTGAGAACAATGAACAGCTGCAAGAACGGTTAACGGAGCAACTACCATTGCTACAAAATAGTTTTTTCGATCGACTGTTAACGGGACAATTTAATACAAAACGTGAAATTGAAATATCGATGGCACATTTGGGGCTCAATTGGAATCATCCGTACTATGTGGCAGCTATTGTTCACTTTGATCAATATATGTTGGAGTTAAATGAAGAAATATTACAAGAGTTAGACATTCATAAGCTGGCAGTACAAGATTTGGTTAATAATCATCACAAAGATCATTTGTTTGTTCAAGATATACATGTTAATCAAATGGCATTACTGATCAATTTGGGAGCCAATTCGGTAGCTGAAGCGGAAGAGAAACTGAAAACTAGCTTGTTGTCATTCTATGAAGAAATTACACAGACGTTACAAGTCCGTATATGGATAGCCGTAGGAACTATTGTAACGGATATAGTTGATATTTCTCGCTCATTCGAGGAGGCGGGGGTAATGGTAAGAAACGACGATATACCGGATCAACAAGCAATTTTATATCAATTCGAACAGCCATCACCAATAGATTCTTTTTATTTCCCTACAGATGTCGAGTTGCGATTGCTCAATCTTGTAAAGTCTGGAAATGTGGATGAAACAAATAAACTAGTGGCACAAATTAGAGAACGTAATCAACAAAAAAATGTAACACCAGCAATGAAAAAAGTATTATTATATGAACTGCTAGCTACATTTTTCAAAAGTTGCGAATCATTAGGTGGAGAACAAGCAAAGATTTCATTAATGATGGAGCCTGTGCTGAAAAATATGGAGTATATTTATAACTTTGAAGAAGTGTTTTCACAAATAGGTGGAGGATATGTTCATGTTGCCGCTGCGATGAATAGTCGTAAAAAGAGTCATAATGAACTATTGAAAGTAGATTTATTGGCATATATTAATGAAAATTATAACCAATCATCGTTAAGCTTGACTGTATTAGCCGATCACTTTCAAACTTCTGAAGCGTATATCTCTTATTTTTTCAAAGAACAAACGGGTGAAAATTTCTCGGACTATTTGGAAACGTTACGAATGAATAAAGTGAAACATCTGCTACTTCATAGTGAACATACCATTAATGAAATTGCTGGAGAAGTAGGCTATGTCTCACTCAACACCTTTAGCCGAGCGTTCAAACGTAGCAATGGGATGAGTGCAACCGAGTTCAGAAAAATAAATCGTTAAAATGACGTACAAGTAAGCGCTTCCTGATGAACCACATTAATCCTTCCAAACGATTGGAAATAAGCCTACACTTTAGGTTGATTCTTATCGTCTGGAAGGTTTTTTTGTGCAATAAAAACAATTATAGTTGCAAGTTTTAACGGATGTTATTAATATTTATTAGAAAGATGAATCATTTTGCTATAATGATAAGTATAACTAATAGAGTGTGTAACTTCATAAAAAATGAACGACTTATTTTTGCATAGCTGAAAAGGAGAAGTGGGCAACTTATGGATGAAATATTACGAATGAAGCGGGTGCTACAAGCCCATATTCATACTATTATTAACGAAAAAAAAGATACCAAACAAGTGATGAACAAAATTATAGCTGCATTGCAGCGTCAAGCGAATATTAGTCAATCCCAGTTGTCTGCACAAACGGTAAATGAAAGACGTTTGAAACTTTCTCTAGTCGAGTGTCGTAGTGAACTGTTAAAGTATGAACGATATAAGCAGCTGGCAACGGAAGCTAATGATCGTTATAAACTGGAACAAATAATGACGCAGCAGAAAAAGACAGAGCAAAGAGAGAAGAAATTGCAAGAGGAGTATGAGCTGTTTCGAATTCAATATGAGCCGCTAATGGAATGGAATCAACTATTACTGACAGATGTAGAACACTTACAGCAAAAAGCAATTAGCTTGCAAACGGATATAACAGAGACTGCGATTTTTGAAAGTCTCGTTTCGATGACAGAAGGTTCCGAAGTAATGAAGCGATGGGAACAACAAGTGCTAGAAGTGCAGGATAGACTAATTGCGGAGCAAGAACTTCGGAATTGAGGTGGAAAAGTGTCAACGATAGATTACAAATGCCCCGGATGCGGTGGGGGGATGGTGTATAACAGTGAAATTGGTATGCTGTATTGTGCCAGCTGTGGACGAGAAGAAAAGATAGAACAATTTGCAGCGAAATATAAGTTAGAACAAGAGCATGATAGTTCTTTACAGCAATTTCATTGTAACAGCTGCGGAGCAGAATTAATAACGGATCAATTGTCTGCTGCAACGGTATGTAGTTTTTGTGGTTCAGGTGTTATTATAGGAGAGCGGTTAGCGGGAAAATGGTCGCCTGATCTCGTAATTCCTTTTACAATTAGCAAAGAGGAAGCAATTGATGCATTTCGGAAGTGGTGTCGTAACGGTAGATTTACACCAAAAGGATTTATGAGCGCTAATCGGATCAAAGCAATTACTGGTATGTATGTACCGTTTTGGCTATATGATTTGGACAATGACGTAGAAGTGAAAGCACGTGCTACTCGAATCCGTACGTATATACAAGGTGATTATCAATATACAGAAACGCAGCATTATGCACTATATCGCAAATTAAAATTGAATTATAGTCAAGTGCCCATCGATGCTTCTGAGAAAATGAATGACAGTTTGATGGATAAGCTGGAGCCCTTTCCTTATGAACAGTTAAAATCATTTCAAGTTCCGTATTTGGCGGGCTTCGTTGCAGAAAAATATAGCTATAATGAAGATGAAATGTTACCTAGAGCGGATGAAAAAGTGAAGTCCTATATTGATGCCTATATACAATCTACATTAGGTGGATTTACAACAGTAAGCGTGACGGATAATGATGTTCGCAGGTCAGTGAAACATGCAAAATATGCGTTATTGCCAGTTTGGGTATTACATTATGATTACAATCAATTAGAATATACATTTGCAATGAATGGTCAAACAGGCAAGGTAGTTGGCAAACCACCAATAAGTAAAGGGAAAATAGCCCTTTGGTTTGGAGTATCTACAACAGCAACATTGCTCATTATTAAGTCGATTTCTGCATTTATGGGTGGTGGCTTTTGGTGAAATTACAATCTCGAATTGTGTTAATCGTGATGATATTTATTTTATTTGGGCAAAGTGCTATTTCTATATATGCTACATCCAACCAATCGCCTGCCTCCAAAAGGTATATTTATGATCAAGCTTCCATACTTTCAAAAGAAGAATATATCAGCTTAAAAACGTTGATGCAGGATGTTAGCATAAAACATCAAACGGATGTTATGATTGTAACGAATAGTGGTATTGCAAATACTGATACACAATATATGACAGAACAATTTTATGATGATTTTGGACCAGGATATGAAGGAAAGCATGGTAGTACGGCAATATTATATGTTGATATTACTGCTCGTTCTATTTATTTGGCTGGTTATGGTCAAGCAAAAGAGACGTTAAATGATAAGCGATTAGATAAAATAAACGTAGAGATTAGCCGCTATTTTGCCGAAGGAAAATATTATGAGGGCATGTATCGTTATGTAGAGTTAGCCGATCAATTTATGGCTGTTCCCAGTGGTGTGAGTCCGGATAATTGGTTATTTAATCGTTGGTTTCAGCTCGGTTTAGCTATAATTATCGGCATTATCGTTGTTGCCATATTAGGTTATCGCCCCGGTCAAAAGTTAAAAGTTACATTTCGAACATATGAAGATAAAAAAACATCGCAAGTTATTGCTAGCCAAGATCAATATTTGCATTCTACAGTTACGAAAAGCAAAATTGAACGGAATAATGGATCTTCTGGTGGTGGATTTAGCGGCGGTGGAGGAGGAGTGTCCGGTGGTGGGCATTCACATAGTGGTAGTAAAGGTTCATTTTAAAAATGAAGCAATTGTCAATGGGAGAGGAGAATCATCGTGATGGACTTTATTAAAAAACAATTTGCGAACGTTATAGAGTGGGAAGAATTCCGTGATGATATGATTTTTTGGAAGTGGCATAATGAAGAAGTGAAAAAAGGTAGTAAAATAATTATCCGTCCTGGACAGGATGCTATATTCTTTTCTAATGGAAAGATTGAAGGGATTTTTGAACAAGATGGAGAATATCAAATTGCTTCGGATATTATCCCCTTCTTATCGACTTTAAAAGGCTTTAAGTTTGGCTTTAACAGTGGGATGCGGGTAGAGATACTTTTTGTTAATACGAAAGAGTTCACGGTCAAATGGGGAACGAGGCAGCCGATTATGATCCCAGCACCACAATTGCCAGGTGGTCTTCCTATTCGAGCCAATGGAACTTTTCAGTTTAAAGCACATGATTATGTATCGTTGATTGATAAAATAGCTGGTATGAAAAATAGTTATTTGGTAGAAGATGTGAAAATTAGAATAACAGCAGCACTAGATCAATTGTTGATGAAATGGATTAGCCGAGAAGGAAAAGATATGTTTAATTTGCAAGCGAACGCTTCGGCGATCAGTGCCGGTATTCGAGAAGATTTGGATATGGAGCTGTTGGCAACAGGGTTGTCTGTTACGGGATTTCAAGTGATGAGTTTCAGCTATCCAGCAGAAATTCAAGAGAAAATTACGCGATCAGCCTCTTATGAAATGATTGGTAATTTGACCAAATACCAACAAGTGGCGATGACAGATGGCATTGCTTCCGGGAATACAAAAGGTGGCGGTATGGCGGGAGATATGGCGAGTATGATGATTGGCATGAATGTCGCTAACGATATGATCGAAAATATGCGCCCTGATTCACCTAAAAGAGATAAACCGAGCGCATCTTCGACCGCTAAACTTAATTTTTGCCCTAACTGTGGAGTGAAAAATGAAGGGGCCAATTTTTGTCCTAATTGTGGAGAGAAGCTAGCGAAATAAAAGCAATTTTTATATTTGAAAATTGTATTCATCTGGTAACACCCGTCGCAAAAAGCGTCTAGTTCGTTCTTCTTTTGGTTGAAAAAAAATATCATTGGCGCTCCCTTGCTCAACAATAGCACCACTATCCATAAACACAACATGACTGGCGACCTCTTTGGCAAAACTCATTTCATGAGTAACAACGAGCATCGTCGTACCTTCTTTAGCGATAGATTTCATAACAGCAAGCACTTCAGAGACTAGTTCAGGATCGAGAGCGGATGTTGGTTCATCGAATAGTATAATGTCAGGCTGCAATACAACAGCTCGCGCAATACCAACACGTTGTTGTTGTCCACCAGATAACTGATGCGGATAGAGATTCATTTTGTCTGCCAGCCCGACTTTTTCTAAAGCTGCTTTTGCTCGTTCTATCGCTATTTCTTTTTTTACTTTTCGACCTACGATTAACCCCTCGGTTACATTTTGTAAAGCTGTTTTGTTGGCAAATAAATTATAATTTTGAAATACAAAAGCTGTTTTTTGTCGTACAGCGAGTACTTCTTTTTTGGTTGCTGTAGCTAAATTAATTTGCTGATTGCCAAAAGTAGCGATACCTTGATCTGCTCGTTCCAAAAAATTAAGGCAACGTAACAAAGTTGTTTTTCCCGAACCGCTTGGTCCTAAAATAACGACGACATCACCCTTCTTAATATCGAGATCTATTCCTGTTAAAATAGTGTCTTTGCCGAAAGACTTCCGTATATTTTTAATGGTTAGCATAAGCTGATACTCCTTCGTGACGACGCATATATTGTTCCCACCATTTAAATAACTGTTCCACTAGTAAACATAAAATAAGATAAACGACAAAAATAACAAGATATGCTTCCAAATAATGATAGCCTAAATTAGCAGCTACTTTGGTTCGTAGTGTAATCTCTGGTAGAGAAATAGCGTAGCCGAGTGATGTAGCTTTTATTAAATTAACTGTAGCAGTACACAAATTAGGTAAAGCCGCTACTAGCATTTGTGGAATAATAATGGAGCGATACGCTTGTTTTGTAGTAAGCCCAACAGCGTGTGCAGCTTCTAGTTGTCCACGATCTACTGTTTGCAAAGCTCCGCGAAAGACTTCGGAAAGGGTAGCTGCCGTATTGAATGAAAAGATAACAAAAGCGTACCAAAGTGGGTGAATATCATAAATAGCAAACGTAATGTTGTTTGCTGTTAACAACTGATTAATAATGAGCGGAATACTGCTGTAAAGGACAAAAATTTGGATAATGATAGGTGTTCCACGAACGAAAGAAACATAAATAGTTGTTAGTTGATGTAAAATTGGAATGCGCTTCAAGCGAACGAGTGCAAACAAGAAGCCGATAGGAACAGATATAAGTAATGCAACAAAAGTAACGAGTAAGGTGATTGGTACGCCGCTCAGCGCAATTCCCAATGCTTCTTTGATAAAGGATATATCCATTGCTATACTAGCTCCTTTCTAAATTGTAATTTTCGTTCGATAAAGCGAAAAGCTCTTTCTATACCAATGGCAAGTATCCAGTAGATAATAGCAAGTGCAATGAATATTTCTAACGTATGTGTACCATAGTTGTTCGCAATGATTAAATTGGCTTTGCCTACAATATCGATAAATCCAATCGTATAAGCTAGCGCACCTTCCTGCAAAACGCTAATAATGCCGTTTCCGATGTTTGGAAGTGCAAAAACAATCGCTTGTGGAAACACAATTCGGATATAAGCTTTAGCAGGGGACAAGCCAACACTTACCGCAGCTTCGAATTGACCTTCTGGTACAGCTTTTATGCTAGCACGAACAACTTCGGACATCATGGCAGCGAATTGTAGTGTAAATGTAATAACGACGTAAAATCCGGTATGAACATTTTGGATAGAAAAAGCGAACAAATAATCCGTTAATGCCGGTACGCCATAATAAATTAAAAATAGCAGCACAATCGAAGGCGTACATCTCATAATCGTCGTATAGCTATTAGCGATGAAACGCCATATACGATGTTTGCTTAACTTCATAAAGGCAAGCAAGATGCCAAATGCTGTACCACACGATACAGCAATTAGCGAAACGTAAAGCGTGACAGAAAGATAGGGGAGCAACTTCGGAAAGGCATCCCAAATGTAGGTCAGATCAAAATATTGTTGCAAGTAGGATCATCCTTTACTGTTGGACGCGATCAAGTACGGCAAATAAATCACGCCCGTAATGTTTTTCACTTATTTTTTGCAACTCACCACTTTGAAAGATTACTTCCATCGCTTGATCGTAATCATCAGCAAACTGTTGCTCTTTTTTATTAAATAAAGGCCATGTTTTGATAACATCAAACTCCTGAAATATGACATTGTCTTTTAAATGATGATAGGGACCGTCTGCTTCTGTTACTTGTTTGTTGAACGATCCTTCAATCATAACGCCGCCGTCTACTCGTCCTTCGTTCACCCATTGCACAACATCGACCCCAAAGGTGTCACCAGCTTCTAATTGAATTGGCTGCTCTGGATGTTGTTTGTTATAACTATCGATAACGGTATATTGCGCATTGTTGGCAGCAATAGGAGCTAGTGTAAATTGTTTGTTAGCAAAGTCAGCTAAACTTTTAATATCGCTATTGTCCTTGTTTAACACTAATCCTGCGCTTGAAAGACCGATAAATTGTTGCGGATAGATATACTTTTTAGTTCTTTCTTCTGTGTAAAAAGCATTTTTCACTCCGACTTGAAACTTTCCTTGCTCAACACCAATTAACAAATCATCAGAAGTTGTCCCTATATATTCAAATTCATAGTTTTCCAGTTTTTCATCTACAAGTTTCATAACATCGATATCATATCCAGCAGCGTTCCCATTTTCATCTTGATAAGTCATCGGTTTGCCGCTTAATTCATAGGCAACTTTCACTTTAATCGTATTGTCGCCATTACTAGATGCGGTAGTTTGTTCAGATGAACTATTTGCTGAGCAACCAGCTAGTAATATAACAGAACTGATCGCGATCAGTTGAATGGATTTAATTAGTGTTTTTTTCATCGATAATTCCTTCTTTCTGTCTCCAATTATTGTTTGCATGTTTTGCCAGTAGCGAAATGGTCAAATCATCCATCGGTGGATTGTGTAGTCCAGCTCGAACATCACGATAGTATCGTTGTAGCGGGTTGGACAATTGCAAGCTTTTGGCGCCAACTATCCGCATAGCGATATCTACAATAGCGATAGCGTGATTCGTTGCTGTATGTTTAGCTGCGTTGACAGAACTTACAAGTAGTTCTTTGTCTGTTTGTCTTTCCCATGCCAGTGCAGTTCCGTACAAGCTGTGTCGTGCTTGCAGCAGCAGTAGTTCCATCTCTCCTATAGAGGATTGAACATTAGGCAAATGAGCGATCGTCGTCGTTATACTATTCGGTTGGTGACGGTTGGCGAAATCAATAGCATAAGTAGCGGCAGCTTGAGCGATACCGAGATAGGTTGCAGGAATAAGAAGCAACCACGGATTTAGTTTAAATCCTGTACGATAACTTGGGATTTCTACCAACTTGTTTTCATCCACTGTTACTTGATTCAGTACGACATCGTGGCTACCAGTACCACGCATTCCCACCATATCCCAATTGTCTTCAATTTGTAATCCGGGAGTATCTTTTGCTAAAAGAAAAAAGCCAATCTGTTCCTCGTCTTGCAACCAAGCGGATACAAGGAAATAATCGAGAGCATAAGCTCCAGTTGTGTAGCTTTTTCGCCCAGTAATAATATATTGATTACCATTTCTAATAGCAGTAGTAGTCGGCTTACCTCCGCGAATAGGGCTTCCTGTAGCAGCTTCACTCACCGCTCGATTGATGATGGCTCCTGCGGTAACTTCGTTAGAGAACGATTGTAGTAGCGTGTCGTCCCAATATTGATTTTCATATAATTCGCCGACAGTGAGCAGTGTCCAAGCCATAACTAAGGCAGTACTGCCATCGTAGCTAGCTAATGTTTCTTGCAGCACAATAGCGTCATGGATGGAAAATCCTGCACCACCGTATAATGAGGGTAGGGTGATGGCGCTATATCCGCTTTTTCTTACTAGTTCAATATTATCAGCAACAAAACAATTTTGTTCATCTGCCTGTAAAGCGGACTGTTTGATTGATACTTCCAATTGTTCTAATGTGGTTAGCCATTGTTTTGTTTTATCATTATTAATAAATAATTCCTTCATTACCAATCACTCCTTTGTAGATGTCATTTATTTTATAACCGAACGATATATTTGTCAACAGTATTCCTAGTGGAATAGTATGATATGCTGTAAATGTGTTATTTGGTTACAGTAAATTGACAAAGATCAAGTAAATAACAATAATAAAATCAACGTACATATTACAGCTTTCGAAAATGGAATGGAGGAGTTAACATCATGCGTACAACGGAGGAGATGTATTCTCTTATTATGCAATATGCGATGCAAGATGAACGGGTGCGGGTAGTGACACTGGAAGGATCGCGAACGAATGAAAAAGTACCAACCGATATGTTTCAAGATTTTGATATCAGCTTTTTCGTTACAGATATGGCGTCATATTTGTTAGATCATCGTTGGGTGGATCAATTTGGCAGTAGAATTATGATGCAGATGCCAGATGCAGGTACTTGGATCGATGCGGGAGATGTAGAATGCTTTTCTTATTTAATGCTATATACGGATGGTAATCGCATAGATTTATCGTTATATCCACTAACTGTTATGCCACAATATTGTCAGTCGGATAAACTGATCCGTACGTTACTAGATAAAGATCATATTATGCCTAAGCTACCACCTGCTTCTGATGAAGATTATTGGGTGAAAAAGCCAAGCGCTAACGAATATGCGGCGTGCTGCAATGAATTTTGGTGGATTGCTACGAATGTAGCCAAAGGGCTGTGGCGTAGAGAAACGCTGTATGCTATGGATCATTTGCAATTATATATGCGACCGATGATAATGCACATGTTGAGTTGGAAAGTAGGAATGGAAACTGATTTTAGTTTAAGTGTGGGGAAAAATTATAAATATTTGCAGTCTTATATCGAAGAGGAGCAATGGCAAGCGCTAATGAGAACTTTTCCAAGTGGAAATAATGAGGCGATATGGCAGTCTCTCATGGAGATGACCGATTTATTTCGTCACAATGCCAAAGAAGTAGGGGAGAGACTTGGTTATTGTTATGAGGAAGAAGACGATAGTAACGTAACAGCATATTTGCATCATGTACGATATTTACCGCAAATTGCTACTGCTATATACACTGGAAAAGTATCATACTATTAAAAAAGTTGGACAAAAAAGTTTGGCAGGGTGCTAAACTTTTTTTGTCCAACCGGAAAGCTTTCGGCTAATTAGCCAGCTCATTTGTACCGTATTCTTTGTTCACTTCTATTCATCAGGGATGTTCGCCCAAAATTCGGATGTTTCTTCATCGCCATTGAGTGTAATTTCTGACCGAAATACACGACGATCATATTCGGTATACATATACTGTTCGATAGCTTCTAATAAATTAGCTTCTAGCAAATATTGACTACGACCGTTTACCCAAATTTCTGCCGTAAAGCCGTACTGCTCTTCCCAAGATAGTTGCACCTCTACATCTGTAGGCTGCACGTCACGACGATCAGCAATATGCAAACAGACTGCATTAACTATTTCGTCTGTATAAAGGCGCATACTTAGTAATTTCTCCGATCATTGGGATTATACGGATTTGGCGGTTGTTTTCTGTTATTGCGAATATAAATAAAGAGCGCACGGACTGCCATAATAATTGCTGCAAATATGATAATGTTTACAAGCAAGCTAAGGATTTGTCCGAAACCACCCATACCTGCGAATAGACCACCGAACAACATACCAGCTAGTCCACCAAACAACATACCTCTCATAAATCCACCACTATTTGGTTTGTTAGCAGTTGCTCCAGCTTGGTTTTGTTTTGGATTTGATTTCTTTACGGAATCTGTTTTCTTTGGTGTTTGAGTAAAGCTGCTCTTTGGAGATCTGAATCCGCCTCCACGTCTTGCATCTGCATTTTCGCTAAAACTCAAGCCAATCGTTAGTAATAATGTCATTACCATCATAACAAGCATACCTTTTTTCATTCGTTCTTTCTCCTTTTATAACGTGATTAGTTTGCTATCATAGTCACATACGTTTAAAATCAATATTGGTTGCAATTTTTTTATGGAGGAAAAAATATCATGATAGAACAACGAATCGACTATTTAACTAGATATTTAATCCAATACCATGCTGTCCGTGATTATTTCGAATGTCATGAAGTGCTAGAAGAATATTGGAAACAACAACGCCAATCTTCTTATGCGCATGTGTATCAAGGACTTATTCAATTAGCAGTCGCACAATACCATGAACGCCGTGGCAATTATAGTGGTGCGATCAAGCTGTATAAAGCAGCACAATTGAAGCTGAACACATTATTGCTTAATGAGCTAGGCATCGATAGTATCGATCTCCAAGAGCAGCTGAGTGAACGGTTGCAAGCTGTAACACTTGGTTTGGCATTTGAAGATATCGACTTATGGATCATTGATCAAGAGCTATTACATCGTTGTTTATCCCAAACGAAACAAATGGGTCTTGTATGGGGCGAAGCTAGTGATCTTTCTAATCATCGATTAGTACATCGACACTTAAAGCAATATAGAAGTGAAATAGAACCGGCACTTAAGTCATAGTGCTAAACTAATTTTGCAATGCTATAGAAATTCCCCCCTGCTAATCTTATATGATACCACTATACTATATATTCTATAACTTATTGCTATCAGAAATCAAATGAAGGAGAGGCGAGCAACGAAATGAAACAAATAACAGAAACACTTGATTCATTTTTGCAATTAGATCGTAAATTAAAATACTATGAGGAAGCTATTGGACTGATGTATTGGGACTTACGGACAGGAGCTCCAAAACAAGGAGTAGACATCAGATCTGAAGTGATCGGTGAATTATCTGCTGAACAGTTTAAGCTAGCTACTTCCGCTCAATTGGGGGAATGGCTAACGACGTTAGAAGAGCAACAAATTTTTGCACAGTTGGATGAAGTGTCCCAAACATTAGTAACGGAAACACGGAAAGCATATGATCGTAATATACTAATACCTGCACCGTTATATAAAGAATATGTCGTTCTTGCTTCGCAATCAGAAGCGAAATGGGAAGAAGCAAAGGAAAACAATGATTTTGCATCATTTGAGCCTTACTTACAAAAAATAATTGATTATAAAAATCAATTCATTGATATATGGGGAGTAACAACTAGTCGGTACGATACGTTGTTAGATGAATACGAACCAGGCATGACAGTGACGGAACTAGATCGTATCTTTGGGCAATTACGTGGACAATTAGTCGATTTGTTAGCTCGTATACAAGCATCGCCGCATCAACCGGATCGCACATTTTTGCAACAGTCATTCCCTATTGCAGCACAAAAACAACTTAGTTTGCAAATATTAGAGCAGATGGGCTTTAATTTTCAAGCGGGTCGATTAGATGAAAGTGTTCATCCATTTGCAATTGGATTAAACCCTGGAGACGTAAGAATAACGACGCGTTATTTGGAAGATGATGTTACTAGTGCTTTGTTTGGGACGATTCACGAAGGTGGTCATGCACTTTACGAGCAAAATATTGCTCAACGTCTAGCACATACAACATTATGTACTGGCACGTCGATGGGTATTCATGAATCTCAATCTCGATTTTGGGAAAATGTGATTGGTCGGAGTCGACCATTTTGGAATAAAAACTATTCTAAATTACAATCTTATTTTCCAAACTTACAATCGATATCGGTTGACCAATTTTATCGTGCCAATAATATAGTGGAACCATCTTTGATCAGAATTGAAGCAGATGAGCTAACTTATAACCTGCATATCATTATTCGCTATGAATTGGAAAAGATGATCTTTAACGAAGGCCTTCAAGCTAAAGACTTGCCAGCTGCTTGGAACGAAAAGTATGAGCAATATTTAGGGATAAAACCACAAACAGATAGCGACGGTGTATTGCAAGACGTTCATTGGTCCGGTGGCGATTTCGGTTATTTTCCATCATATTCATTAGGTAATATGTACGCGGCGCAATTTGCTCATACGATGGAGCAACACATACCAGCATTTTGGTCATTAGTTGCAGATGGAAACTTATTACCTATGAAAGACTGGTTGACGGAGCGAATTTATCAATATGGTAAGTTGAAAACACCTGAGCAACTGATTGTAGATGTGACGGGGAAAAGTTTAGACCCAACTCATTTAGTTACTTACTTAACGAACAAGTATAGCGATATATATCAATTGTAAAATGGTTACCCTAATATGTAACCATTAGGAGCAGCTTGGACCAATGTTTGATTTGGTCAAAGGCTGCTTTTTTAATTTGTATGAAAAGGAACCGTCCTTTAGGCATGTGCATAATCTATTACATCAATCGATGCTAATAGTTTGGAGGATAAGCGAATGAAGCGTAGAAGATTAACCATTTTCTTCGTGGCAGCATTGGTGTTACTAACTATATTATCAGGCTGCAACAAAGGAGATTCGGGCAAGCAATTAGTACGTATAGGTGAGGTGACGAGATCATTATTTTATGCGCCGCAATATGTGGCGATCGAAAAAGGTTTTTTTGCTGAGGAAGGTTTACAAATTGATCTAACGACAACACCAGGTGGAGATAAGACGATGACTGCCTTGTTGTCAAACGCAATTGATGTAGCGTTGGTTGGTTCTGAAACATCTATTTATGTTTATTTGCAAGGAGCAGATGATAAGGTAATCAACTTTGCACAGCTAACACAAACTGATGGCACATTTCTCGTAGCAAGAACAGAGGAAGAGCCATTTGATTGGTCAAATGTGGCTGGAACTGAATTTTTGGGTCAACGAGTAGGCGGAATGCCACAAATGGTCGGGGAATTTGTATTAAAAAAACATCAGATTGATCCGAAACTAGATTTGGAGCTTATTCAAAATGTTGACTACGGTAATATTCCAGCTGCTTTTGCATCAGGTACGGGTGACTACGTTCAATTATTTGAACCTACAGCCTCAATTTTTGAGCGGGAAGGTACAGGCAAAGTGGTTGCTAGTTTTGGTACGGAAAGTGGGTTATTACCATATACTGCGTTTATGGCACGTGAAAGCTATATTACAAAAAACGAAGCCATTATTCAATCTTTTACGAATGCGATCTATAAAGCGCAACAATGGATTATATCGGCTGATGCTACCGAAATTGCTGAAGTAGTAACTCCGTACTTTGATGGCGTAGATGCAGATATTATGATTTCATCGATTGATCGATACAAACAGCAAGCTTCATACGCAGAAAATCCTTATATTGATGAGCTAGAGTGGAACAATTTGTTAGATGTGATGAGTTCAGCTAATGAATTAAAAGGCGACGTGCAATATGGTGAAATTGTCAATATGAAATTTGCAGAGCAGGTGCTGGATGAGGTGTCGTCCAAATAAGGTTTGCACGTACTAGGGGGCAAGTAGATGACGCAAACAGCGATTTTGGAATTACAACAAGTTACCCATGTTTATGTGCATAGTAAAGGTGCATTTACAGCAGTTGAAAATATTGATTTGCAAGTTGCGCCGGGAGAGTTTTTGGCATTAGTTGGGCCGAGTGGTTGTGGTAAAACAACGGTTTTAAACTTATTGGCTGGATTATTTCTACCAACAGTCGGCGCTGTATTGTTAGAGGGAGAGAAGGTTGCTGGACCATCTCCTAAAGTAGGCTACATGTTACAACAGGATTATTTGTTCCCATGGAGGACGATTCAAAATAATACGCTACTAGGTTTAGAAATTCAAAAAACTTTGCAATCAAACTCCATTGATAAAGCGGTAAAACTATTAGATGAATTAGGGCTTCCTGGTACTGCACAGCGATATTCGTATGAGTTATCTGGCGGAATGCGGCAGCGAGCGGCATTAGCTCGAACGTTGGTGACGGAGCCACAAGTATTGTTGCTAGATGAACCCTTTTCTGCGCTAGACTTTCATATCAAGTTGCAATTAGAGGAACTAGTTAAAAGTACATTACGACGTTTAGGTAAAACAGCAGTGTTAGTAACTCATGATTTGCAAGAAGCTGCTGCCATGTGCGACCGTATTATCGTTCTTCAGCCTGGACCAGGTCGCATTCATAGCGAAATTGTTGTACCGGATGCGATGAGGCAAGTAAGTCCACAAATGGCAAGGTCTATGCCGCAGTTTCTAGAAGTATTGGAACAGTTGACTGCTGCTTTGCAAAGTATCGATACGGAAGGAGGGGGAGGTGTTGAGTGATCATCAGCTCACAGATCAACTCCATGCAGCGTACCGTAGCAAAGAGCGCAAACAATCGATAGCTGTAAAAGTAGTGCAACTATCGATTTTAATTGCTTTTATTGGACTATGGGAAATGGCAGGACAGAAAAAGTGGATTGACCCATTATTATTCAGCTTTCCCTCCAAATTAGTAAAACAACTGTATACAACGATGGTAGACGGTACGATTTGGCCTCATATTGGGGTAACTGTAGCAGAAACGATTGTTGGTTTCGCTCTAGGAACCTTTCTAGGTACCGTTCTGGCGGCATTATTATGGTGGTCACCATTTTGGGCGAAAGTATTTGATCCTTTTCTAGTAGTATTGAACAGTATGCCAAAAGTAGCACTTGGACCAATATTTATCGTAGCGTTTGGACCGGGATTTACTTCAATAGTTGCAATAACTTTGATGGTTACAGTCATTATTACAACGATTAATATATATAATCAATTTAAGGAGATAGATAGTGGTTACATTAAAGTAGTTCGTTTATTTGGAGCTAGTCGCTGGCAACTATTTCGAAAAGTAATATTACCAGGTTCTTTTCCCGTCATTATTGCAACATTGAAAGTGAACGTTGGATTAGCTTGGATTGGTGTCATTGTCGGCGAATTTCTTGTGGCGAAAGCAGGTCTCGGCTATTTAATTATTTATGGCTTCCAAGTATTTAATTTTACTCTCGTTTTATCAACGTTAGTCGTGATTGCTGTCGTTGCAGTAATTATGTATCAACTGGTTGTTTGGTTAGAGCGCAAACTAACAGCAGGATATCGTGAGCGTTAATACAAAACTGCTGTCTCTAGACAATTAGAGACAGCAGCTAGTATAGAAAAAGCAATTATAGCTGAAATAAAGAAGTCTTGTAAAAAATATTTATAACTTTAGAGGTTCATTAATCAACAAACGCCTATGACTTGCATACACTTTAAATGAATGATTGTTTGGAGGAGGTTAAATCAATGACGATTGCAGATAAACAGCTTCAAGGAAGAGAGATTATTACAAAAGCTGTCTGCGGTAAAGGACGCAAGTTTTCTACTGTAACACATACCGTTACACCGCCGCATAGACCAACTAGTATTTTAGGTGCATGGATTATTAACCACCAGTTCGAAGCTGTTCGCTCGAATGATGGAATTGAAGTGGTAGGTTCTTATGACATTAACATCTGGTATTCGTACAATAATAATTCACAAACCGATGTTGCGAAGGAGTCTGTGCAATATGTAGAAAATGTTCCACTTTCTTATGTAGATAGCAAACACAGACCAACTACGGAAGAAGTATTCGCAGATATAATCCAAGAACCTAATTGTGTGGAAGCGAATATTTCATCCAGTGGTCAGAGTGTGACACTAAGGGTGGAAAGAGAGTTTACAGTGGAGCTCATTGCTGAGACAAAAGTATGTGTTGCTGTGTTGCCACATGGCTACTCTGATGATGACAAAGGTTTAGTTTACAATTTCGACCATGATGAAGATTTTGAAGATTTGGATATTTCATTGCTGGATGATGATTTGTAAAAAGAAGAAACTGTGTATATCCGTTTCCGAGGCGGATAATGTATTCTATGCTACTACAGCTTAGAATTCGAGGGCGCAAGCCCTCTTTCTTTTTAATTAGGTAAAAGTAGGCGGAGGATAGATGACTTGGATGGAAGTCAATGATGACAGCTGAGGTGTTAAACATGATAATTAGAGAACAGCGTTACCTCAAAGAAGGGGAGCTATTACAACGAGGAGATGTACTGATTCAAAGTGAAAAACAACTAACGAAACAGCAGGCTGAGATGGCTGGAGTTTGGTATATGAATGCTGGGGCCCCTAGACTTGCAAAATGCAGTAGAGAGCAGTTGCAAGTCTATTGGAAAGACTGTGGGTTAATAGGTAATAGAACGTTGAGCCATAACCGCTTTTTTCGGGTGACGATTTTTCACTTTCAATTAGTACAACTGATTCGATTGACTGACAAAGATGCGTTAACTACTCGCTATCAGGAAACGGATTCATTTCGAACTACGGTAAAAGCAGAACATAATTATACAGAGCGAGTCAGTAACGACAAATTGTTGCAACAAGTTGTGAAAGCGGCTATAGCAAGTTTGTACGTATTAGCATTAGAAGTAGGAGAAGTGATAGTTCAATTAAGTGGTGACGGATTGGTGCAGCCGGTTAGTGCATCAGATCGGATAGTAGACGATCATTCGTATCAGCTTGCTAAACAACAGTTTGCGGAGACGATGGCATTAAATATAGTTAATCACAAACAGATGCTTTCTATTATGCTTGGTGCTGATCCAGAAGTAGCTATTGTCAATGCAACTGGTCAGCTCGTGTCTGCTTCTTACTTTTTTGGCGAAAATAAAGGAGCGGCTATTGGTACGGATTCGATCAGAGTAAAAGGTAAATTAATATATCCGCTATTGGAGTTACGGCCCCGTCCTACATCTGAACCTGCGCAATTGCTAATGCAAATACAACGACTATTAATGCAAGCCAGTGAGCGAATTAATAATTCTTCGATGCGATTAGTTGCTGGTGCGATGCCAATTAAAGGGATTGCGCTCGGAGGTCATATACATTTGAGTGGGGTACCGCTTACTAGCAGACTGTTACGGCTGTTGGATAGCCTGATTACCATACCTCTAGCACTTATAGAGGCAGAGAGCGGCAAAGAGCGTAGACCGAGATATGGACGGTTAGGTGACTATCGACGACAAGCTTACGGTGGGTTTGAATACCGTACATTGCCAAGCTGGCTTATTTCTCCGATGGTAGCAAAAGCTGTTTTTGCACTAACTAAGATGTGTGCAGAGGATGCACTGCAATTAGATACTGTTCCACAGTTATCTATGGACATGATGCGCGCCTATTATCAAGCGGATTATGCACAGCTTCGTTCGTTTTGGCCCCAGATTAAACAAACGATTTTTCGGATGACTCGTTATAAAGAATATGAGTCTTACATTGATCCTCTGATTACTGCCATTGATCAACAAAAAAGATGGGATGAGCGCCTTGATATTCGTAAGAAATGGCGTATCCCAGTATAACGAATTAAAAAAATAGGGAGATTTCAGAAGTTACATGGTTTACCTTTGCTTGGCTTGTTATAATAGATAAGTAATGAAGACATTATTTATTATAATATCTATTTTTTTAGCCGTTAGGCAGGGGGATTGACATGTCAGGTTATACTCCAATGATTCAGCAGTATTTTGAGATCAAAGAAGAAGCGAAAGATGCTTTCTTGTTTTTTAGATTAGGTGATTTTTATGAGATGTTTTTTGATGATGCTATATTAGCTTCTCGAGAGTTAGAAATAACGTTAACAGGACGTGGAGGCGGCGGTACAGAGAAAATTCCAATGTGTGGTGTGCCGTATCATTCCGCAGAAAATTATATTAATCGTTTAGTGGAAAAAGGATATAAAGTAGCTATTTGTGAACAAGTGGAAGATCCAGCGAGTGCCAAAGGAATTGTAAAACGAGAGATTGTCCGAGTTGTTACACCAGGAACCGTCATGGAAACGAAAGCATTACCTAGTAATGAAAACAATTTTATTGTCGCTGTAGTTCAGGCGGAGGAATCTCTAGCTTTAGCAGCTTGCGATTTATCAACTGGTGAGTTATATGTTACTCATATGTCGCAGCAATGGAATGTTCTGATAGATGAAGTGCAATTGTATGAACCTGCGGAAATTATCGGTGATGCAGGCATACTTGATACATTAAAAGAGCGATTAAATATTACGGTTCCGATGACGCCATATGAAGTGTTGGAACAATCTGTCGCCATGCAATTAGTACAAAAACAATTAAAAGAAGATGAAATTACTTTATTATCCGCACCACGATTGTCCGTCATTCAATTGATGATTACTTATTTGGAAGAAACGCAAAAACGGTCATTAGCACATGTGCAAAACATACGAGAGTATGAGACGGATCAGTATATGGTATTGGATCATTACACTAGACGAAATCTAGAGTTAATAGAAACAGTACGTGATCGCAGTAAAAAAGGGTCCTTGCTATGGTTGCTAGATGCTACACAGACCGCTATGGGAGCCCGAATGCTTCGCCGTTTTATTGATAAACCACTAATCGATCAAGCGAATATCGAAACGCGGCTAGATGTCGTGGAAGGATTGTACAAAAACTTGATCTTGCGGGAGGATTTGCGTAGTGAATTAGCTCCCATTTATGATTTGGAAAGATTAGTAGGCAGAGTAGCATATGGAAGTGCGAACGGAAGGGATTTGAATGCATTACGGTTGTCGTTACGTAAAATACCGATATTGCAGCAGCTATGTCAATCATCCCAAATACCAGCATTAATTAAAATCGTTGATGGCATGGATACTTGTCAAGATATTGCTGATCACATCGAGCAAGTGCTTGTGGAAGACGCGCCTATTTCAATTCGAGAAGGTGGGCTAATTAATGCTGGTTGGGATGATTATTTGGATCAATTGCGTGAAGCGAGTGTGAATGGAAAGAAATGGCTAGCTGAATTAGAAGCTCGAGAAAGAGAAGCAACAGGAATTAAGTCATTAAAGATTGGATTTAATAGAATATTTGGTTATTACTTAGAAATTTCAAAATCGAATTTGGCGGTGCTGCCTGAAGGAAGATACGAGCGCAAACAAACGTTAGCCAATGCGGAACGATTTGTAACGCCGGAGTTAAAAGAAAAAGAAAAGCTTATTTTAGAAGCAGAAGATAAAATGGTTGATATTGAATACGAGCAATTTGTTCAACTTCGCAATAATATAGCTGGGCATCTTAAACGACTACAACAAGCAGCTACTATTATCGCTGAGCTAGATGTGTATCAGTCATTAGCTACTGTTAGTGCGGCTCGTAGATATGTGCGACCACAAATTTCGGACCACTATGATTTGACGATTGGAGACGGACGTCATCCAGTCGTAGAAGCGATGCTTGAGCAAACTTCTTTTATAACCAATGACACGAATTTAGAAGAAGCGAGTTCTTCTATTTTGTTAATTACTGGTCCCAATATGGCAGGAAAAAGTACGTATATGCGGCAAGTTGCTCTCATTTGTATTATGGCACAAATCGGTTGTTTTGTACCAGCTCAGCATGCTACTGTCCCTTTGATCGACCGTATATTTACTCGGATTGGAGCGGCGGATGATCTAATTGGTGGTCAAAGTACATTTATGGTCGAAATGAAAGATATTCAATTAATGACCGAAAAAGCGACCAAGAAAAGTCTTGTCATTATTGATGAATTAGGTAGAGGAACATCAACAGACGAAGGTATGGCGATTGCTCAAGCTGTTATCGAATATATTCATCATCATGTCGGTTGTAAAGCACTAGTATCTACTCACTTTCACGAACTCTCTCATTTGGAGCAGACATTACCAACTTTGGTCAACAGCCGTATGGCGGTAGAGGAACGAGATGGTCAGATTACTTTTTTACGTAAGTTAGTAGAGGGTGCTGCTGATAGTAGCTATGGTATTTATTGTGCAGAACTGGCTGGATTACCACGTTCCATTATTGGACGAGCTTACGAGCTGTTAACAGTCGTTGAGCAAGAATTACCACGTGCAGTACAAGCGAAACAGGTGAAGTTAGAACAACTCGACTTATTTTTTGACGAACAAGTGGCAGTAACTGCTGAACGTGTAGAAATAATACCATCCAAAGTAGCTGCTATAGCAGACAACAAAACGGAACAAAAATTAGTGACAGAATTAAAGAAAATAGATTTGATGAATATGACGCCGATGCAAGCAATGCAATGGATTCATGATATGAAGAACAAATTGAAGTAAAACAAATAATTTGGGAAGGCTTTTGAAAGATTGGTTAAGAAAGTAGGTTTTTGAAAATGGACACTAATGACCGTAAAATTAACGTTCTCGCAGAACAATTAGCAAACCAAATTGCAGCTGGTGAAGTGGTGGAACGCCCGGCTTCCATAGTCAAGGAATTAGTCGAAAACGCCATCGATGCTGGTAGTACTACGATAGATATTACTGTTGAAGAAGGCGGGCTTACTTCGATTACTGTCATAGATAATGGGAGCGGGATTCATGAGGCAGATATTCCACAAGCATTTTTGCGTCACGCGACAAGCAAAATTACGACTAGTAGCGATTTATTTCGCATTGCCAGTTTAGGTTTTCGAGGGGAAGCATTACCGAGTATTGCTGCTGTGTCCCGAATAGAATTGGTATCATCTGACAACAACGACGGTATTGGAACTGTTATTGCTGTTGAAGGTGGTCATATCACTCGTGTTGAGCGTTGTAACGCGCCACTAGGTACCAGAATTGTCGTAAAGGACATCTTTTATAACACTCCTGCTCGATTGAAATATATGAAAAGTGTTCAGACAGAAATAGGGCATATTGCAGATTATATTAATCGAATTGCGCTTGCTCATCCGGCTATATCTATTTCGTTAAAGCATAATGGAAATGCGATTTTACAAACGATTGGTTCTGGAGACAGATTGCAAGTGATTGCTGCTGTTTATGGGCGGAATACGGCAAAAGCGATGCAAGAGATTAGTGCGGAAGATGCTGATTATACGATTCGTGGATTTGTTTCTCGCCCGGAATTAAATCGTAGTAATCGTAATGGGATTACTGTTATTGTCAATGGACGATATATCCGTTCATTCGCTATTAATCAAGTACTAGTTACTGCTTATCATACCTTCTTGCCGATTCATCGTTTTCCGCTGGCGGTTATTGAATTGGAGATGCACCCTACATTACTTGATGTGAACGTTCATCCATCGAAAATGGAAGTTCGTTTTAGTAAAGAGCAAGAGTTGAAGCAATTGCTAGAAAAAACAGTACGAGCGGCGTTGCAATCAGAGCGATATATTCCTGCGGGTGCAGACAGCGTAAAGCAAAAACAAGCGAAACCTGCATATGTGCAAGATGCGATTACATTTCATTTGAACGATGGAATAGCAGTGACCAAAGAATCAGTGCAGCAACCATATACGTCTCAGAGTAATAGTTTTAGTAATAGTGATAGTACAAGTGACAGCATGAGTAATAGTCTAAGTAATAGAAATAGTGATAGTAAGAAGCAATCGGCGTATACACATTATCCATCACAGCCGGAGCATAGTGTGAAAATACCAACTGATGCTACGGATCGACTGTACAAACCTGGTAAAATAAATGAATCTGATCAGTCTACACCAGTCCAGTCGGAAACGGTGCAAGCAGAACCTAATATAACGGACTCCACCGATGCTATACCATCTCATCATTCTACTGTAACCTTTCCAGAGCTGCATTGGATTGGACAACATCATGGAACATATATCGTTGCGCAAGCGGAAGACGGACTATATTTGATCGATCAACATGCTGCTCACGAACGAATTAATTATGAATATTTTATTGAGAAATTTACCAAATCGTCACAAGCAAGTCAAACAATGTTGTTGCCTACAACGCTAGAATATGCACCACAAGAAGCAAAGCAAATTAGAGATTATTTACCTTTGTTGGAACAAGCGGGAGTACAATTGGAACCATTCGGTGGACAAACCTTTCTTGTACGAGCGCACCCAGAATGGATGCCGGTAGGGGAAGAAGCCGCGCTGATTGAAGAAATGACTGATTGGCTATTAACGGAGCGCAAAGCTGTCCCTATTGACAAATTACGTGAAAAAGCTGCCATTATGTGTGCTTGTAAAGCTTCTATTAAAGCGAACGACCGATTGACGAGGGAAGAAGGAGATATGTTGCTGCGCAGACTGGCTAGTTGTGAGCAGCCCTATACGTGTCCACACGGTCGCCCAATCATTGTCCATTTTTCTATATATGAGTTACAAAAAATGTTTAAGCGGGTGATGTCTTGATCGTAACAACTTCACCTAAGCCGAGCGAGAAAGTGTTGCATCAGTCTCTTCGTCTGGCGCAACAACTATCTGCTAGCTGGCAAGAGCGAGCCAAACTTTCTGTTCATCGTTTATTGCAGCGAAGTGAAGATGGGGTTGTCGTCGTCACGGAAAGAGAAGTACGCTTTTATTCATCCGAATTGGAGTCTCCGTATTTTTTTCATCCTAGTATGGCACTAGTACGGCTGAAACGCATGTTGCAAGGTCAGGTGGATACATTGATGGACTATGCTCGCTGCACTTCTGGCGATATTGTCGTTGATTGTACCGCAGGGCTATGTAGTGATGCTATTGTTTTTTCACATGCGGTAGGGACGGCAGGGCGGGTTATTGCTGTTGAAAGTGAACCGATAGTGTATACTTTAGCCAAAGAAGGGCTACAAGATTATAAGACAGGCTTAGTGGAAGCAGACCAAGCAATGCGTAGAATTGAATTAATGCAATCCGATTATTATCGTTTTTTGCAAAAGCTGGATACAAAAAGTGTTGATATTGTTTATTTTGATCCGATGTTTACGGTTCCTGTGCAGCAATCCAATTCAATTGAGCCACTACGTTTTTTAGCTAACGATCATCCGCTTTTATTGGATGCAGTAACCCAGGCGAAACGAGTGGCACGAAAAACGGTTGTCATGAAAGAACACGTTAGCAGTGATCAGTTTGGTTTGCTTGGCTTTAACAAGCGATTAATAAATAGAACGAAAATTGCTTACGGAGTGATTGAGATTGATACGAGCAAGTAAATGGAATTATTCGGAAGTAAACAGCGGTGTGCGTAAGCAGCCGTTGTTAGTATTATTAGGACCAACGGCAGTCGGAAAAACAAAATTAAGTATTGAACTAGCTAAAGTGTGGAATGCTGAAATAATATCTGGTGATTCTATGCAAGTTTACCGAGGAATGGACATTGGGACAGCAAAAATAAATGCAACAGAGATGGAAAATATTCCTCATCATCTGATTGATATATGCGATCCACAGGTTGCATATTCAGCAGCAGAATTTCAAGCGGATGCGAAACAACTGATTCAAGAGATAAGCGATCGGTCGCAGCTCCCCTTTATCGTTGGCGGTACGGGCCTTTATATTGAATCGTTGTTATATGAATATCGATTTGCTTCGATTGGAGAAGATGAACAATTTCGTGTTATGCAAGAAAATTACGCTGCAACAAATGGCAATACAGCACTTCATGCAAAACTGGCAATAATTGACGAAGAAGCCGCCGAAAGATTGCACCCTAATGATACTAGACGTGTTATTCGGGCGTTAGAAGTATACCATTTGACAGGACAAACCTTTTCGGAGCAGCAGAAAAATCAATTGAAACAATCTCCATATGAATTATGTATTATCGGGCTTAGTGTAAATCGAGCGCTATTATATGAGCGGATCGAACAAAGAATCGATCAGATGATGGAAGAAGGATTGTTAGAAGAGGTAAAAGCACTATTAGCTCTCGATCCTCCACCTCATAACGTACCGTTGCAGGCACTTGGGTATAAAGAAATGGCGATGCACCTTAGAGGTGAATTAACGTTAGAAGAAGCTGTACAATTGTTAAAAAGAGACACAAGGCGATTCGCAAAACGTCAATTGTCATGGTTTCGACATATGTCTGAAATACAATGGATAGATATGGAACAAAACTTTAACAACAATTTGCAGGCAATTCATGGTATAATAGCAGGAAAGTTCGATTATTATCGGGAATATAAGTAAAGTAGAAACTATTAATTATTAGACGGGGGTAACGTTCAATGAACAAATCAGTCAATATTCAAGATACATTTTTGAACCAACTGCGTAAAGAAGGCATACCAGTAACCGTATTTTTAATGAACGGCTTCCAAATACGTGGTGTTATTAAAGCATTTGATAATTATATTATTATTATTGATAGTGAAGGTCGTCAACAAATGATTTACAAGCATGCGGTTTCTACATTTACGCCACAACGTAATGTATCATTAATGCAGACAGAAAATACCAATAATGATTAACTAAAATAGTTTTTTGAAACATTATGATAGACTCGTTCGTTTAATTAGATAGCGGCAAGCAAGAGCAACCGCTCGGCAGGTTGCTCTTTTCGCTTTTCATCGGTATATTTTAATGGTGGTGGGTGAATGACAGCTTGCGGTTAAATCATATAAAGAGAGTGCTAATAAAGCATCGCAGAGAGGGGAGTCAGTGATGGCTGAACAACCAAAACGAACATCCAATAGCGAACAAAATCGATCAAGAAAATCAACAAAAAAGAAAAGAAAGAAAAAAATGACAGGTATGACCTGGTTTTATATTTTTTTCTTTTCGTTAGTAATTGCCATCGTCTGCGCAATTGTTGGATACTTAATGATCATTATGAATGGAGAAAGAATTCTTTCGGAACATGGCAATAAGCTTAACTTTGGGCAAACATCAATTATTTATGATATAAATGATAATGAAATTGCCAAATTATACGATGTTAATGAAAATAGAGAAATTGTAGAATATGCCGATATTCCCGAGAAGTTAAAAGAAGCTGTTATAGCTACGGAAGATCAGCGTTTTCTAGAACATTCAGGGTTGGATTTTTGGGCTATTGGACGAGCAGTAGTGAAAGATATTGTTGCTAGAGAAGCTGTAGAAGGGGCAAGTACTATTACGCAGCAGCTAGCGAAAAACGTATTTTTATCTTCCGAAAAGACATTGTTACGAAAAGCGACTGAAGCATCTATTTCCGTAGCATTAGAGCAAAAATTAACGAAAGAAGAAATATTGACGATGTACTTAAATCGTATTTTCTTCGGACATCGGATGCACGGGATTAAAAATGCCGCTGATTTTTATTTTGACAAAGATTTGGATGAATTAGAATTATGGGAGATGGCAACACTTGCCGCTATTCCGAAAGCACCTAATCGTTTTAACCCACTAAAGCATCCGATAGATTCTAAAGCAAGGCGAGCTGTCGTGCTTAAGTTGATGTACGATCAAGGTTATATTACAGAACAAGAGATGAATGAAGCAAAAGAAGTAGAATATGTACCACCAGCCAACATTGAGAAGAAATCGACAGAAAAACATTCTGCTTTTGTTGACATTGTCATTGATGAAGCGATTGAAATGACGAAAATGACGGAAGAAGAACTACGTATGGGTGGCTATCGCATCTATACTACGTTGAATCCAACTGCGCAACAAGTAGTAGAAAAAGAATTCAATAACGATAGTAACTTTGATTCCAGTGTAGATGAACAGAAATCACAAGCAGCTATGGTTATTATCGATCATCGAACTGGTGAAATTCAAGCTGTATCTGGCGGAAGAGATTATGTGAAAAAAGGGTTCAATCGGATATATGCGAAACGACAACCAGGATCTGCATTTAAACCTATTAGTGTATTTGGACCAGCGTTAGAAACGGGAAAATATACCCCGAATACGACACTGAAAATTGATCGCACTTGTTTTGACAATTATTGTCCACGTGATCGATGGGGAGCAGTTTCTGTTTCGATGTCGCAGGCGATGAAAGATTCACGAAACTTGGCTGCTGTATGGTTGTTAAATGAAATCGGAGCTAAACAAGGAATGAATTTTTCAGCGAAGCTTGGTATGGAATTGCCAAAAGAAGATCGTAACTTATCGCTAGCACTAGGTGGACTAACAGTGGGGGTATCTCCACTACAAATGGCAACAGCCTATAGTATTATTGCTAATGATGGAAAAACGGTTGATCCGCATACGATTCGTAAAATTGAAGGACCAAATAAGTATGAGAAAGAATATAAGGCGCCAAAACAAGAGCAACTTATCTCTTCACAAACTGCTAGTTACTTAACAGATATGATGTTAAAAGTAGTCGAAAAAGGCGGAACTGGCGTAAAAGCTGCCATCGATCGACCAGTGGCGGGCAAAACAGGAACAACGCAGCATGGTATTGCAGGCTACAAAGGAAATGGGATTCGAGATGCATGGTTTGTTGGCTATACGCCAGAATGGACAGCTGCCATTTGGATGGGCTACGATACCCCTGACAAAGATCACTTGTTGCAAAGCAATAGTTCCCAAGCAGCGGCATTGTTTGCAAAAGTGATGGGACCTGCAATGAAAAATGTGAAAAAATCAAGCTTCAAAAAAGTAGAACAGGTGGTTGAAGCTACGCCACCACCGGTACAAGTTTCTAACTTCAAACTTGATTTTATTGCCGAACAAATGACAGTCGTATTAAACTGGGATGCGGTAAAAGAAGAAGGAGTAACATACTTCGTTTATCGGAAACAAAATAACGAACAAAACTACAGTTTGTATGGTGAAACGGCTGGTACTGAATTATGGGATACTTCGGTGATGGGCGGTAATCAGTATAGTTATTACGTAACGGTATATAATCCAAATACAGATGTAGAGAGTACTCGTTCTAATGTATTAACTGTAGATGTCACCGAAGATGAATGGACCGAAACAGATGTACCAATGGAAACTGATCCGTTGGAGCCTTATCCAACCGATTTCCCTACTGAATTGCCAGAGGAAACGATATCTCCTACTAATCCACCAGATGGTGGTGAAACAGGAGAGCTGCCTGCTACAGAACCACCAGTAACGGAGCTGCCGACAGATCCTCCGGTTACAGAGGCGCCACCTTCGGAACTACCTGAGCCTACTCCTGATGAGTCAGGAATAGGTCAGCCCGCACAAACTTCTATGCCAGTAGATATTGGTAATAATATGTTAAACGATGCAGTGCAATAGCATGTTCCATAACTAAACGATAAAAGCCCGGTTAGCAACTGCTTCCGGGCTTTCTTATAGCGATTTTCGGAAAATTATGGTATTCTACCAACAACAAGATGGATTGGAAGGTACGCTATATGAAAAGAAAATTTTCTGATCGAGCAAACTGGCGTAGAATTATTAATAGAACCTTTCGTTGTGAAGCTTATCGTGATAAGCATATTCGAGGACTCGTTACTGTTTATTATATACATGAAATGCGCGATCCTTTATGGCGGAAGTATGAAGATAGAAAACTTTGTCTAGCAGATCAAAATTATGTTTGGTTACAACATTATCCCAAAGATGCTCATTATGTAGTGACGACTATGTTTGATGAGTGTGGATCAGTGGTACAATGGTATATTGATATTTGTAAAAAACAAGGCATTACGGAGCAGCAAGTACCTTGGTTCGAAGATTTATATTTAGATATCGTTATATTTCCTGATAACAAGTTCGTTTTGCTAGATGAAGACGAATTATTAGCAGCGTTAGAGCAAGGGAAAGTGACTGAAAAAGATGCAGATTTAGCATCAAGGACAGTGAAACAATTGCTTCGTGATATAAAACATAATCGTTTTCCTTACTTTGATTTATCAAGAAAGCATTATAAACAATTTGTTATAGACATGAAGAGGTGATGTAGGTGTCGCATGCAAGACAGAAAAAAAAGAAACGGTCTAAACGAACAAAACGCTCCACATTTAAAAAAATGGTAGTGACCGTTATTACATGCTGTAGCTTGTTTTTACTTTGGTGTATATTTGCATTAGTTTTTATTAATACAATTCCAAAGGAATCCAGAAATATGGAAATGATTTCAAAAGCCGACACTGCTATTATTTTAGGAGCAGCATTATGGCGAGATAAGCCTAGCCCTGCTCTACAAGAGCGATTGGATGGCGTGCTTGCTTTGTATAAAGCTGGTCTTGTGAAAACTATGATTCTATCAGGTGGTTATGGTGGGCTTGCCTCAACAATTAGTGAAGCAGAAGGGATGCAGCAATATTTAATAGAGCGTGGTGTCCCCAAGGAAAATCTGTTTTTGGATGATCAAGCCGTCAATACGTTTCAAAATTTGAAATATAGTAAAACGATAATGGCAGAGAATAAACTGAATTCCGCTATTATTATATCGCATGATTTTCATTTGGCTCGAGCTTTGGATATAGCAAACTATTTAGAATATGAGCAAGTAGCAGGTTATGCTGTTAAGTCGAAAGTGCTTCACCCCGTATATCATCAAGCACGAGAAATAGTTTCTGTTACGAAATGGAAGCTAGAATGGTTACTATTAAAAGTAGGATTACTATCTCCTCATGCAATTAAGTAAATCTGTTAATAAGCTGCAACAAGCTAGAATACACTTGTAGTGCGCTTGCCGCTAGCCTTTTGTGAAAAGGAATGGTGATCGACAGATGAATAAAAATAGTGCGAGAGGAGCGAGTCATATTACGAATCGTCCTTCTCGGCAAATTAACATTGTGTTAAGTAATCAAGAGACCTATCAAAACAGTAGCTCCGCAACGGTGTTAGAGGAACAGGAAACGGATAAAGTAATAGCTAAACCATTGCCAGATGCAGATCATTATGCTGTAATAGAGAAGGAATTGGAGCAAATGATCGGGATGGATAATGTGAAATCACTCGTGTATGAAATTTATGCGCTACTATACATTAGTAAAGTACGAGCTGAAGCTGGTCTTACGAGTGGTTCTCAAGTTTATCATATGATCTTTAAAGGTAATCCTGGTACGGGAAAAACAACGATTGCTCGGATTATTGCCAAATTGTTTCAAAAGATGGGTGTTTTGAGTAAAGGTCACTTAATTGAAGTAGAACGCGCTGATTTGGTAGGAGAATACATTGGGCATACGGCACAAAAAACACGAGATTTAGTGAAAAAAGCGATGGGCGGCGTGCTTTTCGTTGATGAAGCTTATAGTTTAGCTCGTGGTGGAGAAAAAGATTTTGGAAAAGAAGCTATTGATACATTAGTAAAAGCGATGGAAGATCATCGAAGTCAATTTATTTTAATATTAGCCGGTTATCCAGCGGAGATCGAAGACTTTTTGCAAACTAATCCAGGTTTACCTTCCCGTTTTCCAATACAAATACAATTTCCAGACTATTCGATCGATCAACTTATGCAGATAGGCGAACTTATGTTGCAAGAACGGGAGTATGTATTACTGCCAGCTACTTTGTTTAAACTAAGGGAACAATTGCTGCAAGCAAAAATGAGTGATATATTTTCCTTTAGTAATGCACGATATGTTCGTAATATATTGGAAAAAGCGATTCGTCACCAAGCGGTGAGATTGCTGCAAACATATGCTAATTCAGTACCTAGCAAGCAAGAATTGATGTCGATCAGGCCTGAGGATTTACGATGAAAGGGTAGTAATAATGAATAACGATTTGATGCAACATTTATTGCAATTAGCGGAAGAAGTAGAACAACAAGTAGCTCCCGCATTCGCTAGAACAGAATCTATTGCACAACAAAATGAGTGGAAAATAACGCGCTCATTTCAAGCACATCAAGTGAGTGATTATCATTTTGCAGGTTCAACAGGCTATGGCTATAATGATCGTGGTAGAGAAGTGTTGGATCTTATCTATGCCGATATAATGGGTGCTGAAGCAGCTATAGTTAGACCACATTTTGTATCTGGCACACATACGATAAGTTGTGCATTATTTGGTATTTTACGACCAAATGATGAACTATTGTACATTACAGGACGACCATACGATACGTTACATAAAGTCATTGGCGAAAAAAATGATGGTATCGGATCATTACAAGATTGGGGAATCGATTATAATCACATTGATTTACTTCCAAACGATGAATTGGACTGGGATTCGATAGTAACTGCTATAACAGATAAAACGAAAGTGATTGGCATTCAACGTTCTCGAGGATATGATTGGCGATCTTCTTTTACAGTAGAACAGATTAAGCAAATGATTTATCGTGTCAAACAAATTCGTACTGATTTAATTGTTTTTGTTGATAATTGCTACGGAGAATTTACGGAGTTGTTGGAGCCAACAGCAGTTGGAGCTGACATAATGGCTGGATCTTTAATTAAAAATCCAGGTGGTGGCTTAGCAGAAACAGGAGGTTACATCGCCGGCAAGCAGTGGGCAGTAGATGCAGCTGCACAGCGTCTTACTGCTCCGGGGATAGGTGGTGAAGTTGGAGCTATGCTTGGCACGATGAGATTGATGTATCAAGGTTTGTTTATGGCTCCACACATCGTTTCGCAAGCGATAAAAGGAAGTATTCTCGCTGCTGGTGTGCTGCAACGTTTAGGGTTTGTTACGAAGCCGGAGTGGAATGCGCAACGAACGGATTTAATTCAAGCGGTGCAGTTCGATACTGCTGAACAACTTATTGCTTTTGTACAAGGAGTACAGAAAGCAGCCGCTGTAGATAGCTATGTACTGCCAGTGCCAGCAGAAATGCCGGGATATGAGAGTGAAGTTATTATGGCTGCCGGTACATTTATCCAAGGAGGAAGTTTAGAGTTGTCATGCGATGCTCCGATTAGAGAGCCGTATATTGCGTATTTGCAGGGTGGATTAACCTATGCTCATGCGAAGTATGGCATCCTACAAGCGCTTCAGTTATTGGTGGAAAAACAGTTAGTGAAATTGGATTAAACAGAGTGTATTACCATTAATTATATGAACAGAAAAGGGTGTCGTACTTGACACCCTTTTTTTTGCTGGATAAACTTAATGAAAAGGGTTGTTAGGAAGGTTGATGTGCGATGACAGATGATGACCAGCGCCGTAATATGGCTTTGTTCTCTATGGGGATTGTTATGAAGCTAACCGATCTTACTGCCAGACAAATACGTTACTATGAACAACAAGGTTTAGTAAATCCTGCCCGAACAGTAGGCAATCAACGAACTTTTTCGTTTAACGATGTTGAACGATTATTAGAAATTAAAAAATGGATTGAAAAAGGGATAAATATTGCTGGTATTAAACAAATGATAAATCCTACTGCACATACAGCCGAGCAGCAAAGTGACGAAGCGATTGCGTTGATTTCGCTATCAGAGACGACTCTGCCAGAAAAATTATCGCGTAAACAAATGCACCAGCTTTTAAAACAAGAATTATTAGAACAGCGACATGGTAGTAAAGCTTCCATGATTCAAGGACAATTATCTCGTTTTTTCAAAAAATAATAAAATTACTATTCGATGTTGCGGAGGGACCACTTGTGGCTTATACAAAAGAAGATATTAAAAGAATAGCTATTGAACAAGATGTTCGGTTTATTCGATTGCAGTTTACTGATTTACTCGGCGCAATCAAAAACGTAGAGATTCCTATCAGTCAGCTGGACAAAGCGTTAGATAACAAAATGATGTTCGATGGATCTTCTATTGAAGGTTACGTGCGAATTGAAGAATCCGATATGTACTTGTATCCTGATTTGGATAGTTGGGTCATATTTCCATGGGTAACGGAAAATCGGATCGCTCGTTTAATATGTGATGTATATATGCCGGATGGTACGCCATTTTCTGGTGATCCTCGAGGAATTTTGAAACGCGTATTAAGAGAAGCGGAAAAGATGGGCTTTACAGCGATGAATGTTGGACCAGAACCTGAATTCTTTCTATTTAAAACAGATGAACGGGGCGAACCAACGATAGAATTAAACGATCAAGGGGGCTACTTTGATCTAGCGCCGATGGATATGGGAGAAAATTGCCGACGAGATATCGTTATTGCGTTGGAGGAAATGGGCTTTGAAGTAGAAGCGTCCCATCATGAAGTTGCACCTGGACAGCATGAAATTGATTTTAAATATGCAGATGCGATTCGAGCAGCCGATCAAATTCAAACATTTAAGCTAGTTGTCAAAACGGTAGCTAGATTGCATGGTTTACACGCATCTTTTATGCCTAAACCACTGTTCGGAGTTAATGGTTCAGGGATGCACTGTCATATATCATTGTTTAAAGAGGACGAAAACACATTTTATGATGAATCGGACGAGCTTGGATTGAGTCAAGTCGCTAGATATGCGATGGCGGGTATGATGAAACATGCACGTGCCATGGCAGCTATTACTAATCCAACAGTTAATTCCTATAAGCGCTTAGTTCCTGGCTATGAAGCTCCATGTTATGTAGCATGGTCGATGAGTAACCGATCACCTATGATAAGGATTCCAGCATCTCGAGGACTATCGACAAGGGTAGAGCTGCGAAATCCAGACCCAACCGCAAATCCATATTTAACGTTGGCTGTTATTTTGCAAGCGATACTAGACGGTATTAAGCAACAATTACCGCTTCAATCGTCAACGGATGGCAATATTTATCGGATGAATGAAGAGGAGCGAGCAGAAGGCGGCATAGTTAGCTTGCCAGCTGATTTAAAAGAAGCGCTGGATGAACTTTCAAATAGTGAAGTAATAGCTGAAGCACTAGGCGATCATGCGTTTTCTCACTTCTATGAGTTAAAGGCGATTGAATGGGACATGTATCGCACACAAGTTCATCAATGGGAGAGAGACCAGTATTTGTCGCAGTACTAAGTGGATGAAAGCTTGTAGTGGTGCGGGTTTTGGGGGATTATGGTGGGGGACGTTTTGAAGGGAAAATCTTAAATAAAGTTAGGCGTCCCCCGAACGTCCCCCAACTTTATTTTTTTCTAGATTAAATATTTGGGCAGTATGGGATGCATACTTTGTAATGTTATTTTGCTGTAGCTTTTTTGTTATGTGCGCGTATACGTCGGATGTAATTTGAATACTTCCGTGTCCTAATTGTTCTTGGATAAATTTCATGTCTGCATCAGCTTCTAACATAAGTACAGCATAAGTATGTCTGAGAGAATGGATCGTTAAATCTTGACTTAAGTCAGCTCGTTTCAAGATTCTTTTAAATGAATTCCAAAGAGATGATTTAGGCATTGGATTACCATCAACTCGGCACAGTACAAGATTAAGATCGTGCCGATATTTTGACTCTCCAAGCGTTATTTTATTTTGATTTTGCCAAGTGAGATGATACTTAAGATCATTGATTATACTTGTACTAATTGCTATAGTTCGGCTGGAATTTTTAGTTTTCGTTTTTCCAAATAACTCATCTTCATGATCTGGCTGAAAATTTGACGTTTCATCAATTGTAATAAGTCGATCCTTGAAGTTAATATCGGACCATTTTAAAGCTGCAGCTTCACCTTTGCGCAAGCCTGTTTCGATAAGTAATTTAAAGAAGATCCAATACGTATATCCATCTGCTCGAGCTTCTTGAAGAAAATGTGTAATTTTATCTGATTCTATAAAAGTACATTCTTTATTATTTGTTACTATCTGGATTTTAGAGCCTTTACAAGGATTACGTTTGATCTTGCCATGAAGTAACGCTAATTCCAGCGCTTCGTCTACAGTCGCATGAATGATTTGGATAGTTCTCTTGCTAAGATCCTTTTTCACTAAGTGGTTTAAAAATTAGTTTCTTGAAGTAGGGCTTAATGTGATTTTTTAGGTTGTTTTCATGGATTTTTATTGTGTTTTTCCTGACACTATCTTTTTTGTACTCTTCAATCCAATTTCTAATATAATCTACCAGTGGTAAATCTGTTTTTTCATAACCTTGTTTCAGCTTCATAAGTGCTTCTGCTGCTGCCAGTTCTGCTTCTGCTTTCGTACGAAAACCTCGCTCTGATCTTTCCTGGACTTCTTTCGTAAATGGATCGGTAACGCCAACCTGAAGCTAGTTTTTTGTAGTTTGCCATATCATTACCCTCCTAATAGTAGTATCTATGTTACCGATCAAGTGATCGGAATTTTAATTATAGGAATATATGTTCTGTTTTTAATTGAAAAGAAAAGCCCATTGGGCTGCCGGTATTCTCTATGCTTGCAGTGTATCAAACGAAAAAGAATATACATGATTCTGATGGTCAAGCATTAGGACTTCACGGGTGGGTTAAATCAATAGTAAGGTCAATTGCCACCTTCTTTGGAGTTCTCCAGACTAAGATCTCTCGCGATTCGTGAACATTAAACAATCGGTGGCTATATTTAGCCTATAGATGTCTGCAGGTCAGCTAGTACAGCGTATGCTGTGTGCTGAAGGACAGATTGACGCAACACGAATGCGTACAGGTCGTTTTGAAGGTGATGATTGGGAGCGGATGTCTACTGCAGTTGGGCTGCTATCAAACGCAAATATTCACATCGATGACACACCAGGAATTACGGTAAATCAAATACGTGCCAAATGTCGTAAGTTAAAAAAAGAAAAAGAGCTAGGGATGATCGTAATCGATTATCTGCAGCTCATACAAGGCAGTGGGCGACGCAGAGTGAACAGGCAAGAAGAAGTTTCGCAGATCAGCCGAACACTGAAACAAATAGCTAGGGAACTAGAAGTACCGGTTATTGGTATGGCAACACTAAATCAAACAATTTTTTTAGGGGCTTGTAATCGATACTGTACAGGTGTTAGATAGTCCAATGTTCCATGAATACGATGATTATTAAACCAATGGACATAGTCGGATAATTCTATTTGTAATTGC